>CAIXWQ010001022.1 GCA_903923175.1 uncultured delta proteobacterium | reverse complement strand
GCGCGCAGGGCCGCGGCCCGCCGGTCGTTCACCGCCAGCGCTGCCGCCGCCGCGCACGCCCGGGAAGCGCTCTTCGTCCTCGCGCGCGCGCGGCGCGAAGATGCTGGGGCGTGCCGGCGCCTCGGCCTTGGGCGAGCGGCTGCTGCGCCCGAAGGTCCGCTTCTTGTGCTTCGGCCGGTTGCCGACGCCCGACTTCTTCTTCGGCTTCTTCGCCGGCGGCCCCTCGACGTTGCCGCGCGCCTTGGCCGCGCGCCCGCCGGCGCCGAGGTTCGGCAGCTTGATCTGCGGCTCCTTCGGGTTCGGCTTGTAGAGGACGACGATCCGCCCGATCACCTGCGCGACGTCCGAATCGGTCGCGGCGGCCAGCGCCTCGGCGGCCTCGTGCCGATCGACCGGCGCCTCGCCGAGGATCTTCACCTTGATCAGCTCGTGATCGAGCAGCGCGCGCGCCGTCGCGGTGGCGAGCGCCTCGGTGACCCCCTCCTTGCCGAGCTGGACGATGGGGACGAGCTTGTGCGCGAGCGCGCGGAGGTGACTGGCGTCGGCGCCGTTGAGGGGCATCGCAGACAGGTAGCACAGTCGCCGCGGCGGGGGCTTCAGCGCGCGAGCGCCGCCGCCAGGTAGGGCGCCGTGGCGGTTCCGCCGCGCGCCAGCTGCTCGGGGGTCCCTGCCGCGACGACGCGCCCACCCTGGTCGCCCGCGCCGGGGCCGAGCTCGATCAGCCAGTCCATGCGCGCGAGGAGCTCCGCGTCGTGCTCCACGACGATCACGCTGCGCCCCTGATCGCGCAGCTCCACCAGCGCCTCCAGGAGCAGCGCGACGTCGACGGGGTGCAGGCCGGTGGTCGGCTCGTCGAGGACGTAGAGCGTGCGCTCGCCGCTGCGCCGCGACAGCTCGCGCGCGAGCTTGATCCGCTGCGCCTCGCCGCCCGAGAGCATCGGCGCGGGCTGGCCGATCACCAGGTAGCCGAGGCCGAGGCGCAGCAGCGCGTCGAACCGCTCGCGGATGCGCGGCACCGGGTCGAAGTGGGCGCGCGCCTCGTCGGCCGACATCGCGAGCACGTCCGCGATCGTGCGGCCGCGCCAGCGGATCTCGAGCGTCTCGCGATCGAACCGGCTGCCGCCGCAGTCGGCGCACGTCACGAGCACGTCGGGCAGGAACGACATCTCGACGCGCACCACGCCGTCGCCGCGGCACGCCTCGCAGCGCCCGCCCTTCACGTTGGTGGAGAAGCGCGCCGGCTTGAACCCGCGCGCCCGCGCCTCGGGCGTCTGCGCGAACAGCTCGCGCAGCAGCGGCAGCGCGCCGACGTAGCTCGCCGCGTTCGAGCGCGGGGTGCGGCCGATCGGCGCGGCGTCGATGGAGACGAGCGCGTCGATCGCCGCCGCCCCCTCGAGCGTGCCGCCCGCGATCGGCGCGCGATCCGTGTAGGCCCCGAGCGCCGCGCGCGCCGCGGGGACGAGCACCTCCTCGACGAGCGTGCTCTTGCCGCTGCCGCTCGGCCCCGCCACGCCGACGAGCAGCCCGAGCGGCACGTCGACGTCGACGCCGCGCAGGTTGTGCTTGCTGACGCCGCGGACGCGCAGCTGCCGCGCCGCGTCCGGCGCGCGACGCGACGGCTTCGGCAGGCGCGCGCGCCCGTCGAGCCACGGGCCGGTCACGCTCGTCGGCGACGCCAGGATCTCGGCGATCGTCCCCTCGGCGAGCAGGTAGCCCCCCTCGTGCCCCGCCTTGGGCCCGACGTCGATCACGCGATCGGCGGCGCGCACGACGTCGAGATCGTGCTCGACCGCGAGCACGGTGTTGCCGGCGTCGCGCAGCGCGCGCAGGTGCGCGATCACGCGCTCCACGTCGCGCGGGTGCAGGCCGATCGACGGCTCGTCGATCACGTACAGCAGCCCGCGCATCCCGCCCGAGAGCTGCGCCGCGAGCCGCACCCGCTGCCGCTCGCCGCCGCTCATCGAGGCGACCGGCCGATCGATCGAGAGGTAGCCGACGCCGATCGACTCCAGCACCGCGAGCCGCGCCGCGGTCGCGTCCACGATCGGCCGCACGATCAGCCCGAGCTCCTGCGCGCAGGCCTCGCGGAACGCCTGCAGGTGCGCCCGCGCGGGCCCGAGCGGCATCGCGGCGAGCGCGGCGATCGAGGCGCCGCCCACCTCGATGGCGAGCGCCTCGGGGCGCAGCCGCGCGCCGTGGCAGCCGTCGCACACGTGCTCTTCGAGCAGCGCGCGCAGGGCGCCGTCGTCGAGCGCCCCCTCGTCGTCGCGCTCGCTGCCGCCGCCTTCGAGCCGCGCGTCGACCCAGCGGACGACCCCTTCGTAGGGCGCGGACTTCGCGCGCGGCGCTGCCTTCGAGCGCGTGGATCCAGCCGCCGCCGCGACCTTGCGACCGCGACCGGGGACGGCGGCCGGCGCGTTCGCGGCGCCCTCTGCCACCCCTTCGCCCGACGCGCCGCCCGCGAGGATCGCGGCGCGCGCCTCGGGCGCGAGCGCCGACCAGGGGACGTCGGGATCGATCCCGAGCGACTCGACCAGCCGCGCGAGCTCGACGGCGTGCGCCACCGAGCCGGCCGCGCCGAACGCGACGATCGCCCCTTCGCGCAGGCTCTTGCGCGCGTCGGGCACCAGCCGCGCCTCGGTGGCCCGCGCCCGCGTGCCGAGCCCGTCGCACGAGGGGCACGCGCCGTCGGGCGTGTTGAACGAGAAGAGCGCGGGCTCGATCTTGGGGAACGCGAACCCGTCACGCGGGCAGGTCGGGCGCTCCGAGTGCCACTCGAGCGCGCGCGTGCCGTCGGGGCGCTCGATCTCGAAGCCGACCCGCCCGTCGAACGCGCGCAGCGACAGCTCCACCGAGTCGGCGAGGCGACGCCGGTTCGCGTCGCGATCGGCCTTGGTCACCACGCGATCGACCACCACGTCGAGATCGTGCAGGCCGTCGCCGCGCCCCGCGAAGCGCTTCGGATCGAGGCGCTCGATCTCGCCGAGATCGATCGGCACGCCGTCGACCTTCGCGCGCACGAAGCCCTGCTTTCGCAGGTCCTCGAGGGCCTGCGCCAGATCCCCCGCCGCGCCGCGCAGCGCGGGCGCGAGCACGGCGATCTTGGTCTTCTCGGGCTGCGCCAGCGCGGCGTCGACCATCCGCGCCGGGGTCTCCGCCCGCACGACGTCGTGGCAGCGCGGGCAGCGCGCGGTGCCGGCGCGCGCGAACAGGAGCCGCAGGTGATCGGCGATCTCGGTGGCGGTGCCGAGCGTCGAGCGCGGCGAGCCCGTGAGCGGCCGCGAGTCGATGGCGATGGCCGGCGAGAGCCCCTCGATGGCGTCGACGTCGGGCTTGGGGAGCCGCTCGAAGCGCTCGCGCGCGGCCTCGCCGAGCAGCTCGATGAACCGCCGCTGCGCCTCGGCGTAGATGGTGTCGAGCGCGAGCGAGGATTTCCCCGCGCCGCTCGGCCCGGTGATCACCGTGAGCGTGGACGCCGGCACGCCGACGTCGAACCCCTTGAGGTTGTGCGTGCGGGCGCCGCGAACGAAGAGCCCGGCAGGCCCTGAGGGAGGCGGCATGAGCCGCGTGGTCTACCCCCGCTCCCCGACAGCGTCATGCCGGGCCCCCCGAGCGTAGGGTCGATTTCGCACGCCCGCGCGCGCGGCTACTTCTTCGCCGCCTCGAGCTTGAAGGTCGCGTCGCGCACCACGCGCCCGTCGGGCCCGCTCGCGCGGATCGCCCCCTCGGCGGTGCGCGCGTCCCCCTTGCCGGAGACGGTGCCGAGCACGGTGCCGGTCATCGCGTCGGAGCCCTTCTCGGCCGGCGAGAGCGTGCCCGTGAGGCGCCCCTCCTCGAGCCGCCCGCTGAAGAGCTGCGCGCCGAGCGGCCCGCTCGCCTTGCCGGTGACCGCCCCCTCGTCCTCGGCGGGGAGCACGAGCGTGAGCTCGCCCTTGCCCGTCGCGCCGGTCGCCACGTTCGAGAACGTCGGCGCGTCCTTCGGGGTGCGCACCTCGCCGGCCTTCGACTCGTAGCTCCCGGTCACCTCGAGCGGCGCGGCGGGCTTGGCGGAGGCCGCGGCGGACGCGGACGCGGACGCGCCCCCCGCGGCCGCAGAGCCCTTCGCGCTCGACGCGGTGGCGCCAGCGCCGCCCGAGTCCTTCTTGTCGCAGCCGACGGTGAGCGTCAGCCCGAGCGAGAGCACGGCGACGAGGGCGGAGGCGGGGGCGAGCAGGGTTCGTTTCATGGGCTTTCCAGAGGTGGGATCAGGGGAGTCGCTCGAGGACGCGGACGCCGATCGCGCCGTCGACGTCGACCAGCTCGCCGCGCGCGAGGGTGCGCCCGCCGATGCGCAGGTGCACGGCGTCGCCGACGCGGCGATCGAGCGCGACGACGTCACCGACGCCGATCGCCGCCCACTCGCGCGCGGGGAGCGTGAGGCTGCCGATCTCGACGCGGACGAGCACCGGCGCGTCGGCGAGCGCCTCCACGAGCGCGCCGCCGTCCTCGATCGCGGCGATCTCGACCGTCGCTTCGCTGTTGCCGATCTCGCTCGCCAATGGCCCGCTCCTCGCCTCGCCTTCGAGGCCCGCTCTTTCGGCCGAACCGGGCTCGGGCGCAAGCCCGACGCGTCGCGCCCCCACGCGCACGGCCTCGCCGGCCACGCGCTCGGCCGAGACCCCGACGTCGACGCTCGCCGCGGCCAGCACGCACCGGCCGCCAGGCGCGAGCCCCTCCGCGTGATCCAGCACGAGCGCGTCGCCCGGCGCGAGGAGCGCGACCTCGCGCGCCGGCAGCCAGCCGGACGCCGCGACCACCTGCAGCGAGAGCGGCGTCGCGCCGAGCGCCCGCAGCACCTCGCCCGTAGGGAGCGCCGTCGACG
>CAIXWQ010001021.1 GCA_903923175.1 uncultured delta proteobacterium | reverse complement strand
GGCGTGCCGGGCGCCCACACGCGCCGTGCTCGCGCGGGCCGCGGCGCGCGGGCAGTGCACGGCGCGGGCGGCCGATCGGCCTCGCTCCTTCAAGCACGCGCCTTGCGAAGGCGCCCCCCGCCGCGCTTCGGGACGCGCGGCCCAACGACACGACGACGGAGGAGAGATCATGAGCACCGAGAACAAGACGACGGCGCGACGCATCCTCGAAGAGGCCTTCGGCAAGGGCGATCTGAAGGTGATCGACCAGTGCATCGCGACGAGCCACGTCGATCACGATCCGGCCAACCCGCCGTCGATGCCGAACGGTCCCGCGGGGATCAAGATGATCGTGCAGCTGTATCGCGGGGCCTACCCGGACCTGCGCATGACGATCGAGGACCAGATGGCCGAGGGCGACAAGGTCGTCACCCGCTGGACGGCGCGCGGCACGCACCAGGGCAACCTCGGCGACCTCACGCCGACGGGGCGCAAGGTGGTGGTGACCGGCATCACCATCGACCGCCTCCTCGGCGGCAAGATCGCCGAGAGCTGGACCACCTGGGACTACGCCGGGATGCTCCAGCAGCTCGGCGCGATGCCGCGCCCGCGCGTGAGCGACGCCGGCCGCACCTCGCAGCCGCACGCGTAGTCGCGCCTCGCCGAGCCCGCGCGTCCGCGCCCGCGCATCGCCTCGAGGGCGATCCGCGGGCGGCGGGCGGCGGCGCTGGCGGCGCGACGGGGACGTGCTGATCTCTTCGCGCTCGCGCGCGGCCGTTCGTGGCCGTGTCGCTCGCCAAGGGGTCACTCCATGCGCAAGCTCGCCGTCATCTTCCCCGCCTGCCTCGGCCTCCTCCTCGCCTTCGCCGTCAGCGGCACGCCCGCCGACGCCGGCGAGTACGGCAAGTGCGGCTTCGACTCCGACTGCCACAAGGGCGTGAAGTGCAACGGCGGCAAGTGCGCCGACAGCGCCGGCTCGAGCTGCTCGTTCGACTCCGATTGCGGCGGCAACGGAGCCAAGTGCAACAGCAGCAAGTGTTCGAACGCGCCCGACGGCAAGTGCAACTTCGACAGCGAGTGCCCCGGCGGCAAGTGCAGCAGCAGCAAGTGCACGAAGTAGTCGCCCTCCCGCGCCGTTCGGGCGAAGCCGGGTAGCCATGGGCACCTGGACCGCCGTCATCGTCGCTACGCAGGGGCGCGCCGACTTCTGGAGGGCCGCGCGGGCGGAGGGGGTCGAGCCGGACACCTCCGCCGTGCCGCCGCTCGCGCTCATCGACGTCGACGCGAGGAGCGACTTCGAATCGCCGATCCTGCTCGCGCAGACGCTCTCGACGGTGCTGAGCACCGCCGCGATCGGCTTCGCGGCGCAGACGGGATCGGACGCGTACGAGATCCGCGCGTTCGATCACGGCGAGTGCATGCGCCACCTGGCCTACTCGCGCGACGACGACGGTTGGCTCGCCGCCGACGGGCGCACGCAGCCGTGGGAGCGCGCGTTCTTCTTCGACGGACCTGCCGACGGCGCGAACGGCGCCTGGCCCGACACCCTCGACGAGGAGATCTCGGACGCGGACGTCGCGCGCTACGAGGCCGCCCGACTCGCGGGCGATCCTTCGCAGGTGATGGATCTGGTCCACCCGCGCTCGACGGCGCCGCTGCGCCGCCTCTGCGCGTTCTACGGCGTCGATCCCGATGCGCCCGCGGGGCGGTGGCAGAAGCAGTCGTTCTTCGGCAAGCTGTTCGGGCGCTGAGCGATTGCGAGGCAATCGCTCCGTTGGGGGCAGTGAAGCGGCTGGGAGGCAGTGCCCCGCAGGCACTGAGCGCTACGCCGGCCGCGCCCCGTCGACCTCCGGCAGCGACGCGAGCCGCACCGTGAACGTCGAGCCCTCGCCCTCGCGGCTGGTCACGTCGACGACGCCGCCGAGCATGGTCGAGAGTCGCCGCACGAGCGCGAGCCCGAGCCCCGCGCCGCCGTAGGCGCGCGAGGCCGAGCCGTCGACCTGGTGGAACTCGTCGAAGATGCGCGAGAGCTCCGCGGCTGGGATGCCGATGCCGGTGTCGGCCACGCGGATCTCGACGCCGTCGCGGACCGGCTCGCCCGCGGCCGGCGCCGCGCCGTTCGGGCCGTCCGCGCGGCGCGCCTCGATCACGATGCGCCCCCCCTCGGGGGTGAACTTGATCGCGTTGGTGAGCAGGTTGAGCAGGATCTGGGCGAGCTTGCCGCGATCGGTGCGGACGGTGGGCAGGTCGTCGGCGACGCTCACCTCGATCGCGAGATCCTTGCGGCCACGCATCCAGCGCCCCGCCGCGGCGACGCGCCGCACGACCTCGGCGACGTCGACCGGCGACGCGACGAGCTCGAGCTTCGCCGCCTCGGCCCGCGCGAGCAGCAGCAGCGCGTCGATCAGCTCCAGGAGCCCGCGCGCGCTCTGATCGATCCCCTCGAGCGCCTCGCGCTGCCGCTCCTCGACGGCGCCGTAGACCCCCTCGCGGAGGAGATCCGACAGCCCGAGGATGCCGTGCAACGGCGTGCGCAGCTCGTGGGTCACGTTGACCATGAACTGGCTCTTCTCGCGCGACGCCTCGAGCAGATCGCGCGCGCGCGCCTCGAGCTCGAGCTCCTTGCGCCGCAAGCGCCCGACGATGAGCGCGATGTACGCCCCCGGCGCGAGGCTGCTGAGGGCGAAGCCGGCGACGGTGGCCGCGACGTACGCCGAAGACAGCGAGCCCAAGCGCTCGTACGGCGTCGGCAGGAGCGGCAGCGAGCCGGCCTTCACGAGCAGGCACATCCCCGCGAAGAGCAGGAACGACGCGCAGGTGGTGACGATCGTGAGCCCGAAGTTCGTGAGGAGCGCCATGACGGCGACCTCGATGAAGTAGATCGGGATCAGCGGGCTCTGCGGGCCCCCCGTGAGGTAGACCGCGCCGGTCATCACGCAGAGGTCGGCCGCGATGTTGAGCGCCGCGAACTCGAGATGCAGCAGCCGCGCGCGCAGCGTGACCCACGACAGCGTGTTGGTCGCGAGCTTGGCGACGACGAGCGCGAGGAAGCCCGGCGAGGCTGGGATCAACCCGTGTCGCGCGGCGTACCAGGCGAGCGCGCCGAAGCCGAGCGCGGTCGCGTAGCCGGTGTAGATGCCGGCCTGGATGTTGGCGCGGTTCTCCTCGCGGCCGATCTCGGCGACGAAGGCCGGGTAGCGCATCGAGCGGGGCCGGCGCTCAGGCGGGCAGCAGCTGGCGGATGCGCGCGAGCATCGCGCCCATCGCGAACGGCTTCACGAAGTACGCCTCCGCCCGCAGCGAGACCGACGCGTAGAACTCCGAGTAGCCGTCGCGGCAGACCGCGCTCATCAGGATCACGGGGAGGTTGCGCGTCTCGTGCGCGCGCTTGATCTCGAAGCAGACCTCGAAGCCGCTCTTCTGCGGCAGGAGCACGTCGCACAGCACGAGATCGGGGCGATCGCGCGCGGCCATCTCGACCCCCTCGACGCCGGTGCGCGCGACCGACACCTCGTAGCCGTTCGCCCGGAGCGAATCGACGACGACCTTCTGGCCGATGGGGTCGTCCTCGACGACGAGGATTCGCTTGGGGGCGTGGGGTTGCACAGCCGTAGTGTTCGTCTCCGGTGCGGACTGCACAAGGCGGCGAACGTGCGTCGTTGTGCGCATTGCGCGGCGACACGCCGCGGGCGCGTCGCGGCACGAGCGAGCGGCGGCGCGGCGCGGGCT
>CAIXWQ010001020.1 GCA_903923175.1 uncultured delta proteobacterium | reverse complement strand
GCGGCGATCGCCATGATGATGATCCGCGAGCGCTGCTTGTTTGATTGGCTGGTCAGGACCATCAATGCCAGCATGAAGGCGGCGGTGACAGCCAGCAAGCCCCAGGCGGCGCGCGAGAAGGCGAGCAGGACGGCGAGCGTGATAATGCCGAGCGCGACGGTGCTGCGCACCGAGCGGCCGTTCGCGATCGACGCGAGCGGGCGCCGCATCGAAGCGGCCCTCGGCTGGGACGAGGCCACGTCGACGCTCTCGGTCGGCCTCGACGCCCGGGGCGCTGCCTTTCCGATCGTGCTCGACCCCTTCACCGGCGTCGCCGCGTGGACGCTGCAGGCCGGCGCGTTCGCGAACACGTACATCGGCAGCTACTCGACCGCCTCGTGCACCGGCGGCATCGCCAACTTCGGCACGACCTGCGGCAACATCTACGGCGCGAGCCTCCTGTACCGCCCGACGCTCGGCGCCGTGCAGTCGGTCGGCGGCTACGTCGGCGGCACCGGCGGCGGCTTCAACGAGGACATGGGGAAGTGGAACGCGGTCACCAAGACCTGGGAGAGCGTCGATCCGTATCGGTACATGCTCTACGAGGGGTTCGGCTCGCTCGTCTCGGTGCCCGGCTGGGGCTTCACGACGGAGGTGTTCGGGCAGGGCACGCGGCTGTTCAACGTGGCCTCGTCGTCCGACGTCTTCTACCAGGCGGCGGGCTCCCCGCAGCAGTGGCAGGCGGCGTGCGGCGGGTCGGGCCCCGCGTGCTTCTCCGGACTCGCGCAGGCGGGGCGCTACGCCGCGGCCGCCGCGAGCGGGCTCGACTACCGCGGCGGCGGGACGTGGGCCGCGCTCGTGACCTTCGGCGGCCGCAACGCCGCGCACGTCGCGGACGGCCTCGGCGACACCTGCGCCGGCTACAAGCCGTTCACCGGCGCCGATCCCGGCTTCTACCCGCTCGCCTGCTCGACGCCGGCGGGCTCGCCGCCAGCGCGCTTCGGCACGAGCGGCGGCCTCGCGCCCCACGTGACCGCGACGACGCCGTCGGGCGGCTTCGAGTTCGTGATCTACGGCGGCTCGAGCTCGCTCGCGGCCGGCGGCGCGTGGGCCGACTCCTGGGCCTGGGATCCGGTCGCGGGGTGGAGCGCGCTCTGCGGCACCGGCTCCACCGGCGCGTGCCCGCCCGGCGCGGCGCAGCAGAGCGTCCTCGACTACGACGACGCGAACAAGCAGCTGATCATGGTCAGCTCGAACGGCACCGAGCTGCTCACCTCGGCGTTCGATCTCGCCTCGCAGACCTGGAGCGTGCTGTGCGGCGGCGGCTCGATGCCGAGCTGCGGCGTGCCGCATCGCCAGAACTTCGGCTTCGCGTTCGACCGCACCCGTCACCGCGGGATCCTCGCCGGCGGCGGCGACGAGAGCGCGCACTTCTTCGACACCTGGGAGATGCACACGCGCGGCAACTCGTGCGCGTCGGGGTGCGACACCGGGATCTGCACCGACGGCGTCTGCTGCGACCAGCCGACCTGCGCGACCTGCCAGGCGTGCAACGTCGCGGGCGCGCTCGGCGCCTGCACGCCCGTCGTGAACGGCGACGACGTCGACAGCTGCCCGGTGCTCACCAGCACCTGCAACGCGAGCGGCACCTGCGCCGCGCGCCCGGGGCAGAGCTGCGCGAGCGACGCGGCCTGTGCGAGCGCCCACTGCGTCTCCGCCGGCGCCGGCGTGTCGGTCTGCTGCAAGACGGCGTCGTGCCCCGCCGGCCAGATCTGCCAGATCGCCACGGGCGACTGCATCGGCGATCTCGGCGGCGCGTGCCTCGCCGACGCGCAGTGCAACTCGGGGCACTGCGTCGACGGCGTCTGCTGCGACAGCGCCTGCGATCCGAGCAAACCATGCCAGTCGTGCGCCAACCCGGGCAACGCGGGGCACTGCTCGGCGACCGCCGGCGCGCCGATCGGCGGGCGCGCGGCGTGCGCCAAGAGCGCGAGCGCGGACGCGTCGTGCAACCAGAGCTCGTGCAACGGCTCGGACGTGTCGAGCTGCCACTTCCCCGGCTCCACCACCACGTGCGCCTCGAGCGCGCAGTGCACGGCGGGTGTCGAGTCCGACCCCGCCGGGTGCGATGGCGCAGGCGCGTGCGCGACCACCATCAAGCCGTGCAACGCGTACGCGTGCGGCGCGGGCGCGTGCAAGGCGTCCTGCGCGACCGACGGCGACTGCGCCGCCGGCTACTGGTGCAGCGGCGGCGCGTGCACGCCGAAGACGGGGCTCGGCAGCCCGTGCGCGAGCGCCTCGCAGTGCTCCTCGGGGCTCTCGTGCACCGACGGCGTCTGCTGCGGCTCGTCGAGCTGCGCGAACGGCACGTGCAACGGCAGCAAGCCGGGCACCTGCACCCTGAACCTCGGCCAGGGCTGCGGCGCGGGGACCCAGTGCGCTTCCGGGCTCTGCGCCGACGGCGTCTGCTGCAACTCGGCGTGCGGGGGCACCTGCGAGGCGTGCGACGTCGCCGGGTCGCCTGGCGTCTGCACGCCGGTCGTCGGCAGCCCGAAGACCGGCCACGGCAGCTGCAACGCCGGCAGCGGGCCGGGCGACTGCACCGCCACCAGCTGCAACGGCTCGACGCGCGCGAGCTGCAGCTACGTGAGCGGAAACGCCTGCGGCGCGGGGTGCTCCGCGGCCTCGACGGCGACCTCGGCCGGCACCTGCGACGGCACCGGCAAGTGCGCGGGGACGGGCACCATCCAGTGCGCGCCGTACACCTGCTCGGCGAGCGCCTGCAAGACGACCTGCGCCAGCGCGGCCGACTGCACGACCGGGAACTACTGCGACGCCTCCGGGCACTGCGCGGCGAAGCTCGGCAACGGCACGACCTGCACCGCGGGCTCGCAGTGCACGAGCGGCAGCTGCGTGGACGGCGTCTGCTGCGGCAGCGCGGTCTGTCCGAGCGGCGGCACGTGCAACGATCCCTCGAACCTCGGCCAGTGCGCGATCCGCCTGGGCCAGCCGGTGGTCGCCGGCGTGCCGTGCGCCTCGAAGGGGGTCGCGGCCGACGGCGTGTGCTGCACGAGCGCGTGCACGGGGCTCTGCGAGGCGTGCAACCTCTCCGGGCTCGCCGGCGTGTGCTCGCCGATCGCGAGCGGCAACCAGCCCGCCAGCGGCCACGGCGCGTGCCCGGCCAGCGGCACCGACCCGACCTGCAGGCAGTCGGCGTGCGACGGCGTGCAGCGCACCCAGTGCAAGTACCCCGACGGCAAGACCGCGTGCGGCGCGGCGAGCTGCGCGGGCGGCACGTTCGTGAGCGGCGGGGTGTGCAGCGGCGGCGGCGCCTGCGTGCCGACCTCGTCGGGCGGCTGCGCGCCGTACGTGTGCGGCGCGAGCGCGTGCAAGATCGGGTGCGGCTCCGACGCGGACTGCAGCGCGGGCGCGTTCTGCGACGCGACCCTGCACTGCGCCTACAAGGCGAACGTCGGCAACCCGTGCGCGACCGACGCCGCGTGCGGCTCCGGCCTCTTCTGCACCAACAACATCTGCTGCAACGCGCAGACGTGCGGCACCGGCGCGTGCATCAACCGCGGCGCCCAGAAGGGCGTCTGCAAGGCGGGCAACGGCGCGAGCTGCGGCGTCGACGACGACTGCGTGAGCAGCCACTGCATCGACGGCGTCTGCTGCAACGCCGCGTGCGCCGAGTCGTGCGGCGCCTGCAACGTGAAGGGGTTCGAGGGGGTCTGCACCCCGGTGGTGGGGGCCCCCGTGGGCGGCCGGACGCCGTGCGCGGGGGACGGCAGCACCTGTGGCACCAAGACCTGCACGGGCGCGAGCCTCGCGTGCGTGGACCCGCCCGCGACGACGGCGTGCGGCGCGCAGGCGTGCGACGTCGCGAGCAACGCCGAGCTCGATCCCGGCTTCTGCGGCGCGGGCAAGTGCTCGATGACGACGCGCCCTTGCGGCTACTTCCTGTGCGCCGGCACGAGCTGCAAGACCAAGTGCGCCGCCGACGCCGACTGCGTGAGCACCGCGTTCTGCGCCGCGGACGGCACCTGCCAGCTCAAGGGCGCGCTCGGGCAGCCGTGCGATCCGAAGCTCGGCGGCGCGTGCGGGCTCGGCGGAGGCGGCAAGCTCCTCGGCTGCCAGAACGGCGTCTGCTGCGACGACGCCTCGTGCGAGGCGCACGGCGGCTTCTGCGGCGGCACGCACCCCGGCGTCTGCCTCGCGCTGAACAACCACGCGTGCGCGAGCGACGCCGAGTGCTCTTCGGGGCACTGCGCGGAGAAGGACGCGGCCACCGGCAAGGGGGTCTGCTGCGACGGCGCGTGCGACGGCGTGTGCGAGAGCTGCAAGACCGCCGGCACGCCGGGCACCTGCGCGCCGATCGTGGGCAAGCCCGCGACGGGCCACGGTGCCTGCCCGGCCGGCGCCGGCGACGCGTGCTCGACGAGCATCTGCGACGGCAAGGACGGCAAGAGCTGCGCGGGCAAGCCCGGCGCGGAGACGACCTGCCAGCCGGCGAGCTGCGCGAGCGGCAAGGCCAACCCGCCCATCACCTGCAACGGCTCGGGGAGCTGCCCGACGGTGACGCCGGTCTTCTGCGACAACTTCCGCACGTGCCTCGACGCGACGAGCTGCAACCAGGGGCCGTGCAAGACCGACGCGGACTGCGCCGACGGCTACGGCTGCGAGGCCGCGACCGGCAAGTGCCGCGCGAAGGGGGCGCACTGCAAGGACGGCGTGCCGAGCGTCTCGATCGACGTGGCGGGCGCCGAGCACGACTGCTCGCCGTACTTGTGCGCGAGCGACGGGAACTGCTCGACCGCGTGCGCCGAGAGCGCGCAGTGCGCGGGCGGCTTCCTGTGCGACCCGACCTCGAAGACGTGCGTCGCGGCCGGGAGCGGCGGCGCGCAGACGACCTCGTCGGGCGGCTGCTCGACCAGCGCGGGCTCGCGCGAGGGGATGGGCGGCGGCGGGCTCGCGCTCGTGGTCGCCCTGGCGTCGCTGGCGCGGCGTCGGGCGAGGCGCGAGAGGTGGGCGAGGCGCGTGAGGCGGGCGACGCGGGGCTAACGCACGAGCTTCGCGAGCATCGGGAACTCGTCGCGCGCCTCGTGCTTGGTCATCTTGCCGAAGGCGTCGAGGATCACCAGGGCGTTGCGCCCGCCGTCGCGCGCGCCGATCGCCCCGAGGCGCGCCAGCATGCCGCGGTTGACCTTCGACACCGCGTCGTAGCGCGCCGCGAGGCCGCCGGCGTCGATCGAGTCGTGCCCGCCGCGCCGGTACGACAGGTACTGCCGGAGCAGGTGCATCGACACCACGCGCACCATGGTCTCCTCGGTCGTCGCGAACGGCAGGTGGAAGCGCGCGTTGGCGCGCAGGAACTCGAGGTGGGGGCAGCCGCTGGTCGCCATCACCAGGCCGAAGAGGCTCTGCAGCGCCGCCTGGACCGACGCGTCCTTCACGTAGCCGCGCTCGGGCGTGTCGACCTCGACGTGCACGCGCTCGGTGGACGACGACTCGAGGAACCGCGTGACGAGCGGCGCGAGCGCGCGCGCCGCCGGGCACGCCGCGCCGGGCGAGGCCGCGAGCGGGCAGTGCGCGCACTGGTGCTGATCCAGCGCGGTCCACGCCGGCCCGCGCGACTCGGCCTCGGAGCAAGGCGGCTCGACCGGCTCGAGCGTCTCGGCGTCGAGCACGAGCTCGAACTCCGCGGTCGCGCCGCTCTCGAAGCGGAGGCGATAGACGATGCGGATCGGCGCCTCGACGCCGGAGCCCTCGGACATGTCGACCCTCCGGAGGGCTCTACGGCGCGCCCATCCGGAGAGTTAACGCGTGAACGGGCGAGCAGCTGGCCCCCCGCCTCGCGCCGCCGTCACCCCTCCCAGCGCGAGACCAGCGGCGACGGCTCCGCCGAGGCGATCAGCCACAGCTGGTGCGCGGCGCGCGTGGCCGCGATGTGCAGCAGGTGGCGCGACTCGTCCTGATCGCCGTAGCTCTGCGCGTTGACGTCGAGCAGGATCACGTAGTCCCACTCGAGCCCCTTCACCTGCTTGACCTCGGTGACGTCGACGCCGGCGCGGAAGGAGAAATCCTGGTCCCGCACGCGCCGCAGGTTCGGGATCTCGGCGCGCGTGAGCACGTCGTAGTAGACGTCCGACTGCCAGGCGTGGCGCGAGATCAGCACGACGCTCGCGAGCGGCTCGCGCATCGAGAGATCGCGCAGCGCCGAGGCGAGGAACGCAGCGGCCGCGCCCTGATCGCTGAAGCGGTGCGTCTCCACGGGCGCGCCGTCGCGCGGCGCGATCGGCGGCGTGGCGGGGGCGATCGGCCCGAGGATCTCGCGCGCGAGCTCGAGCACCTGGCGCGTCGAGCGGTAGCCGATCTGCAGCGGCTCGACCTCGACGTGCGGCAGCCCGAGCTGCTCGAGCGCCGGGGCGAACTGGCCGAGCCCGGTGTCGAGCGTGAGGCGCTGCGCGGTGTCGCCGGCGAGCGTCATCGAGCGCTCGCCGCCGACGAGGTTGGTGCACTCGACGAGCACGGCGAGATCGATCGACGAGCAGTCCTGCACCTCGTCGACGAAGACGTGCTCGTAGGTCGTGTTCGACTTCCCCTTGCCGTGGAGCGGGCCGCGCATGCGCTGGTGCAGGCGCAGCAGGAGCGCGTCGTCCTCGACGTCGAGCGAGTTCGCGAGCTCCTCCTCGTCCTCCTCGGAGCGGCCGTCGATCGCGCGGAAGCGATCCTCGTCGCCCTCTTCGCGGCCGTCGTCGTCGTCGCGGTAGGCGGCGCGGTGCTCGCCGTCGTCGGCGGGCGGCTTGCGGCGGAGGTGCTCCTGGTCGATGGCGCGCGCGGAGGCCTCGTCGTCGTTGAAGGTACCGCCGCCGAACAGATCCTGCTGCTCGGGCTCCTCGACGCGCCCGAGCGTCTCGCGCGACTCGCGATCGCCGCGGTCTCCCCGCTCGCGCGCCTTCGCGCGGGCCTTGTCGCGCTCCTCGAGGACGCCGTGCGCCACGCCGAGGACCGACTCGCAGCGGCGGACGCACCAGCGCAGCGCCTGCTCGACGTCGCCCGACGAGAGCGGCGCGAGCCCCGAGGGTGACGCCTCGCCGACCAGCGAGGCGAGCGCGCCGCGGTCGGTCAGCAGGTCGGCCCAGACGGTGAGCACGTCCTTCGCGCGCCGCCCCATGCGCACGATCGTCTGATCGATCGGCACGCGCAGCGCGCCGTCGGGCGGCGGCGCGGGGACGCCCGGGAGCGGGAGCGCGCCCTGCAGCCAGCGGCGCACGCCCATGCAGCGGCCATACAGCGCGCTGCTCGCGAGCGCCTCCCAGGCCTTCAGGACCGGCGCGGAGACGTCGCGGGGCGCCTGCGCGCACACCGCGCGCAGCTGCGCGTCGAGCTCGGCGCCGATGCGATCGACGCGGCGCTCGAGCTGCATGAGCAGCGTCGGGTGCTTCTTGAGCTTCACCGCCGCGAGGGGGGTCTCCTCGCTCACGCGCGAAGGCAGGTTGGGGAACGCGCGGATGCGCGCCTCGCGCTGCCACTCGGAGAGCACCGCGACCTGGACGTCGGGGACGTCGAGCGACGGCAGCACGCGCGAGGTGTACGTCGCGAGCGCGCGGTTCGGCACCAGCACGATCACGCGGTCGGGGGTGAAGCGCTTGGGCGCCTGGAAGGCGAGGTAGGCGATGCGGTGCAGGCCGACCGTGGTCTTGCCGCTGCCGGCGCCGCCCTGGATGACCACCACGCCCGCGGCGGGGCGCGAGATCGTCTCGAACTGCTTCGGATCGAGGAGCGCCGCGATCTCGGGGAGGAAGCGGTCGCGCTTGCCGATCCCCTCCTCGCCGTGCCCCTCGCCGAGCACGCCGCGCGTGTGGTGCGGGTTCTCCTCCGGCAGCACCGCCGTCCCCTGCCCGCCCGCGAGGCGCGTCGAGCGCAGCGAGAGGGTGCGCCAGGTGCCGTCGGTCTTGCGCACGTAGGTCGCGGTCGACGCGCCGACGCGCACGAGCTTGCCGTTCGCGATGGTCACGTCGCGGCGGACCAGCACCTCGCCCTCGACCTCCTTGTCGCCGAACAGTTCCTCGTACGGATCGCCCTCGGCGTAGCGGTAGTAGATCCGGCTCACCGGCGCGTTGCGCCAGTCGACGACGCGCACGCCGTGCTCCGCGTCGAGGTAGGTCGCCCGGCCGAGGCAGACGTCGCGCAGCTTGCCGTTCTCGCGCAGGCGCATGTGCGCGAAGTAGGGCGAGCGCGCGTCGAGCACCCCCTCGACGACCTCCTGGCGACGCGCCGCGACGGCCTGCAGCCGCTCCATCTGCGCGAGCAGCGGCGGCGCGTCCTCGAGCCGCGCCTCGGCGAGCTCGTCGCGCAGCGCGACCAGCTCGGCGTCGTAGTCGCGCTTGCCGGCCCTCATCGTGCGCGCCCGCAGCGAGGTCGTGACGCGATCGAGGACCTTCTCCTCGTCGCGGACGGGCTCGGGGAGGTCGGCCCCGCTGGGGGCTTGGACGTCACCGGATCGATTGGGCTCGGACGGGCTCGGCACGTGCACAACTCCCTTGCTTTGCGAAGCGGGTGGGTGTCGACCATCTTCGCGGCCGCGTCCACTGCCAGCGACGCGAGGGGGGGCGATCTGCCGGCGCCGGGGAGGATTTTCGCTATCTCAGCAGCGCGTCGAGGGCCTCGCGCAGCTCGACGACCGTGAACGGCTTCTGCAGGAAGCGCGTCTTGTCGTCGAAGCGCACGCGCTCCTCGGTCGCGTCGGCCGAGTAGCCGCTCGTGAGGAGCACGGGGAGCCCCGGGCTCTGCGCGCGGATCCGGGCGAGCGTCTCGACGCCGTCGAGCCCGGGCATGGTCACGTCGAGCAGCACGAGGCGGATGCGCCGATCGCCCGATTCGTCGGCGGCGAGCCGCTCGAGCGCCTGCAGGCCGTCGCCGGCGGCGAGCGTCTCGAGGCCGAGCGCGCCGAGGAGCCGACGCGCGACGCGGACGACGCCGTCCTCGTCGTCGACGACGAGCACCACGCCCGTCTCGAGCCCCGCGCCGAACCGCGCATCGCCGGCCACCGCGAGGCGCCGCGAGGAGCGGCGCTGCGACGCGCCGGCCGAAGGGAGCAGCACCGAGAAGCTCGTCCCCGCGTCGGGGGTCGACGTCACCGAGAGCAGGCCCCGGTGCCGCCGAACCATCCCGGCCACGGCCGAGAGCCCGAGCCCGCGCCCCGCGAACTTGGTGCTGAAGAACGGCTCGAACAGGCGCGCGAGCGAGGCCGACTCGAGCCCGCGGCCGGTGTCGCGCACCTCGAGCGCGACGTACTCGACCGGCTCGAGCGACGCCGGCGCGACCGCGGCCGTGCGCAGGTCGTCCTCGGTCGGCTGCGCGAGCCGGGTGCGGACGGTGATGGTCCCCTCGACGTCACCGAGCGCCTCCGCCGCGTGGCCCACGAGGTCGAGCAGCACCTGCTGGAGCTGCGCGCGGTCGGCGTGCACGCGCGGCAGATCGCTCGCGAGCTCGAGGCGCAGGCGCGCCCGCCCGCCCACCGCCACCCGCAGCGGGTCCGCGCTGTCGCGCGCGAGCGCGCTCAGATCGAACTCGCTCTCGATCAAGCTCCCCTTGCCGGCGTACGCGAGCATCTGCTGGCAGAGCTCGGCCGCGGTGCGCGCCGCCGCCTCGATCTCGCCGAGCGCCTCGGCGGCCTCGCCCGTGGGCGCGCCGGCGGTGCGGGCCAGCGCGACGTTGCCGAG
This sequence comes from uncultured delta proteobacterium, assembly GCA_903923175.1. GTDB lineage: Bacteria > Myxococcota_A > Polyangia > Polyangiales > JADJMO01 > CAIXWQ01. Next base: position 3,677 of record CAIXWQ010001020.1, on the reverse strand, counting down.
GACCACCGTGAGCAGGTTGTTGAAGTCGTGCGCGATCCCGCCCGCGAGGACGCCGAGGCTCTCGCGCTTCTGCGTCTCGAACCGCTTCTGCTCCAGCGCCTGGCGCTCCCGCTCGGCGCGCGAGCGCTGCGTCGCCGTCTCGACCACCGCCTGCAGCTCGCGCCGATCGAACGGCTTGATCAGCAGCCCGAAGGGGCGCGTGTCGGTCGCGCGGCGGAGCGTCGCGTCGTCGGCGTTACCGGTCAGGAACACCACCGGCACGTCGCTGTGCTCGCCCAGGCGGCGCGCGATCTCGACGCCGTCCAGGTCGCCGCGCAGGCGGATGTCCATCAGCACGACATCGGGGCGTCGATCGCCACAGAGGCGGAGCGCGTCGTGCCCGTCGTCGCAGACGCCGACGACCGTGTGCCCGAGCTGGCCCAGGCGCTCCTCGAGATCGAGGGCGACGAGCGCCTCGTCCTCCACGATGAGCACGCGCCTAGAGTTCGACACCGGACCTCCAGGGCGCTCGACGCTGCTCCGAGCCGCAGCGACCGCCCCTTCGGGTGCGAGGCTAGCGGTCCGACCGGCACACCGCGAGCGAGCGGAGCACGAATCGCGTCCCGCTTCGCTCGATGCACGACCTTCGCCAGCACCCGCGCGCGCGCTCGAGGGGGCGTTCGTTCGACGCCGCGAACATTCGACGGCTCGACGGCTCGACCGCGCGCGCCTCGCGTCGCCTCTCCCGCTCGGCGAAGGCGCGCGGCCGCCGCGGCTTCAGTGCAGGTACTTCTTCGGGTCGGCCTTGAACTTGGCGACGCAGGGCGGGCAGCAGAAATAGTAGGTCTTGCCGTCGACCTCGGCGCTCGGCGAGTCGGCCGCGACGACGAACTCCTCGCCGCTCACGGGGCAGTTCATCTTGTCGCCGACCTTCGCCTCGCCCGGCTTCTTCACATCGGACGAAGCCGCGCCGGCGTGGCTCGGCTCGGTCGAGGTCGCGCCGGCGGGCGACGCGGCCGGGATGCCGCCGCCGCAGGCGAGGAGGGCGAGCGACGACGCGAGTGCGAACGAGAGGCTCAGGCTGCGCATGCCAGTCCGATAGCGAGCCGCGCGCGGGACGTCACGCGCCCCGCGTGCACGCTCCGCAGCGCGCTCAGGCCAGCGCTCAGGCGCGCATCCACGCCTCGACCTCGGCCGCGTCGATCGGGATCGCCCGCGTCAGGACCTCCGCGCCGGCGGCGGTGACCAGGACGTCGTCCTCGAGGCGGATCCCACGGACGTCGCCGAAGCGCGCGAGCGCGCCGCGGTCGAGGTCGCCTTCGATCGCGGCCGTGTAGGTCGCGTCGCGGAGGATGGCGGGGACCTGGTAGAAACCAGGCTCGATCGTCACCGCCATGCCGGGCGCGAGGTCGCGATCGAGCCGCAGATACGCGTCGCCGAAGCGGGTGGCGCGCGTGCGGCCCGGCGCGTAGCCGGCGCGATCGCCGAGGTCTTCCATGTCGTGCACGTCGAGGCCGAGCAGGTGGCCGACGCCGTGCGGGAAGAACACGGTGTACGCGCCCCGCTCGACCAGCCCGTCGACCTCGCCGCGCAGCACGCCGAGGTCGCGCAGGCCGCGGACGATGGTGCGCCCGGCCTCGAGGTGCACGTCGCGGTAGCGCACCCCCGGCGCGACCTTCGCGATGGCGGCGCGGTTGGCCGCGAGCACGACGTCGTAGATCGCGCGCTGCGTCGCCGAGAAGCGCCCGCTCGCCGGGAAGACGCGCGTGACGTCGCTGGCCCAGCCCTCGGCGGTCTCGGCGCCGGCGTCGACGAGGAGCAGGTCGCCGTCGCGCACGACGTTGTGGTGCGCGTCGTTGTGCAGCACCTCGCCGTTCACGGTGACGATCGAGCCGTACGCCGGCGACATGCCGTGCGCCAGGAACGTGCCGTCGATCGCCGCGTGCACGGCGGCCTCGCGCACGCCCGGCCGCAGCGCGCGCGCGCCCGCCTGGTGCGCGAGCGTGGTGACCTCGATGGCCCCTCGCATCTGCGCGAGCGCAGCCGCGTCGTGCGCGAGGCGCAGCGCGATCATCGCGTCGGCGAGCTTCGCGTCGGCGCCGTCGAGCTTCGCCGCCGAGCGGGCCAGGATCTCGCGCCCGACCGTGCGCGACTGCCACGCCGCGGTGACCTCGTCGTTGGCCGGCAGCGTCGCGACCTCGGGCCAGCGCGCGCCCACCACGTCGCCGAGGCGCTCGAGCGAGAGCACGTCGTCCACGCCCGTGTCGGCGCGGATCGCGTCGAACCCCGGGATCTCGCCGTGCCAGAGCGGGTCGTCGCTGGCGGGCGGCTCGACGAAGAGCAGCGACCGGCCGCGATCGATCAGCAGCGCCGCTCGGGGGAGCGCGCGGCCGACCAGGTACAGGAAGTGGCTCTCGGCGCGGAACGGGTAGACGTTCGCGGCGTAGTTCCGGGCGCGCGGCCTGCCCGCGACGATCAGGGCTGGCGCGTCGCCGAGCGCGGCGAGCAAGCGTTGACGGCGGGCGACGAGCGCGGCGGCGGGCGTGGGATCGGTCCAGGGGGGCACGACGCCAATGTAGCGACGCGTGCGGGGCGGGACGAGCCCCGCGCCCCGCGACTCGCGACCGGGTGGCACGCCGCCGGCTCGGCGCGGGCGCTACCATGACTCGCCCCGATGGATGCGACCGACGCGCCGAGCGGCGCCCCCACGCCCCCCGCGCCGCCCGCGCCGACTGCGGAGCTGCTCGAGTCGCGCGCCCGGCAGTGGGGGCGGCTGCTCGGCATCCCGCTCGCTGCCGCGGTCGCGCTCGCAACGCTCGCGGCGGCCGTGCATCCGGTGGTGATCGCCGCGGCGCCGATCGCGGTGATCCTCTCGATGCTGGCCGTGTTCGCGCTCGCCCAGCGCCCTCGCCGCAGGCTGGCGACGGGCGCCACGCGCCTCGACGAGCGCGGGCTGCACGTCGGCGCGCGCCTCGCCGTCCCCGCGGCGCGGCTCCGCGACGCGCTGGTCGTCCCGAGCACGAACGAGGGGACGTTGCTCCGCGTCGGCGCCGGCCTCGGCGCGGTCGATCTCGCGGTGGGCTCGGTCGAGGCGGCGCGCGCGCTGCTGCGGCGCGCGGGGCTCGACGCCTCGAAGACCGCGGCGCGGGTGCGCGCCCGCGCGCCGAGCGTCGCGCACTACTACGGGCGCACGAAGTGGGCGCTCTCGAGCGTAGTCTTCATGCCGATCGCGATCGCGCTCGGGCTCCTCGGCGGCTGGGCCGTCGCCATCCCGCTCCTGGGGGCGCTCTTCTACGCGCCGCTGCTGGTCTCGCTCGCGATCCCTGCGCGCGTGACGGTCGGCACCGACGGCGTGCTGATCGAGTGGCTCTGGGAGCGGCGCTTCGTCGCGCTCGACGACGTGGTCGACGCGCAGGTCTCCGACGGCGAGGTCGTGATGAACACGACGGTGGTCGTCGTGCGCCTGCTGCGCGCCGACGGCACCGCGAAGCAGGAGATCCTCGTGGACGCGAAGCAGGAGGGCCCGCTGCAGGAGCCCTTCCACGCGATGGTCGACGCGCGCGCCCACGGCCTCGCGGAGCGCGTGCGCGAGGCGATCGCGGCGCGGCGAGGCGACGACGACGCGCCGGCCGCGCAGGCGCTCGCGCGCTCCCAGCCCCATCGGCGAGTGGCTCGCGCACCTGCGCGGCCTGCTCGCG
>CAIXWQ010001019.1 GCA_903923175.1 uncultured delta proteobacterium | reverse complement strand
CGCCCGCGCCGCTCGGGCCGTATCGCCCCGCGCACGCCGGCGCGCGCGAGCGCTGGGATCGCGTGGTGATCTGCCCGGGGGTCGAGCTGCACGTGCGCGCGGACGCGGATCCGGAGGCGGCGCGCGTCGCGCGGGAGATCGAGGCGGTCTACGGGCGGTGAGGCGCGCGGGCCGCGAGGGCGCGTGGCCCTCGAGCTCAGAACGTCGCGTCGAACCCCACGAACACCGGCTCCGGCACGAGCCGCACGCCGAAGCGCGCCTCGACGCCGTCGGCCACCTGCCGCGCGAACGCGACCAGCTCGGCCGCGCGCCCGCCGCCGTGGTGCACGAGGCAGAGCGCGTGCTTGGTGGAGAGCCCGACCGCGCCCCGACGCAGGCCGCGCTCGAACCCGGCGCGCTCGATGAGCCAGCCGGCCGAGAGCTTCGCGCTCGGCACGCCGTGGTGCGCAGGCGCCGAGAACACCGGCACCTCCTCGCGGAAGCGCACGAGGCCGGTCGCGACGGCGTCGTCGACGAGCCGATCGGCCAGCGCGCGCGGCACGACCGGGTTGGTGAAGAACGAGCCGGCGCTGCGGCGGTTGGGATCCTCGGGATCCCACACCATCGACTTCGCGCGCCGCAGGGTGAGCACCTCCTCGCGGATCTCGCGCACCGTGGTCACGCCGCCGCGCGCCGCGAGCGCCTTGGCGAGCTCGCCGTAGCGCACCGGGCCGGGCGCCGCGCGCCGCAGCGCGAAGGTGACCGCGGTCACGATCCAGCCCGCGCCGGCCGGCTCCTTGAAGAGCGAGTGGCGATAGCCGAAGCGGCACTCGTCGGGCGTGAGCGTCGCGCGCGCGAGCGTGTCGCGATCGATGACCTCGACCTCGGCGATCGCGTCGGCGACCTCCTGGCCGTAGGCGCCGACGTTCTGGATCGGCGTCGCGCCGACCAGGCCGGGGATCCCGGAGAGGCACTCGAGGCCGCCGAGCCCCTCGGCGACGGTGCGCGCCACCAGGCCGTCCCACGGCTCGCCCGCCGCGGCGCGCACGAGCACGCGCGGGCCGGCGGCGTCCTCGCCGGCGTCCTCGAGCGCGACGCCGCGCGAGGCCATGCGCACCACGAGCCCCGCGAAGCCGGCGTCGGCGATCACGACGTTGCTGCCGCCGCCGAGCACGAACACCGGCGCGCGCTGATCCTTCGCGTAGCGCAGCGCCTCGACCAGCGTGGCGTCGGAGCCGACCTCCACCAGCGCGCGCGCGCGGCCGCCCAGATCGAACGTCGTCAGCGGCGCGAGCGGCGCGTCTCGCGTGACGGCGAGCGTCGCGACCGGCGTGCGCAGCCCGCTCACTCCTTGGACTCCTCGGCGGGCTCGCGCGGCGGGGGGAGCGGGCGAGGCGGCAGCAGCTCGTCGGGGACGTCGACGCTCTTCGCCATGAAGATCGCCGCGTCGAGCTTGCGGAAGTTGCGCTTGCGGTACCACGCGAGCGCGTTCTCGTTGTTCTCTGCGACCTCGAGCACGAGGTGGGTGAGCCCGCGCAGCTTGGCGAGGTGATCGAGCTGCTCGAGCACGAACGAGCCGATGCCGCGGCCGGCGTAGTCGGGGTGCACGGCGAGCTCCTCGACGTAGAGCGGCCGCATGTCGCGCTTCTCGAAGTAGCGCGGGTTGAGCCAGGTGTCCTGGCCGAGGATCTCGTAGGTGACCTCGGCGTAGGCGACGATCTCGCTCTTCACCATGAACAGGAGCTGCTCGACCCCTTCCTCTTCGTAGGTCTCGAAGAAGCGCTGCTTGGTGCGCGGGCGCTGGTACTCGACGGTCGCGCGGTTCACGTCGCGGAAGCTCAGCTTGAGGAACTCCCACACGCGGTTGAGATCGCGCCGGTGGATGCGCTTGACGACGATCGACGGAGGCTTCTCGCGCGGCGCGCGCTTCGGCCTCGCCATGCCGGCCTTGTCGGCGCTCGCCGGCTCGGCGTCGGGCTTCTTCGCGCGCTTCTTGGCGGGGCTCTTCGCCGGGCTCCTGGACGACGCTCCGGCGGTCTTCACGGGCGGCACGGACGATGAGGCCATCGGGCGCACCATGGTAGCGAGCGCGCCACTACGCGTACAGGAATCGCAGGGCCTTCGGCAGCCGTCGCCGCCAGTGCGCCTCGGAGTGCGCCCCCTTCGCGTCCGGCCGCCACATCAGCGAACGATCGCCGTGCCAGCCGCGCGCGTGCAGCAGGGCCGCCATCGCCTCGGCGAGCGCGAACATCCCGCGCCCCTCGCGCACGCCGCAGTCGAGGTAGATGCGGGTGAACTTCGGCTTGGGGCGCGCCTCGACGAACGGGAAGATCTTGCGATCGGCCACCCAGAGCGACGGCGACATCGCGAGCGCGCCGCCGAAGACGTCCGGCGCGCGGAAGTGCCCGTAGAGCGCGGCGAGGCCGCCGAGCGAGGAGCCGCCGAGGCAGAGGCCGACCGCGCCCGGCAGCACGTGCCAGCGGCGGTGGATCGCGGGGACGAGCACGCCCGCGACGCCGTCGAGCAGCCGATCGAGGTCGCCGCCGCGGCCGCTCTTGCCCTTCCAGGGCACGAGCTCGTCGATCCGCGCCTCGCCGCCGTGATCGATGGCGACCACGATCGGCGGCTGGAGCTTCTTCGGCAGCCGCTCGATGGCCTCGTCGGCGTGCCAGCCGCCCGCGAACGAGCCCTGATCGCCGAAGACGTTCTGACCGTCGAAGAGCACCAGCGCGCGGTGCGGCTTCCAGCCGTCGTAACGCGACGGGACGTAGACGCGGACGCGGCGCTCCGGCAGCCCGCCGAGCGCGAAGCGGCCGAGCTCGACGTGCGTGCCTTGGCCGGCTCGACGAGGGACGCGGGGGCGCGGGCGGGGCATGGCGCCTCCGATGCGGCGAGCGGCGCCGGGGAGACACGCTACGCTCGGCGCGTCGCATGCGCGTGTCGCCTCCCTCGCTGCCGCCGCTCGCCCGCCCGCTCTTGCTCCGCGCGCGCCGCGCGCTCTGCGCGTCGGTCGCGGCGGTGTCGCCCGTCTTCGCCGGCTGCACGCCGGACGTCGCGCCGGTGGTGCCCGTCTACGGCAACGCCCCCGACGCGAGCGCGGGCGTGGACGCGAACGCGAACGCGGGGGAGGCCGGCGTGCCCGACGCGTCGGACGCGGGCAGTCCGATCGCCGACGCCGACGCGACGCTCCCCTACGACGCCGCCCTGCCGACGCCCTCCCTCGGCGCGAACCTCGAAGCGGGCGGCGGCGTGCGGTTCCGCGTCTGGGCGCCGAACGCGACGGCGGCCTCGGTCGAGGGGGACTTCCCCGAGGCGAAGGTGGCGATGACCGCCTACGCCGGGGCCACCGCGGTCTTCGAAGCGCGCGTCGCCGGCGCGCACGTCGGCAGCCGATATCACTTCTTGCTCGAGACGCCGGGCGGCACGCTCACGCGCGTCGATCCGTGGTGCCGCCAGCTCGTCGCCGGCGTCGACTGCGCGGTGATCGATCCGGCCTCGTTCGCCTGGAAATCAGGCGCGTTCGCGCGTCCGGCGCGCGAGGCGTCGGTCGTCTACGAGCTGCACGTCGGCAGCTTCGCGGTCCCCGCCGGCGCGGCCAACGGCACGTTCGCCTCGACGCGCGCCAAGCTCGCCGCGCTCGCCGATCTCGGCGTCGACGTGCTCGAGCTGATGCCTGCCGACGCGTTCGGCGGCAGCAAGAACTCCTGGGGCTACAACCCGCAGCTCTGGCTCGCGCCGCGCCCGGCCTTCGGCGGCGCCGACGATCTGCGCGCGCTCGTCGACGACGCGCACGCGGCCGGGCTCGCGGTCTGGCTCGACACGGTGGTGAACCACGCCGACGGCGGCGCGACCGCCCCGCTCCGCTGCTACGACGGCGCGTGCCCGAGCGGCGCGGCGGGGCTCTACTTCTTCGCGCCGGGCACCTACGCGACCACGCCCTGGGGCCCGCGCCCGGACTACACGCGCCCCGAGGTGGTCGACATGCTGCTCGGCTCGGTCGATCAGTGGCTCGGCGAGTTCCGCGGCGACGGCTTCCGCGTCGACTCGGTCTCGAACGTGCGCGCGATCGACGGCGTCGGCACCACGCCCGGCGGCCGCGAGCTGCTGCTCGCCATGAACGATCACACGCACGCGCGCGGCGGCACGAGCGTCGCGGAGGATCTCAAGGGCTACGCCGCCATCACCGCGGCGCCGAGCGCCGGCGGCTTCGCGTTCGACGCGCAGTGGGACGGCTTCGGCTACGACGTCGACAAGCAGCTCACCAACGCGAGCGACGACGCGCGTGATCTCGGCGTGCTGCAGACCGTGCTCACCGGCTCGTACGGCGGAGACCCCTTCGCGCGCCTGCTGTTCACCGAGGATCACGACACCGTCGGCAACGGCGGCACGCGCCTCCCCGACGCGATCGATCCCGCGAACCCGACCAGCTGGGCCGCGCGCAAGCGCTCGACGCTCGGCGCGGTGCTGCTGCTGTCGGCGCCGGGCGTGCCGATGCTGTTCATGGGGCAGGAGCAGCTCGCCACCGGCACGTTCGCCAACCCCGCTGCGCCGCTCGCCGACGCGACGCCGGCGGGGGCGAAGGTGCGGGCGTTCTACCGCGACATGATCCGGCTGCGTCGCAACCTCGACGGCGGCGCGGCGGGGCTCCTCGCGCCCGGCATCGAGATCTTCCACCGCAACGACGCGGCGAAGGTGCTGGCCTATCGACGCTACGGCGCGGCCGGGCAGGACGTCGTCGTGGTCGTGAACCTGCGCAACAAGGCCTACGCCGAGTACGACCTCGGCGTGTCGAGCGCGGGGCCGTGGCGCGTGCGCCTCGACACCGACTGGAAGGCCTACGCGGACGACTTCGGCGGCGGCTCGACCGCGCCGATCACCGCCTTCGCCGCGACCAAGGACGGCAAGCCGTTCACGCTGCCGCTGAAGCTCGCGGCGTATTCGGCGATGGTGCTCACGCGCTGAGCGTGCGCGGCGCGTGCTGTGCGTGCTGCGCGTGGGCAGCGCGTGAGCGTGAAGCCGCGGATCAGAGGCCCAGCGCGCGCCGCGCCACGCGCTCCATCGCGTCGAGCAGCAGCGTCGATTCGTTGAGCGCCGGCGCGCGGTGGAAGGCCAGCCCGAGCGCCTCGGCCTGCGCCTTCGCCTCGACGTCGAGGTCGAAGAGCGTCTCGGTGTGATCGGCGAGGAAGCCGATCGGCGCCACCACGACCTCGCGCGCACCCGCGTCGGCGAGCGAGCGGAAGGTGGCCGGCAGGTCGGGGCCGAGCCACTCGCCGCCGTCCATCCCCTGGCTCTGGAAGGCGACCTGGCAGCGCGTGCCGAGCTCGCCGAGCTTCGCCGCGACGGCGGTGGCGGTCGAGCGCACCTCGTGCTCGTAGCGATCGCCGGCGCGCACCACGCGCAGCGGCAGCGAGTGCGCGCTCAGCACGACGTGCGTGCGCGAGGTGTCGGCGATGGCGGCGAGCTTCGGGGTGATGGTCTCGACGAACGCGTCGATCAGCGCGGGCTCGTGCGCCCAGGGCGGGCAATCGACCACGCCCTCGATCCCGGCCGCCGCACACGCCTTGCGCGCGACTTCGTTGTACATCTCGACGCTGTAGGGCGCGAGCGGCAGCGAGAGCACGCGCGTGACGCGCTGGCGGGCCAGCGAGAGCGCGGTGTCCTGCACGTAGGGGTGCCACATGCGCGCGCCGATCGCGACGCGCAGGCCGAGCCGGGCCTCGAGCGCGCGCGCCTGCGCCTCGGTGATCGCGGTGAGCGGCGAGCCGCCGATCATGCGCCAGCGCCGGAGCACCTCGTCGGTCACCGCCTGCGGCGCCACGCGGCCGTGGCGGATGTTGGTGACGAACGCCGGGACGTCCTCCTCGCGGTCGACGCTCCCGTGGACCACGAGCAGGACGGCGGTGCGGGCGTCGGTCGAGTCGGACATGCTCGTCGTCGGTTAGCGCGTTGGGCGCGCGCCGCAAGGAGCTCGACGCGGGCGACCGGTCGAACGATCAGGCCGGGCGCGGCGAGGGGCGCAGCGAGCGCCCGCGCACGCGATGTCGCAGCACACGCGTCGGGAGCGAGACCGTAGGGGACGCGGCTGGGGTATCCGTTCTCGCGGCGCCTGAGCTCGCCGTGACCGCTGCGCTCCCGGCCAGCCGCGAAGCTTGAATAGAGGGCGCTCGGCGGAGTCCAATGGGAAGCGCCATGAAACCTTCTCGCTGTCTCGTCGCCGTCTGTGCTCTCGCGTCCGTCGTCGCCGTCTCCGGCTCCGCCGCCGCGCAGGCGCAGAAGACCAAAGTCGTCTTCGTCGTCCAGGCCGAGGCCGTGCCGACGGCCGCCCACGTCTCCGTGACGGTGGCGCCGGTCGGCGCCGAGACCGTCGTCGCGACCGCGCCGCCCGCGCCGAACGTCGATGTCCGACCGGCCTCGCCGGGCCGCGATCACGTCTGGGCCTCGGGCCACTGGCGGTGGGACGGCGGGCTCAAGAAGCACGTCTGGGTCCCCGGCCACTGGGAGAAGGTCCGGGCCGGGCACGTCTGGGTGCACGCGCACTGGGTCTCCTACCAGGGGAAGTACCACTTCATGCCCGGCTACTGGCGCGCCGAGCGGCCGGTCGCCGAGGTCGAGGCGCCCACGGCGACCGTGGTCGCGGGGCCGACCGGGGCCGAAGAGGTGATCGTCGTCGCGCCCCCCGCGGCGCGGTCCGAGATGCGGGGGGCCTCGCCGAGCACCGAGCACGTCTGGACCGCCGGCTACTGGCGGTGGGATCGGGGCGCCAAGGCGCACGTCTGGGTTCCCGGCCACTGGGAGAAGCGCAAGGTGGGCCACGTCTGGGAGGACGCGCACTGGGTCTCTCACGACGGCAAGCACCGATTCGTTCCGGGGCATTGGCGCAAGCAGTAGTCACGGCGAATACCCCCTCGTGATCGTGCTCGGCGCGTCCTGCTGCCCCCTATTGCCGGGGGGCTGGCACGACGCGCCGATTCGCTTTCGAAGGGGCACTTCCAGGCCTGCGCGCCGTGCCGGCTCCGGATGACACCCAGCCACGTCGGCGCTACGAACCGGGCACCATGACGACTCCCCGCTTGCTGCCATTCCTCTTCGGCGCGTTGCTTCTCGTCGGTTGCTCGAAGAAGAGCGAGGGCTCGTCGGGCTCCGAATCGAAGGACGAATCGAAGGACGAGAAGAAGGCGAAGAAGTCCAAGGGCGACGACGACGACGACGACAACAAGAAGACGAAGAAGCCGAAGGGCAGCGACAAGGGCGAGAAGGCCGAGAAGGTCGAGATGGCCGATCTCGATCTGTCGTCGGTCGCCGCGTGGAAGGGGTGGACGATCAGCGCGCCCGCGGGGGCCAAGGCCGCGGAGGACGCGGGCGACCTCGAGGTCACCGGCAAGAGCTGCTCCGGCGAGGCGAAGTGCCCCTACTTCGATCTCACCCTGAGCCAGAAGAAGCCCGATCTGGCCGCGACCAAGAAGCTGCAGACGGAGGAGGCCACGGCGGCGAAGGACAAGATCAGCTTCACCGTCGAGACCGACACCGAGCTCGAGTGGACCCGCGAGTCGGGCGACGCCAAGACGAGCAACTTCGTCTACGTCGTCAAATCGGGCACCGACGAGATCGGCTGTTGGCCGAGCTCCAGCGTCATCGCCGACGCGGACTTCGCCCGCATGAAGGCCGCCTGCAAGACCGCCGCGAAGAAGTGAACGAACGCCGCGCCGGGCGCGCTACCACTCGATCGCGACGGCGCCGGGCTGCGCTCTTCGAACGGTGATCAGCGCGCCGCCGGCCGGCATCGCCGTGACCTCGACGGCGCCGCCCTTCGAGGGCGCGATCGCCGCGTCGCCGACCGCCACGCGCTTCGGCGTCGAGGGCACGCGGATCTCCTCGGTCCCGGCCGCGATCCCGCGGTAGCGCACGGCGCCCTTCGAATACGCGACGTCGACGATCGGCGCGCTCGATCGAAGCACGTGCGCGGCGCCCGCCGGGGCCCACGCGGGGACCGACGCGAGCCCTTCGAGGAAGTGCACGAGGTAGTCGCCGTAGCCGTCGGAGAACCAGTACCCCTCGCGATCGTCGGGGCCGACCTTCACCACGCCGCGATCGTCGATGCAGTACGTCGCCCACGCGAACGAGCGCCGCGCGCGCTCGCGCAGCTCGGCCTCGCCGGTCGCCTCGTAGAGGCGCGCGAGCACCGACGCGTGCCGTGCGGTGTGGCTCCCCATCTTCGCCATGTCGGCGCCCTGCTCGGAGATGACCTCGGCGCCGTACCAGTGCCCCGGCGTCTTGCCGACCTTCGGCGCGTCGACGTCGCCGGCGAACGTCTTCTCGATCCAGGCGACGATCGCGCGCGCGTGCGCGATCGAGTCGGGGTCGCGCTCGGGGTGATCGAGCAGCCATCGCGCCGTCTCGCCGGCGGAGTACTGGTTCGGGTTCTGCCCCGGCATCGCGTAGATGGGGATGTCCTCGAAATACGCCTGCCAGTGCATGGTCTGCACGGGGTACTTCAGCAGCCACGCGAGCGCGGCGTCGCGCGCGGCGCGGTGCGCGCTCGTCGCCTTGCCGAGCGCCTCGAGCTCGTCGAAGAGCGCGATGGTGAGCACCCAGTTCGACGTGTAGCGCTCGCGCACGACCTTGGCCGTCGCGGCGTCGACGCGGAACGGCCACGGCGAGCGCTGCGCGTCGCCCGGCTCGACGTGCGCAGCGAGCTGATCGGCGCAGCGGAGCGCCGCCTGCAGGTACGCGGGCTCGCCGGTGAAGCGGTGCAGCTGCACGAGGGCGTGGCCGAACTCGCCGATCTTGTCGGGCTCGAGGATGCCGGGGCCGTCGCCGCGGCCGCAGGCGTCGTGCTCGTCGCACCACTTCGAGTCTTCGCCGCCGCGGTACTCGAGCTCGCCGGGGTTCGCGCTGGCGTAGGGGACGCGCGACCACGCGTCGCCCTCCTGCGTCAGCCCGTGCGCGAGCACGTGATCGACCAGCGCGCGCGAGGCGTCGAGCGGCGCGCGATCGCCGGAGTAGGCGTACCAGCGGAGCGACGAGCGCACGAGCATCGCCGACAGGCCGGTCGGGTTGTTGAGCCAGGTGTGCGGGGCGAAGTCGAAGCCCGCGCCGGGGCTGAACATCGCCGCCGAGAAGTAGGGCTTCTTGCCGTTCGGTGCGTCGGGGATCTTCGCGAACGCGTCGAAGCCGAGCGCGGGGACGTCGGCGAACGGCGCCTCGGCCTCGCGCGCCGGCAGCAGCAGCCCGCGCTCGTCGAGCCGCACGTCGTGGAACACGATGCGCTCGCCGGGCTTGCGCACCGACTTCGGCGCGGGCTCCGCCGCGAGGCGCGAGATCGGCGTGACGGCGGAGGCGCTCTGCCGACCGCAGCGCGCCGAGGTGCAGCCGGCGAGCAGCAGGCCGGCGAGGGCGACGAGGGGGCGCGGGCGCATCGGTCGCGCGCTACTTCTCGAAGTTGCTGGCGAGCCCCAGCATCAGCTCGTTCGCGCGCGTGGCCTCGATGCCGAGCCCCTTGAAGAGCTTGTCGAGCAGCGCCTGCTCCTCGGGGACGATCTTGCTGTCGGCGGCGGCCACCGCGGCGGCGAGCACCGCGGTCATCTCGGCGCGCGCCGGATCCTCGCAGAGCTGCGCGATCACGGCCTCGAGCCGCTTGTCCGCCCCCTCCTTGCCGACCTTGCGCGCCGAGGCGTCGAGCATCGCCTCCATGTGCATCGTGCGGACGCGATCGTTCGAGAGCACGGCGAGCGCGCCGCGCAGCACCTCGCGCTCGACGTTGACCACGTGCTGATCGGCGGCCATCACGAGGTACATCGCCTCGCAGACCGGCCCCCACTCCTCGACGATCTGCATCGCCTCGATGAGCTCGGTCGACGTGCGCGGGCCCGTCATCACGATCGACGGTCGCTGCCCCCGCTCGCGCAGGTGGTCTCGCAGCGTCTCGAGCGTCGCGCGCGTCAGCTGGATCATCGGGGCCCCCTCGGCAACTTCGCTCACCGTGACTCGTAGACGTGCATCGCCGGGAACTCGAGCGCGGTGAGGAACCCGCCCTTGCCGCAGCCGGTGTCGACGCCGATCACGTTCACGCCGGCCCAGAGATCGGTGGGGTCGTCGGGCGTGTAGTTCGAGAGCTCCGGCGGCAGGCAGGTGGTCGTGGTGTGCCCGAAGACCACCGGCTTGCCGCGGTAGTTCACGAAGAACTCCTCGTCGCGCAGCCAGAGGAGCGGCATCGGATCCTCGAGCTCCGAGGGGTGCGGCCAGCGGCCGTCCTTCTTGGGGAGCCCGGCGTGCACGTACAGCGCGTGCTGGTCTTCGTACCAGTACGGCAGCGAGCGGAACCAGGCGACGTCCTCGGGCTTGAAGAACGCGCCGCGGAGCATGCTCTCGCGCTCCGCGGGCCCGGCCTCCTCGAGCTCGCCGGGCACCGGGCCGCCGACGTACGAGCGGTACGCCGCGAGGCAGCCGTTCAGCGGCGGCGAGACGAACCCGGGCCACCCCTTGTCGATGACGCGCAGCCACGCGTCCTCGTGGTTGCCGCGCAGCGCGACCACGCGCGCGGGGGTGTCCTTGTGGAGCGTGCGCACGAACTCGACGACGCGCGCCGAGTGCGGGCCTCGATCCACGTAGTCGCCGAGGAACACGATCGTGTCCCCCGGGTCGAGCGACGGGAAGCGGGACATGAGCACGAACAGCTGGGCGATGTCGCCATGGATGTCGCCGATGGCGAACGTCCGACCGGCCATGCGGCTCAGGATCGCGCGCCGGCGGCGTGCTCACAAGAGAAGAGTCGGGGGGCTCGGGATCGACGCGGCCGTGGGCCTAGGGGGCCAATACGGATGACGCGGCCGACGCGGCCCTGGCGCGCGCGTGGGCCGACGCGGCGAGGCGACCGCTTCGCCGCCGCGCCGGCGACGGGATAACCTGCGCCACGATGCTCCGGACCGTCCACGACGACCTCTCCGACCTCGCGACGGGCGACCCCGAGCTCATCGACGACGAGGTCGGCGCGCGCACGGGGGTCGTGCTGCGCAGGCGGCTCGGCATCGGGGGCATGTCGACGGTCTTCCTCGCGGAGCGCTCGGGCGTGACCTCGCCGACGCTCTCGCCCTACACGCCCGAGCGGCTCGCGATCAAGTTCATCCAGGTCGGCACGGTGCTCACGCTCGCCAAGCACGGCTCGACGCCGATCGAGTTCCTCAAGCGCGAGGTGGTCGCGCTCGAGCGCCTCGGCGCGCTGCAGCCGCCGTCGCCGTTCGCCGTCGCGTTCTACGGCTGCGGCCTCTCGGACGTGGAGACGCGCGGCGGGGTGCGGCGGCTCCCCTGGCTCGCGCTCGAGTACGTCGACGGCGGCCCCGACGGCTCCTCGCTCACCGAGCGCGTCGAGCGCGCGCGCCCCGGCGTCGATCCGCTGCGCGCGCGCCGGATGGTGCGCGGCATCGTCGAGGGGCTGCTCGCCATCCACCGCGCGCAGCTCGTCCACCGCGACCTCAAGCCCGACAACGTGCTGGTCGCCGGCCCCGTCGACGACGAGATCCCGAAGCTCACCGACTACGGCGTCGCGCGCGTCGAGGGGCTGTCGACGACGGTCGCCGGCGCGACGCTCGCGTACGCGGGGTTCGAGCAGCTCGTCTCCACGGTGGGGGTGCGCAACCCGCTCGTCGGCAAGTGGAGCGACGTGCACGCGCTCGCGGCGGTCATCTGGTTCATCCTCGGCGGCGAGCAGTGGTACGTCGATCAGTCGTGGTTCGGCGGGCGCCGGCGCTCGCTGCGCCCGGCGGGGCACCTGCACCCGGGCTTCGTGCTCGACGAGCGGCTCGTCGACGCGCTCGCCGCCTGCCTCGCCCGCGCCGCGGCGCCGCGGCACCCCGCGATCGCGCTCACGATGCCGGGCGCCGAGAACTACCTGCAGTTCTGCCGGCATCGCTACCCCGCGATGTTCACCGGGCCCGAGCGCTACGCCGACGTCGACGCGTTCGCCGCCGATCTCTTCCCGGTGCTCGATCGCCTCGCCGAGGTGTGGACCGAGCGCGCCGCGCGCGAGAACCGCCCCGCGACGGTGTATCGCCCGACGATGCTGGTGAACGCCGCCGGCGACGCGAAGCCCGAGCCGACGTACACCATCGAGGAGCTCGCCGCGGCGGCGCCGCACCCGGCCGATCCGAGCGAGCCCGGCCTCGCGCTCGCGAAGGGAGCCGCGGCGTTCCAGGCCGACGGTCGCGTGCTCGCCGTCAGCGGCTCGCGCCTCTATTTCTTCGTCGACCAGCGCCCGTTCGCCGTCGCGTCGCCCGACAAGGCCCGCGACGCCGAGCACCGCGCGCGCCTGCGCGAGACGCGCTGGGTCTGCTGGCTCGGCGATCTCGGCTACGCGATCGCGGGGCCGCGCCACGTGCTCACGCTGCGCGCCGGGCAGTGGCGCGAGCTGCCGTTGCCGACGCGCGCGGCGGGTGAAGTCGGCGAGATCGTCGCGTGCCTCGGCGCGCGCGGCCGGCTCTCGATCGTCACCGCCGAGACCGACGACGGCGAGGGCGGCCCCGAGCTCTGGCGCACGCTCGACGGCGTGACGTGGACCGGCCCGACGACCATCCCATTCAACGGCGGCGAGGTGCACGCCGTGGCCGAGGGCCCGTACGGCACCCTATTCGTGGGCGCGCGTGGCAAGAAGGCCCGCGCGACCTTCCTCGCCCCCGACGGCGGCAACGTCGTCTACACGAGCGGGCTCGCGAGCGCGGGCGATCTCACGGTCGCGACCGGCGGCAACGAGCGCGAGCTGTGGGCCGCGTCGTCCGCGGGCGTGCTGCGCTTCGATCGCGCCGCCGCGGAGGCCGAGACCGGCGAGCTCGGCGAGGCGCCGGTGGCGATGGCGCTCGATCTGGTCGGCATCCCGTGGCTGGTGACCGAGCGCGGCGTCTACCGTCGCGAGGCGCTCGCCGGCGCGACGAGCAAGTGGCGCCGCATCCACGAGCGCCCCGCGGCGAAGCCGGCCTTCGCGGCGATCGGCTTCACGCCCGAAGGGGTGCGCGTGCTCGACGCGGGCGGCTCGGCGCTGCGGATCATCCCGGCGGACATCGCGCAGTGGCGGCGAGGCGAGCGCGCGGGGTGAGGGGAGGGCGCGTCACGCGCCCGTGCGTCGCCGACGGGCCCGCGCGGCGGCCGCGGCTCCGAGGGCAGCGAGTGCGCCGAGGGTGTCGAGCGCGCCGCACACCCCAGCGTCACGCGCGGGGCGGCCATCGACGGCGCACCCGCCGTTCACGCGCGGGGACTCGGCGCTCGCGTCGCCGGCTGCGGACGGCGAGGGCGTCGTGCCGGCCGCGCCGATCGTCGATGCGCCCATCCCTCGCCACGTGACGCCGGACGCGAGCGCGGGCGCGGGCGCTCCGACCTCCTCCGCAGGGGCCGAGAGAGTGGCGTCGGCGATGGTGGCGAGCGGGGGCGCGGCCGTGTCGACCGTGTCGGCCGTCGCGTCGTCGGGAGCGCCGGCGTCGGGCGCCGCGGAGGCACCGACGGCGCCCTCGAGCGCCGCGTCGAGGCTCGGCAGCGCGTCACCCGCGTGAATCCCCTCGTCGGCTCGCGCGTCGATCGGCGCGCCGCGCCCCGCATCGATCCCGGCTTCGATCGGCGCGTCGATCCCCGCGTCGATTCCCGCTTCGATCGGCGCGCCGCCTTCCGCGTCGATCCCCGCTTCGATCGCGGGCGGCGCGCTGCTCGCGTCGGCGCCGGTCTCGCCGGGGCCCGCGTCCGCGGGGCCGCCGCTCGCAGCCCGCGGCGTGCAGTGGTGGGTCTTGGAGCTGCAGTACTCCTCCGCGACGCACTGCCCGCTGTCGGCGCACGTGAACAGCTGCCGCGAGGGCTTTCCGTACTTGGCGAGCACGAGATCCTCGACGAGCACGAGCTGCTTGCCGCGGCTCTCGAGCCCCGCGAGGACGGTGGGGAGCGCCTGCACGCTCCAGGCGCTGATGCTGTGCATGAGCACCACGCCCGTGCGCCCCGCGTCGACCTGCGTGAGCACGTTGCCCGAGACGCACGCCGCAGTGGTGCAGGTGGTCGAGTCTCCCGAGTCGATGTTCCAGCCGACGTGCACGCCGTAGTCCGCGAGGATCGGCGCGACGACGTCGAGGCGCGCCTGCGGGCCGAACCACGGATCGCCGAAGGGCGCGCGGGTCAGGCGGTACTCGAAATTGCCTGGATCGTAGGCGTACTGGGTGAGCATGTCGTCGACGGGGCGCAGCTCCGCGTCGACGTCGACCGACGGATCGCCGAGGTCGAGGTGGTGCGCGGTGTGGTTGCCCACCTGGTGTCCGTCGGCCACCATCCGCGCGAGCGTCTGCTGCGCGCGCCAGGACGACGCCACCTGCGCGTTCGCGTTGCTGCAGACGAAGAACGTCGCTTTGGCCCCGTGCGCCGCGAGGATGTCGAGGATGGCGTCGGTGTTCCCCTGCGAGTCGGGGCCGTCGTCGAAGGTGAGCGCGATCCAGCTCCGATGGGGCGCGTTGAGATCGAAGTCGATGACCGGCGTGCCCGCGGTGAGCGCTTCGCCGCCCGTGCGGAGCGGCTCCTCGCGAGGCTCGTCGCCCGCGCACGACGCGGCCGCGCCGAGGAGCAGCGAGGTGAATGCCAGTGTGCCCGTGTGCGTGAGCCTCATGCCGCGAAGGATTTGCAGGCGACGTGCCCCCCGCGCGAGCGCGGGCTCGACGCGGCCGCGGACGAGGCCTCTACGCCGTAGTCGGCGCGGCTCGGCGCGACTCGGCGCGACTCGGCGCGGCTGGGCGCGGCCACGGCGCGCTGCTCGATCCGAACGATCCGAATCCGACGTTTGCCTACCCGCGCACCACGCGGCCCGTCGCCTGCGCGCCATGGATGCACGCAGCGACTCGGCGTAGGGGTCTACGCGTGCGCTCTCCTCGCCTCGCCCTCTTCGTGACGCTCGCCACGCTCGGCCTCGCGGCCTCGCTCGTCCCAGCCTGCGGGGTCGGACGCGAGAGCGGCTCGACGCCCCACGGCGGCGACGGCGGCAGCGGCCTCGACGCCGACCTCTTCGGCTGCGGCACCTGTCTCGGGCAGGTCTACACGCCGTGCACCAGCACCGGCGGCTCCGGCACCCCCGTCACCTGCGACCCCGCCCTCGTGTGCGTGACGGGCAAGGGGTGCCTCCCGTGCGCGCCGGGCAAGCCGTACTGCGTCGGCAACGACATCCACGCCTGCGGCAGCGACGGCTCGCTCGGGGCGAAGGTCGACACGTGCAACGCGAGCAAGGGCGAGCTCTGCTCGGCTGGCGTCTGCAAGACCGAGTGCGACGCGGCGGCCGACTCGCCGAGCAACGTCGGTTGCGAGTTCTGGGCCGTCGATCTCGACAACCTCGAGAACAACATCGACAAGGACGCCGAGACGCCGTGGGGCCTCGTGCTCTCCAACGCCGGCACCGCGACGGCGACCGTGACCATCGAGCAGAACGACGGCGCGCCCGGCGGCACGCTCGCCACGAAGGTCGTCAAGACGCTCACCATCAACGCCAACGAGCTCTCGACGGTCATCATGCCGACCCGCGAGGTCGACTGCACCTCGGACCCGGCCATCGGCAAGAAGAACGACGGCAGCGGCACCTGCCTGTCGTCGAACGCCTTCCGGATCACGTCCACCGTCCCGCTCGTCGCCTATCAGTTCAACACCTTCGAGCCCGCCTACAGCAACGACGCCTCGCTGCTGCTCCCGCGCAACGGCCTCGGGACGAGCTATCGGATCCTCACCTATCCGACCGCGCACCCGGTCCTTCCCGCCTTCCCCGGCGTCGATCCGCGGATCAAGGACCACGCGTTCGTCACGATCGTCGGCACCGAGGCCGGCACGAAGGTCACCATCAAGGCCGCCACCAGCCCGATCGTGCTCGGCGGTCCGGTGAAGGCCGACATCCCGATCGGCGGCACGTTCGAGCAGATCCTCGGCCCCTTCGACGTGCTCAACCTCGAGTCGAAGGGGATGCCCGGCGATCTCACCGGGACGATCGTCACCTCGACGGCGCCGATCTCGGTGTTCGAGGGGACCGAGGGGAGCGTCGCGCCGGTCAACCCGCCGGCCGGGATGCCGACCGCGCCCTCGTCGGACCCTTCCAATCCCGACACCTGCTGCGTCGACCACCTCGAGGAGCAGGCCTTCCCCATCACCGCGATCGGCAAGAAATTCGTCGTCGCCCACAGCCCGATCCGCTCCAGCGGCGGCTACGTCGAGCCCGACCTGCTGCGCTTCATGGGCGTCGCCGAGCCCGCGACGGTGACCACCAACCTCCCCGCGCCGTTCGACCACTTCACGCTGAACGCCGGCGAGGTGAGGGAGACCTGGACGCAGGGCAACCTCACCGTCGTCTCGACGGCGCCCGTCTCGGTCGCGCAGATCCTCGTCAGCAGTCACACGCTCGAGAATTCGGTGCTCGGCGATCCGTCGCTCACGATCTTCCCCTCGGTCGAGCAGTACCGCACGAACTACCTGTTCCTGCAGCCGCCGAAGTGGACCAAGAGCTACGTGGTGATCACCACGCCGACGGACAACGTCGTCACGATCGACGGCACCGCCCCGACCGGCTGCGACGTCTTCGGCGGGATCACCCTCGACGGCGTCGCGTACGAGTCGCGGAGCTGCCAAGTCTCGACTGGCATTCACCGCGTGGTCGGCGCCAAGCCCTTCGGGGTCACCGCCTACGGTTACGGCAGCGCCGGCAGCTACGCCTTCACGGGCGGCGCCGACGTGAAGCCGATCTACGTCCCGCCGCCGCTGTACTAGCCCCAAAACAAGCGACTGCGACGCGTCGGCGCCGTCCTGCGGCACCGTCGCAGCGCGCGCGCACCTCCGTCCTCCGGCGACGTGCCGGGGGTGCTGGCCGGGTGCTGGCCGGAGGTTGTGCGCGGCGAGAGCTCGCCGCGGCGAGAGGTGGAGGTCGAGCCGGCCCGGGCACCAGTGCGTCGGGCGGGCGACACGTCAGAGCGCGTCGAGCAGACGGAAGAGGACGGGCAGCGTCGGTCG
>CAIXWQ010001018.1 GCA_903923175.1 uncultured delta proteobacterium | reverse complement strand
CGCTGGGCGTGACAGGTGTGCAGCGCGGCGGCACTTCACGCTGCGTTTCCCGGTGCGCCGTGCCCTCCGCGTTCGCCTCCGGAGCCGTAGGCCAGTGGTTCGAATCCACTGTGGCGCGCCCCATTTCGTGGGCAGGACCCCCGAGCACGGTTGCTTCGCTCGCGGTGCACTCCATCCGCGGAGGTGACCTCCGCGCACCTCGCGTCGAGTCCGTCGCTCGCGGCGCGCGACCGTTCTCGGGCAAGCGCCCCGAGCACGGTCGCCCCGCTCGCGGCGCACTCCGTTCGCCGACAGACGCTTCGCGCGCTCCGCTCGCTGGAGGCATCGGAGGGGCGACGCGCGTTCGGGGCAGCCTCGGCGTGACTTCGAATGGGCCGCGTCGACGCCCGAGGACACCGGAGCCACGCCACCCATCCGACCAGGAGCCACGACATGTCGAACATCCGAGCTTGGGGTACCCCCGCCGCCGGCAAGCCGCTGGGGCCGATGGCGATCGACCGACGCGAGCCGAAGGCGCACGACGTCGAGATCGAGATCCTCTTCTGCGGAGTCTGCCACTCCGACATCCACCAGGCGCGCGACGAGTGGGGCGGCGGGCTCTTCCCGATGGTCCCCGGGCACGAGATCGTCGGCCGCGTCGTGCGCGTCGGCGGCGAGGTGTCGAAGTTCAAGGCCGGCGAGCTGGTCGGCGTCGGGTGCCTGGTCGACTCGTGTCGCGTCTGCTCGCCGTGCAAGGAAGGGCACGAGCAGTTCTGCGAGAAGGGGTGCGCGGTGACGTACAACGGCACCGAGATGGATCGGAAGACGCCGACGTTCGGCGGCTACTCGACCCGCATCGTCGTCGACGAGGCCTTCACGCTCCGCATCCCCGCGAGCCTCGACCCGGCCGGCGCCGCGCCGCTCCTGTGCGCGGGGATCACGACCTACTCGCCGCTGCGGCAGATGGGCTGCAAGCCGGGCGACCGCGTCGGCGTCGTCGGGCTCGGCGGCCTCGGGCACATGGCGGTGAAGCTCGCCGCGTCGATGGGCGCGCAGGTCACCGTGCTCAGCACCTCCGAGTCGAAGGAGGCCGACGCGCGAAGGCTCGGCGCCCACGATTTCGCGGTGACCAAGGGGGGCGCGGCGTTCGTGAGGCTCGCCGGCAAGCTCGACATGATCGTCGATACCGTGTCGGCGCCGCACGACTACAACGCCTACCTCGGACTGCTCCGCGCGCGCGGCGCGATGACGCTGGTGGGCGCGCCGCCGAGCGCGAGCCCGCTCAGCCCGTTCGCGCTGATCATGGGCGGCAAGCGCCTCGCCGGCTCGATGATCGGCGGGCTCCCCGAGACGCAGGAGATGCTCGATCACTGCGCGAAGCACGGGATCGTCTCGGACGTCGAGGTGATCCCCATCCAGAAGATCAACGAGGCCTACGAGCGCGTGCTGAAGAGCGACGTCCGGTATCGCTTCGTGATCGACCTCGCGAGCCTGCGGGGCTGAGCGCGGCGCCGCACGCGGACGGCGCCTTCACTCGACGCGACCGAATCGCCGCGTCAGGCGCGATCGGCCGGCAGCACCGTCGCGTGCCTCGGCACGCCGTTGAACGCCGGATCGAGCTCGAGGCGCTGCCACAGGCTCGCGACGACGCGACCGAGGACCTCCACGTCGCCCCGAGCGTCGTGGCGCCGCACGCCTCGCTGATCGATCCGCAGGCGCGACACGAGGTGATCGAGCGAGTGGCCGGTTCCGCGCGTCTTGCCGAAGACCATCTTCGACATGTGGATCGAGTCGATGCTCTGAACCTCGCGCATCGGCAGGCCGTGACGACGGCACGTCGCCGCGAGGAACTTGCTGTCGAAGCGGAGGCCGTTGTGGGCGATCAGGGTGGCCTCGCCCGCCCACCGGGCGAACGTGCCCAGCACCTCCTCCGGCCGAGGAGCTCCCCGCACGTGCCGGTCGCCGATGCCGGTGTAGCTCTCGATGAAACTGGAGATAGGGCGCCGCGGCCTGGCGAAGCTCGCGAACGTCTCGCCCGGCTGGAGCTGGCCTGCCGAGAAGCGCATGGCGGCGATCTGGATGAATTCGTCCGCCTCCGGATCGAGCCCGGTCGTCTCGAGGTCGTAGACGACGAAGGTCGCGTCCGCAAAGTGGCAATCAGTCCAGTAGAACGAGTGGGCACATCCCGAGCACGCCACGCGGCTGCCGATGGCGGACCTCGGCCCCGTGAGGAGCTTCGAGCAGGAAGGGCAGGCGACGTTCATGGCTGTTCGAGCGGTCGGTCGGTCGGCGGCGCGATGCTAGTCCGCGCGCCCGACCCCGTCCCACGCTCCGTGGCCTGCGCGCGGGCCGATCGGACATTTCCTGACCGCGCTCCGCACGTCCGGGATCCCTGCGCGTCCGTTCCGTGGTATTCCTGCGCGCAGTAGGGAAAAGGAACGACGATGGACCGGCAGGCGATCCTCGATGGCGAGCACGCGCACCGCAGCGTGCCGCGCGCGCTCCGTGCGCGGCCGGAGCTCGTGCTCTCGCGCAGCCGGCGGCAGACGCCCCACCGCATCTCCTCCCCGGTCGGCCCCGAGCTGACGGCGCCGCCGCGCGACTTTCGCGAGCTCCGTGACTCCACGGGCGCCGGCGCCCTGCGTTGGGACGGCCTGCTCCCGAATTGCCTCCCCGATCCGACAGCCTCCTACGAGCACGCGAGCGGCGTCGGCTATCGGGTCGATCGGGATTCGTACCGCACGCGTCGAACCACCCACTCGGAGGAACTGGCGTGGATGGCGACCCGCGGGCTCCTCGAAGAGACCTCGCGTGGCCTCTGGACCGACGGGGAGTACCCCGATCGAATCGGGCTGCGGAGTCGGGTCTCCGCCGTCGTGCCCTACTTCATCGTGCCCGATCTCGACGGCGCGCACCCCTACCTGATCGACCAGCTCTGGATCATCGCCGCCTCGGATCAGCTCTCCGCGCGCTGGGTCGCGCTCGAGATCGACGGTGAGAAGCACCTCGAGGACCGCCTGCGTCGGCGCGACGTCGAGCGGACCGAGGCGCTCTATGCCATGGGCTTCGAGGTCGTGCGGATCGCCGCCTGGTGGTTCCGCGTCGACCCGTTTCGCGCGGTCGTCGCCTTCATGCGCGAGGCGCGGCTGCTCGCCGAGGGGCGCACGCTGGTCGGCGAAGAGCGGCTGCGCACGATCTCCGACTACGTCTGCGACTGCTGCCATCACCCGATGCATCGCCTCGACGAGCACGCGATCGAGGAGATCTGGTTCGAAGACCGGACGTGGCTCGTGCACGAGGAGTGCGCGGCCGACGTGCTCGACGGCGACTGGATGCCCGAGGGGCGCCGCCGGCAGCTGGCCTGAGCGCTCAACCGCCCCGCTGCAGCATCCACCACAGCACGGCGAGCCCGATGGCGATCACGAGCGCCGAGAAGGCGAGCAAGCGTCCCGGCCCCGAAGTGTCTCGGTGATCGTCGGAGGTCTCGCGCTCGACGTAGTCGGGTAGCGCGCGCGCGCTCGTCGATCCCGGGTTCGCGCCGTGGAAGCCGGCGAGCGCGCCGCCGAGCCGGGCGTCGAGCGCCTCTTCGAAGACGGCGTGCAGCTCCGGGGCGACGCGACCCGCGAAGAGCGCGCGCGCCGCTTGGATCTCGCCGGCGAGCGTGACGCGGGGACGGGTCGAAGCCTCGAGCTTCACCTGGTTGTAGAGCACGAAATCCGCGACGATTGCCGCCGCGAGGCGTCGGGCTGCGGCCTCGTCTCGGATCATGAGAGCTCATCTCTACCGCTGCGGGATCGGCGCGTGAACGCCGTCGCCGCGCCCGTCGTCGTCGCCCGGGGCGGCAGAAAAGTGCGGTCCGCACGCGACTGCGCGCGCGATCTTGGTTGATTTCGCCTACGAAACGGCTCTACGACTGCTCCCCATGGCGAAAACCACTCCCAAGAAGACGAAGTCGGCGACCACCAAGCCTCTCTCGAAGAGCGCGATCCTCCAGGCCGTGACCGAGACGGTCGGCGAGGAGCTCTCCCGCAAGCAGGTCAAGCTCGTCATCGAGACGCTCGTTGCCGTCGGGCACCGCGAGCTCAAGAAGACCGGCGTGTTCGTGCTCCCCGGCTTCGCGAAGTTCGTCGTCGTGAAGAAGCCCGCGCGCCCGGCGCGCGAGGGGATCAACCCGTTCACCAAGGAGAAGCAGAAGTTCGCCGCGAAGCCCGCGAGCAAGGGCGTGCGCGCGCGCCCCGTGAAGGCGGTCAAGGACGCGGTCGGCTGAGAGCCTCCGCGCGGCGGTCGAGGCTCGTCGAACTCGACGCGCCTCGACTGTCGTCGCACCTCCGTGCGGCTCCGGCCTCTTGTCGACGCCGATCGACCCCGCCGTGTTCGAGCCGCCCTGGCATCGAAGTCGCCGCTCCGGAGAACCGGAGTCGAGCCGCTCGCCAGCCCGCGCGACCTTGCGCCTGATCATCCCGTTTACGGCGGCTCGCCGACGTGCGCACCATCGCCGTCATGGCGCCCCCGGGACTCGCGGCCAATGACGTCGTCGCCGGCCGATTCACGATCGTGGGGCCCCTCGGCCGCGGCAGCTCCGGGGTCACCTACGAGGCCGCCGATGCGCAGACCGGCGCCCGCGTCGCGCTGAAGCGACTCTCGCTCGGCGCGCTCGATCAGTGGAAGGTCCTCGAGCTCTTCGAGCGCGAAGGGCGGACGCTCGCGATGCTCGGCCACCCCGGGATTCCGCGATACGTCGCCTCGTTCTCGGTCGAAGAGGAGGGAGTACCCACCTTCTACCTCGCCCAGACGCTCGCCCCCGGTCGCTCGCTGGAGAGCCGGCTCGCCGGCGGCCAGCGGTTCCTGGAGGCCCGCGTCGTCGAGATCGCCGACCGCGTGCTCGCGGTGCTCGAGTACCTGCACGCGCACTCGCCGCCCATCGTTCACCGGGATCTCAAGCCCGCGAACCTGGTGCTCGCCGACGACGGGAGCGTCGCCGTCGTCGATTTCGGCGCCGTGCGCGACGTGCTCCGCAGCGCGACCGGCCTCGGCACCACGGTCGTCGGCACCTTCGGCTTCATGGCGCCCGAGCAGCTCAACGGCGCCGCCACGCCCGCGAGCGACCTGTACGCGCTCGGCGCGACGGTGCTCGCGCTCGCGACGGCGAAGCACCCGTCGGAGCTGCCGATCAAGAAGCTGCGCGTCGAGATCCCTCCTTGGATCCCGCTCTCGCCGGCGCGCGTCGCGTGGCTCCGCAAGCTCCTGGAGCCGGCGGTCGAGGATCGCTTCGCCACCGCCCGCGAGGCGCGCGCGGCGCTTCGCACCGGCAAGCTGCCGAGCCAGACCTCGCCGGTGCGGGTGGCGCTGCTGCTCGGCGTGCTCGGCGTCGTCGGCGCCGGCGGTGCGCTCGTGGTGCGGAAGATCCGACCGCGCGACGAGCGCGCGGCGAAGGCCATGGCGACGGCGCCGCTGCCGCCGCGGCCCGCGCTCGCGGAGGCCGAGGACGCCCTGACGCTCGTCCGGCGGCTGGGGCACGCGAGCGCGGTGTTCGACGTCGGCTTCCGCGCCGACGGCAAGCAGCTCGCGACGGCGAGCTGGGATCACACGGTCAAGGTGTGGGACGCGTCGACCGGTGACCTGGTGAAGGCGATCACCGCCCACTCCGATCGGGTCGCCGCCGCGCAGTTCACCCCCGACGGCGCGCTCCTCGTCACCTCCGGCGATCGCACGCTGCGCGTCTTCGACGCCGCGACGTGGACCGAGCTGCGCTCCTTCGCCGCGCCCGACGCGGCCACGGGGCTCGACGTCTCGCGTGACGGCAGCCGCGCCGTGTTCGGCTCCTTCGACGGCAACGCGCGGCTCGTCAGGCTCGCCGACGCGCGGCTGCTCGCGACGTTCCCGCACTCGCCGGGAAAGGGGCGGGTCTTCTTCGCCAAGCTCTCGCCCGACGGGCGCCGCGTCTACACGGGCGGTGACGACCACGCGGTGCGCCTCTTCGACGCGGCCGATGCTCGCCCGATCGGCAGCTATGCCGCGCATACGGGCAAGATCAGCATGCTCGCGCTCTCGGCCGATGGGCACTACGTCGCGAGCGCCTCCGACGACCACACGGTGCGCGTCTGGATGCCCGAGGCCGGCAACCCGACGATCGCCACGCTGCCCACGAGCGACGAGGCCTTCGGGGTCTCGTTCAGCGGCGACGATCGCTGGCTCGCGGTGACCACCAAGGACGGCCGGCTGCGGCTCTATTCGCGCCCCGATTTCTCGCTCCACTACGACTTCGCGACGAGCGACGGCGAGGGGGTCACCGTCCGCTTCTCGCCAGACTCCAAGACCGTCGCCCTCGGCCAGGGGCGCTCGGTCGCGACGCTCTGGGCCATCCCGGGGACCGACGACCCGGAGTTCCCGCGGCCTCCGACGATCGAGCGCAAGCGCGTCGCCGCGCCGGACGAGGCGCCGGACGTCGCGCTCTACCGCGAGGCGATGGACGCGCTCGACTCCTGGCACGGCGAGGCCGGTCAGCTCGACGAGGCCGAGGTGTTGCTCGCGCGCGCCGCGAAGGCGAAGGCCGACTCGCCGTGGACTCTCCTCGGCCGCGCGCGCCTCGCCACGTCGCGCGGCTACCGCAACCGCACCGACACGGACGAGACGGCGCTCGCGACCGCCAAGGCGCTGGTGGATCGCGCCGAGGCGCTCGCGCCGAAGCTCGGCGCGGTGCACGTGCGACGCGCCTGGGTGCTGTTCCACGCGAAGGAGTACGTCGCCGCGCGCGCCGCGGCCCAGCGCGCGCTCGAGCTCGACCCGGACGACGTCGAGGCAGAGGTCATCACCGCGCGCATCGCGAACGCCGACCACGGCCCCGAGGAGGCCGAGCGACGCCTCCTGCGCGTGCTGCCGCGCATCCGCCTGCGCGCCACCCTCGCGCTCGCGTACGGCGACCTCATCGACGCGTCGGTCGCGCTGCGCAAGTACCGCCGTGCCGACGCGCTCCACCGCGCGTCGATCGAGCTCCTCCCCGAGAGCGCCTGGCAGAAGGGGAACTACGCGAGCTTCCTCGTCTGGCGCAAGGAGACGTCGCGCGCGATCGACATGGCGAAGTCGGCGCTCGCGCAGCTCGACTACGGCGCCGGCCACTGGACGCTCGCGAAGGCGTACGTCGCCGAGGGGATCGTGCAGCTCTGGGATCACAACGACACGGAGTCGGCGCGCCGGTTCTTCGAGGGCGCGCTGAAGGAGAACCCGCGCAACGCGGACGCGCACTACGGCCTCGCGGCCTACCACCGCGCGCGGGCGGTCCGCGAGCACCAGCCGGACGCGGCCGCAGCGTCGGCGAAGGAGCTGCGGCTGACGCTGCAGATCGATCCGAAGCACGAAGCCGCGCTGCGCGCGGTGAGCGAGCAGCCGAGCGTCGACGCCGCGGCGCAGGGCGCATAGCGCGCGCCGAGACCCCGGCCGATGCACGCGCGCGCGTGGCTAGGAGGGCCCCACCTGGGTCGCCGCGAGCCCCTCGAGCCTCGACCAGACCTCGCTCACGATCCCCTCGACGTCGACGGCCGAGGCTCCGTCGAAGCGCGCGAGGAGCAGCTGCGCGCGCAGCGCGTCGAGCAGGGCGGCGAGGTCGTCGAGCGCCTGGCTGCACTCGAGGCGGAGCGCGGCGAGGCGCGCCAGGCTCTCATGGCGCAGGCGCGCCGAGGCGAGGACGCGCGGCGGACCTCCGTGCGCCTCGAGCTCCCGTAGCGACCGCGCCGAGGCCTCGAGCTCGCTCCCCGAGGGCCCGACGATCTGCGTGAGCGCCGCGAGGCGCGCCTCGATGCGCGCGACCTCGGCGCCGACGCGATCTGCCGCTTCGCGCGGGAAGAGCTCGGCGAGCGGCGAGCCCTCGACGGCCGCGACCGCCTGCGCGAGCGCCGCTTCGATCGCGGGCGTCGCCGCGCGCTCTGCCGCGGCCGGACGCACCGCGCGCGCGGGGCCCGAGAGCGAGAACGGCGCCCACAGCGGCCACAGCGGGACGGCGAGCAGCGCCGAGAGCGCCACGCGTCCGCGTCCGCGCGCTCCTCCTCGATCGGGGCCGGCTCCGTCACCGCGCCGCACGATCGCGAGCGCGCACGCGACGCCGATGCCGACGTACATCAGCAGCAGCTCCTGCAGCCTCATCGCGCGCGCTCGGAGGCCGGCGTGCGCGGCGCGAGGAGCACGTGCTCGGCGCTGAGCCGCAGCTCGTGCAGCAGGCCCCCCTCCCTGGTGCGGGTGAGGAACACGGTGCGCTCGGCCTCGGGGCGCACGATGAACGGCCGCAGCGACCACGCCATCTGGCCGCCGACGAGGAGGAAGACGACGACGAACGCCGCCGCCGTCGCCGTTCGCCGCGGCCCCCCGCCGAGCGCGCGCAGCAGCAGCCCGAGCGCGGCGAGCCCGGCGAGCGCGTAGGCGAGCGTCGCGAGGAGCTTCACCGCGTGGTAGCCGGCGCCGAAATCGATCACGAGCCACAGCGCGGGCGAGGCCGCGACCAGGCAGAGCGAGGCGCGCGCGCCGGCGACCAGCGTGAGCGAGGCGGTGGCCCGGTACGACCACGGGCGCCCGAGCGCCGCCGCGAAGGCGTGGAACGCGGGCACGCAAGTGATCAGGGTCGAGAGGATGGCGAGCGGCATCTTGACGCTGCCGTAGACGATCTGCGCGCCGCCGCGCATCGAGCCGACCACGGCGCCGAAGAGCGCCATGCCGACCCCAATGGCGGCGAGCGCGGTGACGACGAGCGCGCGGCGGGCGCGCCCCGCGACGCAGGCCGCGGCGAGCGCGGCCGGGTCGCGCAGGATGGCCTCGAGCGCCTCGAACGCCGCGTGCACCCCGCGCGACTCGCGTGACTCGCGTGACT
>CAIXWQ010001017.1 GCA_903923175.1 uncultured delta proteobacterium | reverse complement strand
GCGGGCGCCGCCGGCGTGACGCAGAGGCGCGTGCCATCGCAGACGTTGCCGGCCGCGCAGTCGTCGCTCGAGCTGCACGCGTAGCGGCAGGTGCCCGCCGCGACGTCGCAGCGATACGCGCCGCACACGGTGATCGCGCCCACCCCGCTGGTCGACTGCGTGCCGTCGGCGCTGCACGTGGGCTTCGGCTCGGGGATGCACTTGTTCGCGCTGCAGACGTAGCCGGTGGTGCACGCGTCGTTGGCGGTGCACGACTGCCGACAGTGCGGCGGCGTCGCGCCGTCGCACGCGTAGGCCCCGCAGGAGACCGCCGCCTTGGAGACGCAGGTGCCGTGGCCGTCGCAGGTGCTCTCGGTGAAGCTCGCCGCGTCGCAGGTCGAGCCGCAGTCGGTCGCCGTCGTCGGGAAATCGCACGCGACCGTGCTGGTCGCGCCCACGCACTTCCCCATGCAGTCGCCGCTGCCGTCGCACGCCTTGCGCGTGCCGTGCGGCGCGCCGTCGATCGGCCAGCACGTCCCCTCGTGCCCGCCGACGTCGCACGCCTGGCACTGGCCGGTGCAGGGCGCGCTGCAGCAGTAGGAGTCGACGCACGCCGTGGAGGTGCACTCGGCGTCGCCGCCGCAGACCTGGCCGTTCGCCTTCTTCGGCGCGCACAGGCCGTCGGCGCCGCAGTAGGCGCCGCTGGTGCAGTCGGCGGCGGTCGCGCACGCGAGCTTGCATGCGCCGGCGGTCGCGTCGCACGCGAAGGGGTCGCAGGGCTTGGTGGAGACCGGCTGGCAGTAGCCGGCGCCGTCGCATTTCGGGCCGTTGAGCTCGGTCCCCACGCAGCTGCTCGCGCCGCACGGTCGGTTCTGCACGGCGTTGGCCCGGCAGGCGCCCGCGCCGTTGCAGCTGCCGTCGCTCAGCGCGCAGATGCCCGAGAACGTCTTGGCCGCGAACGCGGTCGAGTACGCGTCGCCGCAGCGCGTGTCCTTCACGCCGTCGCTCCTCGGCGCGCAGGTGCCGTCGCTCCCGCCCGTCTCGCTCGCGTGGCACGACATGCAGGTGCCGGCGCAGGCCGAGTCGCAGCAGAGGCCGCTGGTGCACAGCCCCGAGCCGCACGCGGCGGGATCGGTGCAAGGCGCGCCGTTCGGCAGCCCGGGGGCGCTGATGATCGCGGCGCTCGTGGGGTTCGCGAGCTGGGTCGTGCCGCCGGTGTAGAGCATGCGGCCGTCGCCGAGGCCGGCGAAGGTGCCGTCGCGCATGAAGAGCGAGTTGGCGGGGTAGCGAAGGTGGACGCAGCCGGTCGCGGTCGCGCGGTAGAAGTCGCTCGCGACGGCGCCGAACACCGAGGCGTCGACGCCGCTCGCGAGCTGCGCCCCCGCGCCCGACTCACTGCGCGACAGGTCGAGGAGCGACGGGTCGAGCTCGCAGGCGAACGGCGTGTCCCAGCTCGCGCTGCCGGACGAGAGGGTCGCCCCCAGGTTGCCCGCGCCGCCGAAGAAGCCGAGGATCTTGCCGCTCGCGACCGGCCCGGTGCCGCTCCACAGCGGCACGAAGCCGCGCGCGCTGAGCGTGACCGTGCCGACCGTCGGCGCCGCCGGGCCCGTCGACCAGCTGCCGCTGTGCATGTCGAGCCACTCCGCGTTCGGTTTGGCGTTGAAGAGGATGCGCCCCTGCCCATCGGAGGCAGCCCCCTGGGTGGGATCCCACGCGAGCGCCATCGCCGTCGGCAGGTACTTCACGTTGGCGTCGTCGATGAGGGCTCCGGCGAGTCCGGTGTTCGCGGCGCAGTCGTCGGCCTTGCCGATCGCGGCGATCTGCCCGGCGGGGAGCTGCACGAACGTCGGCTTGTCGGGCGCGGGCCCGACCTTCGCGATCGGCCCCCATTTTCCGCCCGAGTAGCGCTGCACCTGCACGCACGAGTGCCCGGAGAGCTTGCCGCACGGAAGCTTCGCGATGCTGCACCCGGCGACGTCGGCGCCGAGCAGCAGCGCGCCGCCGCTCGGCTGCGGCACCAGGATCTGCTCGTGGGCTTGCAGCGTCGTCGCGTCGATCGTGCCCGCCGACGTCCAGGTGTTGGTCGAGACGTCGTAGATCTCCGTCGTGCTGTTCGACGGGCCCGAGGCGCCGCCGACCACGAGGATGCGCCCGGCGCTGATCGCCACGGCGTGGTGAAAGCGTCGCGCGACGGTCATCGGTGCGACCGCCGCCCACGCAGGATCGAGCGCCACGGGCCAGCTCGCCTTCGACGCGTCGACCTCCGCGCGCACGACCCAGTCGTAGCCCTCGCGCCGCACCGACAACGCGACCGAGAGGGCGTGATCGTCCGCGTCGAGCGCGACGATCGGCGCCGTCTGCAGGTGCGCGTAGCCGCCCGCATCGACGAGCTCGATGCGCCCCTCGCGCACCCTCGCCTCCGTGATCGACGGCCCGACGCGAATGCGCCAGCGCGCGCGCAGCGTGCTCGAGTCGGCCGGCGGCGCGTGGTGCACGCGCAGCTCCTCGGCCCGCGCGCCGTCGGTCGCCATGACCACGTCGACGCCGGCGAGCGCGTCGCGGAACACCAGCGCCCCTTCGTCGATCGTGCCCGTGACGTCGCCGAGATCCTCCGCGCGCACGTCGGCCCACGCGCCGGGAGCCTTGGTGCTCTCGAGGTGGAGCGCGCCGCGCGCGGTCGCCGGCAGGCGCGCGCGCAGCCCCGACGGAGCGTCGGCCTGCG
>CAIXWQ010001016.1 GCA_903923175.1 uncultured delta proteobacterium | reverse complement strand
CGGTGCGCTGGGCGCGCTCGGGGCGAGCGGCGCCAGCAGCGGCTCGGACGGGAGCTCGTCGATCAGGCTCGCCATCTTCTCGCCGCTCGCGGCCGCGGTCGCGCCGGGCGCGCTCGACAGCGGCGCATCGTCCTCGCGACGCCCGCCCTCGACCGCCCGCAGCGACGGGCGCTTGGGCGGCTTGGAGGCGCGCGCGTCGCCGGCCTTCTTCGCCGCACCTTTGGCCGCGCGGCCGTCGTCGAGCTCGAGATCGCGCGGGAGGTCGGTCTCCCAGAGCTGCGCGCCGCCATCGCTGACGACCGCGAACACGGCCGACCACGGGATGAACGTCCAGACCGGGTTGCGGTTGAACGAGAGCGTCGCGCCGATCCCCTCCGCGCCGATGTCGAGATCGGGGATGGGGATGCGCATGTTGAGGCCGTACTGCAGCACCACGGCTGCTTCGCGCTTGAGGTGCGCCGGCAGGATGACCCCGTCTCGCCGGGCGTCGAACTTGACGTAGACGCTGTCGGACTTCTCGAGGTGCGCGAGCATCGTCTCGCGCTTCGGGGGGGCCTTCGTGCTCACGCCTCTCCCTTAGCGCGCCGCGCCGGCGGCAACCACTGGCATCCGGGGCTCGAGCGGGCGCGGCCCGCGGACCCCAAAAAAGAGGCCGACCTCGCAGGTCGGGGGGAGGAGCCCGACCGGCGAGGTCGCGTTGCAGGAATCCGACGGGCGGGCGGGCTCGTCGTTACGGGTTGGAGGCGACCTTCTTGGCGGCCGTCTGGGCCTTCTCGCGGATGGCCCGCGTGCCGTCGCCGCAGGCGTCCTCGACCTCCTTGGTCACGAGCGACTCGGGGGCGGCGAGCTTCGGCGCGATGAAGATGTCGAGCGAGACGACGGTGTGGGTCGCGTCGACGGGGCGGTAGTGCCAGGTCGCCTCGAGCGAGTCGACGTTCCCCTTGAGGAAGGTGCCGACGATCTTCTCGCCCTTCCCCTCGGCCACGGGCTTCGCGAACGACTCCTGCGCCCAGAGCGTGGCGGCGCCCTTGAGGATCGGGATCTGGAGGTAGACCTCGGCGGCGTCGCCGGTGCGCCCCAGGACCTTCGACTTCTGGAACTTCGGGATGATCGACGAGTACGCGGCGTAGTCGAGGATCGCGGCCCGCACGTCCTTCATCGGCGCGGCCACGAAGATCTCCGCGCGGCCGACCTTGTACTTCGAGCCGGCGTGGTCGAAGTGCGACTTCACGTCGCGCGCGGCCTTGAAGAGCTCGACTGCCCGCGCGTCGCTCGCCGGGGGGGCGTACGTGTCCGCGGTCGCGGCGACGGGGAGGAGG
This sequence comes from uncultured delta proteobacterium, assembly GCA_903923175.1. Classification (GTDB taxonomy): domain Bacteria; phylum Myxococcota_A; class Polyangia; order Polyangiales; family JADJMO01; genus CAIXWQ01. Next base: position 9,993 of record CAIXWQ010001016.1, on the reverse strand, counting down.
AGCGCTCCGGCGAGGGCGGCGACCGAGAGCAGCGTGAAGCGGCGCGTGGACATGGCGGGTTCCTTCGTTACGGCGAGGGGCTCTCGAGGAGCCAGGGCGTCTGCCGGTACATAGAGCAACGACCGTACCTGGGCCGTCCGATAGGGGCCAAGCCGGGGTCTGCGCGGCATTTGGCTGGAAAATCGGGGCGTGTCCAGGCGCGTCGTGAGCGCTCGTTCACGGCCGTCCGACGGCACCTGTCGTCCCGGCGGCACGGCCGGCGCCGGCACCGCGACAGGTGCGCCAGGGGATGAAAGGACGGGAAACGAAGGTCGGGGAGCGCCGACGGAGCGCCCCGCAGGCTATGGCTCGACGGTGCGCCCGGCGTGCACGCGCCGTGGCCGTGGCGAGCGGGGCGGGGGCGGACGACGCGACCGGAGCCGGGGCCGAGCCCAGCGTCGAAGTCGCGAAGTCGCGCGCGCGAGGCGATGCCCGCTGCGACCGCGAAGCGCCGCCCTCGCGCGCCGGGGCAGGACGCGGCTTCGCGCGGGACGCACGCCCTATGCGCGACCCACGCGCCGTGCGAATAGCTCCCCGATGACGCTGCCGCGCGGGCCGATCCGCTACCTGCGCCCGCTCGGGCCCCTCGGTGCGGCGCTGTGGGTCGGCGCGTTCCTGGTCGTCTTCGTCCTCGCCTACGCGATGCTCGCGTCGATCCGCGGGCAGGTGGTCGACGAGGTCAGCGCCACGCTCCTCGAGGCGGCCGCGGCGATGGGCATCCTGTTCGGCATCGCCCGGGTGCACGCGCCGGAGCTGGCGCTGCGCGATCTCCTCGGCGCGCGCCCGATCGGCTTCCTGCCGATCCTCGCCGCCGCCCTCATGGGGGGCTTCGCGGTCGCGCCGCTCGGCGAGCTGCACGCGCGGATCCTCGCGCATTTTCCGCTCACCGCGCAGCAGGCGGCCGAGTCGCTGAGCTCCTACGCCGCGATGAGCCGCAACCAGCGGGTCGCCGGCGTCGTCGCGACGGCCACGCTGGGGCCCATCGTGGAGGAGCTCGTCTTTCGCGGCGCGGTCGCGACCGGGGTCCGGCGCGCGGCCGGCCGGCTCGCGGCGGCGGCGACCTCGGTCGTGACGTTCGCCCTGTTCTACGGCTTCTTCCAGCCGAGGCAGCTCGCGATCGGCGGCGCGCTCGCGGTGCTGCTGGTGTACGCGCGCTTCGCGGGCGGGTCGGTGCTCGCTTCGATCGCGGCGCACCTCGCCTTCCGCTGCGCCGACATGGCCCACGACGTGCGGGTCTTCGGCACGCTCGATCCGCTGGTGACGGCCCCGCGCGCGTGGCCCCCGTCGCTGCTCGTCGGCGCCACGCTCGCGACCCTCGCGCTCGCGGCCATCCTGCCGCGGCTCGGCGGTGGCGATTCGGACGACGACGCGCGAGACGCGCGAGACGCGCGAGACGCGCGAGACGAGCCGGCACCGCCGCCGCCCGCACCGCCTGGCGCGGGGCCGGACGAGGGCAAGCCCCACGACACCGATCGAGAGCACGACGAGGACGACCGATGACCACGCTCGCAGAAGCACTCGCGCCGGGAAGGCGCGTCGTCGCCTACCTCCCGGGGGGCGGCATCACTGGCGCGCTCTATCAGCTCGGCGCGCTCGCCGCGCTGGAGGACGAGGTCCCCGGCTTCCACGCCAACCAGCTCTCCGGCTACGTGGCGGTGGGCAGCGGCGCCGTCGCCGCGTCCGCGCTCGCGGGCGGGCTGGAGGTCCAGCGGCTGTACCGCGCGCTGCTCGACCCGGCCGACAACTTCTTCCCGCTCGAGCGACGCCACCTGATCCAGATCGACCTCGGCGAGTGGCGGAGGACCTTCGGCGCGGCGTTCGGCGCCATCCGGCGCGCGCTGCAGAGCGCGACCGCGCGGCCGATGGAGACCGCGGTCGACCCCTGGCAGGAGATCGATCGCTTCCAGGACGTGCTCCCCGCGGGGCTGTTCTCGCTCGAGCAGTTCGAGCACTTCCTCGAGGCCTTCTACGAGCGGCGCGGCGTCCCGCTGAGCTTCTCGAAGCTCGAGCGGCCGCTGGTCGTCCCGGCGCACGACCTCGACACCGGCGAGACGGCGCTCTTCGGGCTCGGCGCGCTCAAGCACGAGCGCATCGCGCGGGCGATCTGCGCGTCGGCGTCGCTGCCGCTCTTCTTCGCGCCGGTGCGCATCGGCGGGCGGCTGTACTTCGCCGGGAGCACCGGCAACGCGGCGATGCTCGACGTCGCAGAGAAGAGCCTCGGCGCCGAGACCATCCTGGTGGTCAACCCGCTCGTCCCCGTCGCGCCGGGGTGGGGGGCGAAGGTCCCGACCGGCCACGGCGGCGGCGAAGGGGTCCGCGACAAGGGGCTGCTCTGGATTTACAACCAGGCGCTCCGCATCAGCGAGCACGCGCACCTGCGCGCCGAGGTCGCGCTGATGAAGGCGCGCAGGCCGGACATCTCCGTGCAGATCATCGAGCCCTCGCGCAGCGACGCGGTGCTCTTCATGTTCTCGCCGATGAACTACTCGGCCCGCCGCGCCATCCTCGAGGACGCGTACAAGACCGTCCGCACGCAAGCGGTGGGCTGAAGGCGCGGCGGTCGGGCGCGCGCCGCGCCTCGCGCGCCGACCTGCGCTACGGTCGGCGGTGATGACGATGGCGATGGCGCAGGATGCAGCCCCGACCGCGGCGGCGGTGGTCATCGGCAACGAGCTGCTGACCGGCAAGGTGCAGGAGGCGAACCTGATCGTGCTCGCGCGCGCGCTGCGGGCGCTCGGCGTGCGCCTGCAGCGCGTGGTGATGATCGAGGACGATCTGCCGCTCATCGCCGACGAGGTCCGCGCGCTCGCCGGGCGCCACCAGTGGGTGTTCACCTCGGGCGGCATCGGCCCGACGCACGACGACGTCACGCTCGAGGCCGTGGCGCGCGCGTTCGAGATGAAGCTCGTGCGAAACCCGCAGCTCGACGCGCTCCTGCGCGCGTTCTACGGCGAGCACGTCACCGAGGGGCACCTACGCATGGCCGACGTCCCCGAGGGGACGGAGCTGGTGACCGAGTCCGAGGGGCCGCCCGACGTGGTCGAGATCGCGGGTCGGCGCACCCCCTGGCCGACCATGCTGGTGCGCAACGTCTTCGTGCTCCCCGGGATCCCGCAGGTCTTCCAGATGAAGATCCCGGCCATCCGCGCGCGCCTGCACAAGCTCGGCGCGCGCGCGTTCGTGTCACGCTCCGTGCTCACCAACATGGACGAAGGGCACCTCAAGCCGCTCCTCGACGCGGTGGTCGGGCGCTTCGGCGACGTCGAGATCGGCAGCTACCCCTCGTGGATCGGCGCGCCCTACCGCACCAAGCTGACCTTCGACGGGCGCGACGTGGCGCGCGTCGAGGCGGCGTGCGCGGCGTTCGTGGAGACGCTCCCGCCGGGGGAGCCGCTCTCGGTCGAGTGACGAGCCGGATCGAGTAGATTGCGCGCGATGGCCGAGCTGCCCACGTATCCGCGCGCGGTGCCCCGAGCGCAGGGGGACGAGCCCCAGGTGGAGGTGCTCGGCGCCCGCCACCACGTGCTCACCGATCTGTACTACCGCATGCTGCGCACGACGTGGCCGCGGCTGTTCGGCGTGTTCGTCGCGCTCTACGTCCTGGTGAACGCCGCGTTCGCGCTCGCGTACCTGACGATCGGCGGCATCGAGGGGGCGCGCCCGCACTCGTACCCCGACTGCTTCTTCTTCAGCGTGCAGACGATGGCGACCATCGGCTACGGCGCCATGTACCCGAAGACGCCGCTCGCCCACGCGCTGGTGACCGGCGAGGCGCTGATCGGCCTGCTCGGCGTGGCGATGGCGACGGGTATCCTGTTCTCGAAATTCGCGCGCCCCGAGTCGCGCGTGATCTTCAGCGAGGTGGCCGTGATCACGCGGCGCGAGGGGCTCCCCTCGCTGCTGTTCCGCATCGCCAACGAGCGACGCAACCACGTCGTCGAGGCGACGGTGACGCTGTACCTCGTGCGCAACGAGGTCACCGCCGAGGGGGAGTCGGTCCGTCGCTGGCACGAGCTGCCGCTCTCGCGCCGCGTCTCGCCGATCTTCGCCCTCACCTGGACGGTGTTCCACCCGATCGACGCGGCGTCGATGCTCCACGGCGAGACGGCCGAGTCGCTCGCGACGAAGCAGGCCGAGCTGGTGGTGACCATGACCGGCATCGACGCGACGCTCTCGTCGTCGATCCACGCGCGCCACTCGTACGTCGCGAGCGAGCTGCGCTTCGGCGAGAAGTTCGTCGACATCTTCGCCATGGCCGACGGCAAGCGGAAGATCGACCTGTCGCGCTTCCACGACACCGAGCCGATGTAGCGCCGCGAGGCGGAGGTTGGTGCGAGCGGAGGCGGCGAGCCCTCTGCTATGGTGCGCGGCGATGCGCGCCATCTTCATGGGCACCCCCGAGCTCGCGGTCGCTTCGCTGGAGGCGCTGGTCGAGGTCTGCCGCGCGCGCGGCGGCGACGTGGTCGGCGTGGTGTGCCAGCCCGACCGCCCCGCGGGGCGCGGGATGCAGCTCGCCGAGCCGCCGGTGAAGGCGCGCGCGAAGGCGCTCGGGCTCGAGGTCATCCAGCCGACGAAGGTGCGCGACGGCGCGCTCGCGCGCTGGATCCGCGACAAGCAGGCCGACGTCGCGCTGGTGATCGCCTACGGGCGCATCCTGCCCAAAGAGGTGCTCGAGGCGCCCCGCCGCGGCTGCGTGAACCTCCACGCGTCGATCCTCCCGAAGTACCGCGGCGCCGCGCCGATCGCGTGGGCCATCGCGAACGACGAGCGCGAGACGGGCGTCGCGCTGATGCAGATGGACGAGGGGCTCGACACCGGGCCGGTCTACGCGGTGCGCACGCTCGCGATCGGCGCCGACGAGACGACGCCCGAGCTCTCGAGGCGCATCGCGGCGTTGGCGGCGGAGCTCGTGCGCGAGGCGCTGGCCGACGTCGTCGACGGCAAGGTCGCGCCGGCCTTGCAGGACCACGCGGCGCACACCGTCGCGCGCATCCTCGCCAAGGAAGACGGCGTCATCGACTTCGCGAAGCCGGCGCGCGCGATCCACGCGCACGTGCGCGCGATGACGCCGTGGCCCTCGGCCGTCACGCGGCTCGCCGATGGCAAGTCGCTCAAGGTGCTGCGCACGAGGCCGGTCGACGCGACGATCGCGAGTCCGGTCGTGCGCGCGCCCGGCGCGGTGCTCCTCGCCGACCGCAGCGGCGTGGTGGTGGCGTGCGGGCCGAACGGGGAGGACGCGATCGCGATCCTCGAGGCGCAGCCGGAGGGGCGGAAGGCCGCGAACGCCGGCGATCTGGTGAACGGGCGCGTGATCGCCGCGGGCGCGCGGCTCGGCGTCCCGCGGTAGGCGGGCCGTCACGCGCGCCGGCGCACCTGCGCACCTGCGCGCCTGCGCACGTGCGCGCTTTCGGGCTTCGTCGCCCCGCGGCGCGCGCGTGACCTAGCTTGCGCAGCGCGCGCGGTCACGAAACACTGACCGCTCTAGCCTGCCGGCGGTCGGACCAGAGACCGCCTTTGCACCGACGGGGTCCGACGATGGCTCGCGTGCTCCCCACGGCTCGGCGTCGCCTGCTGCTCGCTGCCTCGTTCGCCGCCACGGCCCTGGCGGCGTGCGCGGCGACGACCGGCCACGGGCGCGTCGCCGTCGCGGCGAACGGCGCGCCGGCGAGCGCGGACTCGGCGCACCCGATCTGGAGGGGGATCCAGACGGTCGCGGCGAAGCTGACCGCGCTCGGCACCAAGCTCCAGGTCTCGTCGCTCGAGTGGCAGTACCTCGCGTTCGGCGCGCGCCAGCTGACCGACCCCGAGACCGCTGCGCCCTATCGGACGTCGCGGGGGAGCCCGCTGCTCTACTGGCTCTTCGAGCCCGACCCGCGTGCGCGCAGCGGGCGGCCGATCGAGACGGTGCTCTTCCTCGGCGGCGTCCATGGCGACGAGCTCTCGCCGCTCTACTCGTCGTTCCGCGTGCTGCTCGAGCTCACGAAGGATCCGGCGCGGCGCCCGGCGGGGATCCGGCTCGTCTACGTCCCGATCGTCAACCCCGACGGGCTGCACGACACCTTCGGTGCGCGCAAGAACGCCAACGGCGTCGACCTGAACGCGAACCTCGGCTCGATGTCGCCGGAGGCCGAGACGCGGTTCGTGATCGCCCTGCTCGACCGCTACGCGCCCACCCACGTCGTCTCGCTGCACGGCCCGTTCGGCTGGGTCGACTACGACGGCCCGGCGCTCGGCCCGGACGCGTCCGCCGCCGATCGCGACCACGTGCTCGAGTGGACGGCCCGCGTCGCGAACGCGAGCCACGGCAAGCTCGCCCTGAAGAACGAGTTCCCCGTGAGCCCGGGCTCGCTCGGGAGCTACGCCGGCGAGCAGCGTCGGCTCCACGTGGTCACCATCGAGCTGCCGCACGCGCTCGCGGGCTGGAGCGAGGTCGACTGGGCCGACTGCAGCGCCGCGGTGTTCGAATCGCTGACCCTGCGCCCCGTGTCGCCCGTCGCTGGCGTGTCCTCGGCGCCGAGCTACGTCGCGCCTTCGCCGAGCGTCGCCGTGGCCCTGCTCGCGGCTAGCGTCGACACACGATCCCGGTGAACGCGCCTTCGAATCGCCCGGTCTGGTCGGGCCGCGCGCCCGCGGGCGACGCCGCGACCACCACGCCGGAGATCGGCGCGCCGTCCTCGAAGGAGACCGTGTCGAGCTGGAACCAGGCGCGCGCGGCGAGGGGCGCGTCGCCGAGCGAGTGGCGCTCCTTCGAGTAGACGTCGGTCCGCGAGGCGGTCCAGTAGAAGGGGCGCGCCGGCTGGGGCACGCCCGGCGCGGGGGCGCGGCTCGTGACCCCCGAGAGCTGCTCGATCGTCAGGTACTCGAGCTGCCGGCGCATGTCGGTGTGCCAGTCGCAGCTCATCTCGCCGCGGTCGTAGAAGATGATCTCCGAGAGGTAGTCGAGGCCGTTGAGCGCGTCGTGGCGCGCGATGGCGATCGCGCTGCGCGCCTTGAGGACGCTCTTGTCGAAGTGCCCGGCGAGCGCGGTCGCGGGGGCGTCGCCGCGCTCGCCCACGAGCCGATCGAACGCGTCGCCGGGGCAGAGCGCGAGGTCGAAGGGGCCCTGCGCGCGGTACGCGTGCGGCGCGCCGGTCGCGTCGTCGCGCGTGCGCGCGTCGAGGGCGAGCGAGCCGCGGACGTGGTCGCCGGGCTTGGGCGCCCCGGCGAGCGGGGCGAGGGTGAGGCCCACGAGGCGCGGCGGCAGCGTGTCCCAGACGCGCGCGCTGCCGAGCGCGACGCGCGCCTCGACGCCGACCGTGGCGCCCGCGAAGAACCTCGCGTTGGGCCCGGGGCTCACGCGCAGGGTGATGGCGTCGATGCTCGAACTCGGCGTCCCGCTCGGCGCGTCGAGGGCGGCCGCGGCCGCGTCGCACGCGAGCGGCTCCGCGGTGAGCGCCAGCTGCAGCTCGCCCGAGGGGAGGGCGCGCGCGAGGCCGTGCGCGAAGCGTCGCCGCTGACCGTCGAAGGTCCCGGAGAAGGCGGGCCCTCGCGGCGCGTCGGCGCTCTTGGAGCCGGCCGCGCTCGATGCGCTCGAAGAGATCGAAGAGATCGAAGAGATCGAAGAGATCGAAGAGATCGAAGAGATCGAAGAGATCGCGGCGTGCGATGCGCTCGAAGCGGCCTTCGTCCCCTGCGCGTCGGCGTGGCCGCGCCCGCAGCCGAGCGAGGCTGCGATCGCAACGAGGCACAGCCCGCACCTTACGCGCGCGCTCCAGGCGCTCGACGCGCTCCACGCCATCCACACGGCACGCCGAGGCTCCGCTTCGCGGTGGGCTCGTTCGGCGCGGCGCGACATCGCGGCGCGGAGCATAGCCAAGCTCGCGCCCGCGCACAGCGCGATCGCGGCGCGCACGGCCGGCGCTGCAGAGTCAGAGCCCGCGCAGCCCGATCACCACGCCGGGCCAGCCGGTGTCCGCCCACCCCGTGTGACCGGCCGAGCTGACGCTGAAGCTCGTGGCGCCGAACGGAGCCTGCGCGTAGTTCGGCTGCGCCTGGTACGCGGTCATCACCTGGTACGTCGGCCCGAGGAGGAGCGAGACGCCGCTCGTCAGGCGCAGCGCGCCGAGCAGCCGCAGCTGCGTGAGGAACGTCGGGCCGTTCACCGAAGGGCCGTTCACGAGCCAGGTCCCCAGCAGGTCGAGATCGACGGTGAGCCACTCGGAGCGGTGCAGGCGCGCGCCGATGCCGTAGGTGACGCCGAAGCGCGTCCCGTTGGCGCCGGTGCGGCCGCCGACGCCGTAGATGTTGTGGATGAGCCGGCCGCCGTGCACGAGCGAGAGCATGCCGAGCCCGCTCTCGGTACCCCAGAGGTCGACGTGGGTCACGCCGTGCTCGACGACGTTCACCAGCCCGATGGGCGCATCGACGTCGCTCGCGACGTTGACGACGCCGAGCTGCACGCCCGAGACGGCGCCGGCCGCGAAGTTGATCACGCCGAGCTGCGCGCCGCGGACGTCGCCCTGCGCGACGTTGATGGCGCCGAGCTGGCCGCCGCGCACGCTGCCGGTCGCGACGTTCACCGCGGCGATCTGCACGCCGCGCACGCCGCCCGCGAGCGAGAAGCCGCCGCCCAGCTGCGCGCCGTCGAGATCGCCGAGCACGAGGTTCACCGCGCCGAATTGCGCGCCGAGCAGCTGGCCGCGCGCGAGGTTCAGCCCGCCCGCGACCTGCACGCCGTGCACCGGCCCCGACACGACGTTGGCCGCGCCGGCGATCTGCACGCCGCACGCGTACGACGTCTCGACGTTGGCGACCCCGCCGAGCTCGAAGCCGCGCAGCCCGTGGGTGACGCCGGCCACGACGTTGAACGACACCGCGCGCACGGCGCCGAGCGAGCCGTCGGCGGTGGAGCTGCCGACCCATGGCAGCAGATCGACCCCCCACCACGTCGGCGTCGGCCGCTCTTCGCAGAGCGCGCCGCCGCGCGCGCGCGGTCGGGTCGGAGCGGCCGCGGGCGCAGGAGCGGCAGACGCAGCGGGAGCCGCGGAGGTAGCCGGAGCCGAGGAGGCCGCAGGCGCCGAGGAGGCCGCAGGCGCCGCGACCGCGATCGACACGCTCGCCGCGCCGGTGCCGATCGTGACCTTCGCGCGCAGCTCGAGGAGCAGCCCCGAGGCCTCGTCGCGCAGCAGGTTCGACGCGACCAGCGAGATCGTCTCGACGGCGAGCGTCGCGTCGGCGGGGAGCTCCACCACGCGCTGGACGCTCTTGCCCTCGCCGGTGCGCACGATCACCAGCACCCGTCGCGCCTCGATGACCTTCACCGCGATCGTCGCGCGCCCTTCGACGCCGGGGGCGGCGAGGCCCACTTCGACGCCGAGCTCGCGGGCGAGCGCCGCGCGCAGGCCTTCGCCGGTGACGCCGTCGAGCGCGCCGTCGAGCACGAGCAGCACGCGGTCGGCGGCGACGGGCTCGCTCGCGCTCGTCGACGGGGCGCCGCCGGCGGCGCTCGACGCGGACGCCGAGCCTCCGGTGGCCGGCGCTGCTTGGGACGCCTGGGACGCGCGGGACCCGCGCGCGAGGAGCGGGACGCCCGCGAGCGCGAGGGGGAGCAGCAAGCAAGGGTGCAGGCGAGACATGCGGGTGGGTGCCCGGGGGGCGCGCGTTCGTTTCACGTCGTCGCGAAGCGCTACGGACATGCGCGCGCTCACTCCGCGCTCTGCGCGTCGGCGCCGGCGTCAGCGGTCGCGAGCGCGTCGAGCAGCGAGCGGGCCTCGGCCTGACGATACCCCCCGGCCAACTCGCCGCGCGCGAACGGCGCGAGCGCGGCGCGCGCCTCGCCGGCGCGACCGAGGCGCACGAGGCAGAGCGCTCGGTTCCAGCGCGCGTCGATCGCGAAGGTCCCGGTGGGGAACTCTCGCAGGTACGCGTCCCAAGCGAGCAGAGCCTGCGCGTGGTCGTGCGCCACGAAGTGCAGCG
>CAIXWQ010001015.1 GCA_903923175.1 uncultured delta proteobacterium | reverse complement strand
TCGTCGGGGCCGAGCGTGACGTCCTCGAGCCCCGCGTCGGGCGCCGCGACGAGCTGCACGGTCACGCCGTTCGACTTCGTCTCGAACGAGGAGCCCTTCGTCTTCGACACCGCGCGCACGGAGAAGAAGTACTTGCGGCCATCGACCAGCGAGAGGTTCGGCACGGCGACCTGGGTCACCGCGCCCACGTCGACCCAGTCGGGTTGCGTGACGAACGTGCCGCCTGCCGACTGCACCGCGACCTGGTAGCCGTCGGCCTCGGGCACGGCGTCCCACGAGGCGCCGAGGGCGTTCGCCGTCATCACGGAGTCGACGTCGGGGCCGGCGACGACCGACACGCCGTTGACGGCGTTGTCGTTGACGAAGCTCGGCGGCGCGAGCATGCGCTGCTGCAGCGCGTACAGGTAGCCGTCGGCCGCGGGGACGACGATCTCGTCGACGTTGTCGCCGCTGGTGTCGGTGAGGATGGCGTCGCCCACGGCGACCTTCGCGTCGAAGACCCAGTCGAGGGCGCCGGCGCACGGGTCGATCGCGTAGAGGAAGCCGTCGGTGCTGCCGATCAGCGCCGACGGATGCTTCGCGGTGCCGACGAGATCCTGCTTGATCGCCACGTTGCCGAGCAGCCCCTCGAACGCGCCCGAGGCGTCGGCGGCGGCCTGCGTCGGGAAGAGCTTGCCGCCCGCGAGCCAGACCGTGGTCGTCGCGCCGGCGCTCGCGCCGTTCATCGTCGTGAGCCGGACGAGCGCGCGGTACTGGCTCGAGGGCTGCACCCAGATCGAGCTCGCGCCGCACGCCGCGCGCGCGCCGTGCTGGTACGGGCGATCGTCGCCGCCGGTCCACAGCGTGGTGGTCGTGTCCTTGCGGAACGTGCGCGCCGGGTAGTAGCCGCGGCTCATCGTGATCTCGGCCACGCCGTCGCCGTCGACGTCCGCGATCGTGGGGGTGAAGTACGCGAGGAACGTCGGGTTGTTCGCGAGCGTCGCGCCGGTCGCGCCGTTGAGCACGCGCAGCGTGTTGGGCACGAAGTGGAGGTCCGGCACGCCGTTGCCGTCGTAGTCGGCGAGCGCGCTCGGCTGGAACCCCCACTGCAGCGCCTCGCTGTACTTGGCGGGCCAGATGGCGTTGCCGGTCTTGCCGTCGAACGCCTGCGCCTCGAGCACCGACCCGGTCGAGACCCAGGTCGCGATCGCGTCGCTGGTGCCGTCGCCGTTCACGTCGCCGGCGAGCGGATCGTGGACGAGCGACTCGGTGCTCGCCATCGCGTGCGACCAGAGCGTGCCGCCCGCCGCGGAGACGGCGAGGAGCTTCGACCCGGTGCTGCAGAACACGCCGGGCTTGCCGCCGTCGAGGGTCGGCCCCGTCGTCGGCGACCCGGCGCCGCGGACCTCCCAAGCGATCGTCGGCGGCTTCGACATCCACGCCGCGCTGGTGTCGAGGCGCACGAGGGTGCCGCGGCTGTCCTGCACCACGACCGAGTCGCTCGTCCCCGCGCCGCCGGTCGCGCTGGCGAAGCGCGGCGCGATGGGCGCGCCGACGAAGCCGCCCACGCGCATGCCGGGGAGGACCTGCGTGAACTCGCCCGAGCCGAAGGTGCCGCCGTTGGTGGGCGCGAACGCGGCGTCGAGCACCACGAGGAAGCCGTCGTTGCGCGTGAGGAGCAGCTGCGGGTAGCCGCGGTTGACCTTGTCGTAGACCTGGTTGGTCAGGATCGAGAGGCCGTCGGGCACGGCGTACGTCGCCGCAGGCGTGAGCGCGCCGGCGGCGAGGCGAAAGGCGACGAACGCGGCCGGCGTCGAGCCGGAGACCGCCTGGTAGAAGACCGGCAGCACCGCGCCCGCGCCGCCGAGATCGATCGCGAGCGGCTTGCCGACGACGTTCGAGCGCGCCGCCGCGGCGAAGTCCCACTGGTAACGCAGCGACCAGTCGCCGCTCGGCGCGGAGGCGACGCCGGCGAGCGCGGCGGACGCGGCGCGCGCGAACTTGCGCGCGGTGAACCCGGGTGCGCCGACCGCGCCGCTGACGACGTCGGGCTTCTTGTCGCCGTCGACGTCGACGACGCCGAGCAGCTTCTCGCCGGCCACGCTCGCCAGCACGGCGCCGCTCAGCGCGTCGTGCACCTTGGTCGACCACGCGGTGCCGTCGAACCAGCTCGCGACGATCTCGAATTTGCCGTCGCCGTCGAGGTCGACCACCGAGTTGCCGACCCAGCTCAGCCGGCCGCTGGCCTTGTCGACCGGCGCGGCGTTCCAGAGCGTCTGCACCGCCGGGCTCTTGGTCTTGTCGTAGCCGAGCACCCAGACGCGCCGGCCGCCGCCCGCCGTCGCGAGGTACGAGTCCTGGAAGCAGACGAGCTCGTCGCCGACCACGCCGTCGAGGTTCGTCGCCTGACACGACGAGTAGTAGATCGTCTCGCCGAGCGCGGCCGAGGTGCCGAGGGTCGCGCCGGTCTTTCCGCTGGTCAGGATGACCGTGCCCGCGTCGGCGTACGCGACGTCGCTCACGCCGTCGCCGTCGAAGTCGCCGACCGCGAGGGAGCTCGAGCCGCAGTGGCCGCGGGTGAGCGGCGCGTAGAGCTTGGTCGGGCTCGCGAGCTTGCCTCCGTCGAAGTGGTACACGCCGCCCGGCGGGCTCGCGGTGGCGCTGATGCCGCAGCAGCCGCACTCGTCGATCAGGATCTCCGAGCGCCCGTCGCCGTCGAGGTCCGCGAGGCGCACGCCGCCGACCGCCCCGACCTCGCCGTCGGGCTCCTTCCACACGACCTTGCCGGTGGCGCCGTCGAGCACGAACACGTTGCGGTTGGAGCTCGCGACGATGTCGAGCACGCCGTCGCCGTCGAGATCGACCACGCCGTGGAGCGACTGCAGCTCGACCGGCGTCGACTCCCACACCAGCCGATCGTCGGCGAGCTTGGCGATCGCCTTGCCGCCGGCGAGGTAGACGACGTCGGTCACGCCGTCCTTGTTCACGTCGAGCGCGACGTGCGAGGCGCCCGAGAGCGTGCCGCCGACGTAGTACTGCCAATAGCGCACCGGCACGGTGATCGACGACTTGCCGGGCGCGGTCGCCGTGCGCGCGGGGTCGCGTCGCGAGACGGGCCAGTCCGCGCGGGCGTCCTTCTCGAGCGCGCCGAGCGCGCAGAGTCCGCCGAGCGCTCCGCACGCCAACGCCAGCGCCATCCTCGAAGCCGAAGCCGTCCCGAGCCGTGCGAGTCGCCGCATGATGTGCCTCCGCGAGTTGCGGCCGCGATCATCGCACGCGCCCGCGCCGCGCCGGCGCCGATCCGACGTGGCCGCTCGGAGCGAGGCGCCCCGTGGTTGCAGCCGCTTCCCCTCGCGCGCAGTCCGTCCTACACGCAGCATGTGGCTCGCTACCTCGTCACTGGCGCGACCGGTTTCCTCGGCTCCCACCTCCTCGAGCTGCTGCGCGGGCAGGGACACGACGTCGTCGCGCTCTGCCGTGGCGGCGACGACGCGGGGCTCGCCCGCCTCGGGGCGGGGGTCGAGATCGCCGCCGGCGACGTCCTCGATCGCGACAGCGTGCTGCGGGCGGCGCGCGATTGCACGGGGGTGTTCCACTGCGCCGGCAAGGTCTCGCGCAAGCCCGAGGACGCCGAGGCGCTGCAGCGCCTGCACGTCGTCGGCACGCGTCTCACGCTCGAGGCCTGCCGCGAGGCCGGCGTGCGGCGCGCGGTGATCGCCTCGACGAGCGGCACGGTGGCGGTGTCGACCGATCCGGATCACCTCGGCACCGAGCGTGACGAGGCGCCGATCGGGCTGATCTCGCGCTGGCCGTACTACCGCTCCAAGCTCTTCGCCGAGCGCGCCGCGCTCGAGCTCGCCGCGCCCGGCTTCGACGTCGTCTCGGTGAACCCGACGCTGCTCCTCGGGCCCGGCGATCTGCGCGGCTCCTCGACCGAGGACGTCCGCCTCTTCCTCGAGAAGAAGATCCCGATGGTCCCGCCCGGGGGGCTGTCGTTCGTCGACGTGCGCGACGCCGCGACCGGCCTCGCGCTGGCGATGGACAAGGGGCTCTCGGGTGAGCGCTACCTGCTCGCCGCGTGCAACCTGACGGTGCGCGAGCTCTTCGCGCGCCTCGCACGCCTGTCGGGCGTCGCCGCGCCCGTGCTGCCGATGCCGCGCATGCCGGAGCTCGCGCGCGCCGGCGCCGAGATCGTCGAGCGCCTCGCGCGGCGCTTCGGGCTCGCGCCGTCGATCGATCCGGTGAGCATCGAGATGGCCCACCACTTCTGGTACGTCGACGCCTCGCACGCGGAGCAGGCGCTCGGCTGGACGTCGCGCGACCCGCTCGAGACGCTCGCCGACACGATCCGCGACCTGCGCACGCGCGGCGTGGTGTGGCCCGAGCTCGAAGGGCCGAGCGCGCTCGGGGCGTGAGCGGCGCGTCGGCGAGCGCGGCCGAGGCGTTTCGAGCTGTTGCCGGAGCACCACGCCTGTCGCTCCCCGGCACGGGACGCCGGCACGCTCGCGCGCTCGGACGCGCCACATCTTTGCGAATTCATCGACGATTTCGGGTGGCACGGAGGTTGCTGAAGCCTCGAGCATGCTTCGCCTCTCCTTCGCCTCGGTGATCGCGCTCGCTTCCTTCACGCTCGTCGCCGGCGCCCCCGCGGCCGCGAACGCCGCGAACGCCGCGAGCGGCTCGATGCGCGCCGACGCCTCGCTCCGCGCGACCCGTGACGCGCACGCCGACCTGACCTTCGTCGGCGACGCGGAGCCCGAGGGGCCGATCGGGACCCCCGAGGACCGCGTCGCGGCGCGCGACATCGGCCGCGAGCTGACCGAGCCCGATCCCGACGCGCGGCACTGGTACGGCTGGGAGACGCTCACCGTCGACGCGGTCTCCATCGCGGCGATGCCCCTGGCCGGCGTCGGCGTCGGCGGCTACCTCCTCGGCGCGCCCATCGTCCACGCGGCGCACGACCGGTGGGGCGCCGCGGCCACCTCGCTCGGGATGCGCGTCGCGCTGCCGATCGCAGGCGCCTACGCCGGCGTCGCGCTCGCGAACTGCCCGAAGAACACGCAGGACGAGGGGATGTGCGGGCTCGGCGAGGCGCTGGTCGGCCTGGGCCTCGGGATGCTGACGGCGATCGTCATCGACGCCGCGGTGCTCGGCTACGAGCCCGCGCCGTCGAAGAGCGCGACGATCGCGCGGCTGCCGCAGGTGGCGATAGCGCCGTGGATCGAGCGCGATCGCAAAGGGGCCTCGCTCGCCCTCACGTTCTGAAGCCGGGCTCCGTGGCTGCGGCGCGGCGGCGGCGGTACGGCGTCACCGCGAAGCCTCGCGGACGGCCAGCGGCCGAGCGCGACCTTCGAAGCCACCGATGCGCCTCTCCACCACTTCGTGTGCGACGTCCGTGCTGCTCGTCGTCGCGGCATCGGCGGCGGGGGCCGGTGCGGCCGAGCGCGACGCCTGCGAGGCGTTCCCCTGCGTCACCTGCGACGGGTCCGAGCCGCGCCGGCTCGAGCAGGTCCACCTCGGCCTGCCGGTGCTCGGGCGCGGGGTCGTCGTCGAGGGCGGCGTCCAAGTCCGCGATCTCGCCGTCGATCTCCCGCGCTCCGTGACCCCCGTCGTCGCCGCGCGGGCCGCGACCGACGCGGCGCGCGCATGGACCGCGCTGCCGCTCGGCGAGCCGAGGCTCGCGATCGCGATGCGCGGCGAGACGGCGACGCTCGTCTGGATCGTGCGCGCGGAGCCCGTGGCGGGCGTGCCGAGCGCGCCGCGTGTCGTCGTCGACGCGACGAACGGGCGCGTGCTCGAGGCGACCGACGAGGCGCGCGCGGCCTCGGCGCTCGTCTTCCCGCACAACCCCGTGCGCGAGTCGGCGCCTGCGCTGCTGCCGCTCGCGCTCCCGCCGGCGGGGGAGCACCTCGCGTGCGCGGCGCTGGTCGCCGAGAGCTGCGTCGATCGCCGCGGGGTGCGAGAGCTGACCTTCGCCGGCGCGCGCCGCGCCGTGCGCACCTGCTCCATCGAGCACGTCGCGCGCGCGGACGCGTCGGGGAGCTTCGCCGCAAGGCCGCGCGACCCGGCGAGCCGCGCGGAGCTCGATCCCTTCGCCGAGGCCTCGCTCTACTTCCACGCCGCGCGCGCGCTCGCGTTCTTCACCGAGCTCGGGGGCGCGCCACCGAGCGTGCCCATGCCGCTGCGCCTGGTCGCCGGCGTGCGGCTCGCGCCGGGGCTCGTCGACGGCGACCTGACGAGGCTCGCGCGGATCGATCTCCCGCTCGAGCCGTTCCCGACGGCGCTCTACCTGCCGGGCTCCTCGAGCGAGGGGGCCACCTTCGGCGCGCTCTACGGCGTGACGGCGAGCGCGCTGTGGGCTGGCCGCGGGCCGACGCGCGACTTCTCCTACGACGGCGACGTCATCGCGCACGAGGTCACGCACGCGGTGCTCGAGGGGACGCTCCACCTCGGCGGGGTGCGCCTCGGCGAGCTGGCGACCAGCGTCGAGCCGGAGGCCATCGGCGAAGCGCTCGCGGACTACTTCTCGAGCGCGCTGTCCGGCGACCCGCTGGTGGGCGAGTACGCGAGCGCGGAGGGCGGGCCCGCGGGGCTGCGCTCGCTCGACGCCTTCGCGCGCTGCCCGGAGGCCATCGACGGCGAGCCGCACGACGAGTCGCTGGTGCTCTCGGGGGCGCTCTGGGCGACGCGCTCCAAGCTCGAAGCCGGCGCGCGGCGCCGCCTCGACGCGGCGATCTACCACGCGACGCGGCTGTCGCCGGGCCGGCGCGATCTGTCGTTCGAGCAGCTCGGCGCGCTGGTGCTCGCGACGCTCGAGGCCGACCTCCCCGCGGCCAAGCCGCTCCTCGAGCGCGAGCTCGAGACGCGCGGGCTCCTCCCCGCCTGCCAGCCGATCCTGGCGGCCGCGCCAGGCGAGACCGTCGGCGGTCGGAGCAGCCCGTTCCGCGCACCGGGGCGCGGCGCGCTCGGCGAGGCCGAGATCGTGCCGAGCGTCGTGCAGCTACGCGTCGACGTCCCCGCCGGCACGACCGCGATCACGGTGCGCTTCCGCGGCGCGCCGGCGCGGGCG
>CAIXWQ010001014.1 GCA_903923175.1 uncultured delta proteobacterium | reverse complement strand
CGCGTGGACGGCGCGCGTGGACCGCCCGCGTGGACGGCGCGCGCGGCCAGCGCGCGGCCTGCGCCGAGGCCCGACGAGCGGGCGTCGGGGAGCGCACGCCGCAGCGGTGCTAACGTCGGGCCCGCACCGCCGCCGATGAAGAAGCCCCTCCCGACCGAGCTCCAAGCGACCCTCGAGGCGCCGACCGGCTCGCGCGAATCGCGTGGCGCGCGTGACGCGCCAGACGCGCTCGATACGCTGCTCGCGAGCGCGCCGAGCGCCGCGCTCCTGGCGAAGGTCGCGAGCGACGAGGCCTCGAGGCCGCTGCGCGACACCATCGCGAAGGCGCCGCGTGAAACGATCGAGCCTCCTCACGCGAGCGGCGCTAGCGGCGCGATCTCCGCGCGCGACGCGCTGGCGGTGCTCGAGGCGCTGCGCGGCGACCCCTCGCGGCGGCGCCGCTCGCTCGAGATCGAGGGGACGCTCGGCGAGGGCGGCATGGGGATCGTGCAGCTCGCGACCCAGGTCTCCATGGGGCGCAAGGTCGCGGTCAAGACGCTGCGCGCCGAGCACCGGAGCGAGGCCGCGACGCTGCGGCTGCTGCGCGAGGCGTGGGTCACCGGCGTGCTGGAGCACCCGAACGTCGTGCCGGTCTACGACGTCGGCCTCGACGAGCTCGGCGCGCCGGTCATCGTGCTCAAGCGCATCGAGGGGGTGCACTGGGGCGAGCTCATCGCCGACGGCCCGCGGGTGCTCGATCGGTTCGGCGCCCGCGACCTGCTCGAGTGGAACCTCGAGATCCTCCGGCAGGTCTGCAACGCGGTGCACTTCGCGCACGCGCGCGGCATCGTGCACCGCGACCTCAAGCCCGAGAACGTGATGATCGGCGAGTTCGGCGAGGTGTACCTCCTCGACTGGGGGATCGCCGTGAGCCTCCGTGACGACGGCAGCGGCCGCCTGCCGCTCGCCCGCGACGCGCACCACGCCGCCGGCACCCCTTGCTACATGGCGCCCGAGTCGCTGGCGCTCGACGACACGCCGATCACCGAGCGCACCGACGTCTACCTGCTCGGCGCCATCCTGTTCGAGATCCTCGCCGGCGATCCGCCGCACGCCGCCGACTCGGCGCTCGAGACGATCGCGAGCATCGTGGCGCGCGACCCCGTCCTCCCCGGGGGGACGCCGGCCGAGCTCTCGCGGATCTGCCTCCGCGCGATGGCGCGCGCGCCCGCCGCGCGGTTCGCGACCGCCGAGGAGCTGCGCCGTGCGCTCGGCGATCACCTCGAGCACCGCGAGAGCGGCACCCTCGCCGCCGAGGCCGACGCGAGCCTCGCGGTCCTCCGCGCCGAGCTCCGCGCCGGGGGGGCCGAGGGGGCCGAGGGGGCCGAGGCCACCGCGCGACGCCAGCGGATCTACGACGCGTTCGGCGCGTGCCGCTTCGGCTATCGCGAGGCGCTGCGCATCTGGCCCGAGAACGTCGACGCGCGGGCCGGCCTGCGCGAGGCGGCGCTCGCGATGATCGAGCTCGAGCTCGGCGCGCGCGACGCGCGCTCGGCCCGCGTGCTGCTCGGCGAGCTCTCAGACGCGCCGCTCTCGCTGGTGCAGCGGATCGACGTGCTCGAGCGCGAGATCGACGAGGACGCGCGCCGCGTGCAGGCCCTCGAGCGGCTCGGCCGCGATCTCGACGCGGGGACGGGGCAGCGCACGCGCGCGTTCCTCGGCGCGCTCGCGGGGCTCTGCTGGACGAGCCTGCCGCCGCTCCTCGCGCACTTCGACAGCGAGCAGGCGGCCTACCGCAACGCGATCTTCGGCCCGCTCGTGCTGCTCGTCGCCTTCTCGGGCGTCGCCTGGTGGGCGCGCGACTCGATGACCAAGACGCGCATCAACCGCGCGCTGCTCGCGGCCGCGTTCCTCGCGATCGTCGGCGAAGCGGCGTTCCAGGCCGGCGCCTACCTGCTCGGCGTGCCGCCGCTGCTCGCGTCGATCCTCGGCATGAGCCTCTGGGGCGTGCTCGCCGGCGCGGTCGCGCTCACGATCGAGCCGCGCCTCGCCGTCGCGTCGGTCGGCTTCTTCGTCGCGTTCGTGCTCGCCTGCGTGCGCCCGGGCTGGCGGCTCCCGCTCATGTCCGCCGGCAACCTGCTGCTGACCGTGGTGATGGCCTGGAGCTGGGGCGTGGGTCTGAAGCCGAGCCCGACGCCGTCGCGGCGCTGACGCGTCCAGGCTTCAGCGCCTCGGAGACGATCGCGCGACGGCTTGGGTCGCTCAGCGCCTCGGGCCGAGCAGGAAGGTCATCGCGCCGGAGAACCGCTGCGCCCAGTAGATCTCGTTGTGGCTGGCGCCGTTCTGGATGACGTGGAGCAGGCGGGCGAGAGCAGAAACAGCGCGAGCCGGGGGAGGTTTCGCGACATCGCGCGCGGGCTACCACTCGGAGCGGCCTCGAAAGCCCCGCGGCAGGCCGAATTTCCGGGTCCGTGCCCGTCGCCACGCGCGCCGGCTCTTGATAGCTTCCTCCGCGATGCGAATCCGCAACCTCCTCCGCTTCGCCCCCGCCCTCCTCACTGGCTTGTGCGCGCTCGCGCCGCTCTCGTGCGGCCCCGAGGCCCCGACGCCGAACGCAGGCAACGTGAAGCCCGTCGCTTCCGCCAAGCCGAGCGCGTCGGTCCAGGAGGTCGCGCTCACGCCGATCGAGGCGCCCGCGGGGCTCGCGATCACCTTCCGGGTGAAGTCGCCGCGCGCGGCCTCCGCCGCCGCGCTGCAGCTCGTCCCCGAGGCCAAGGACTTCGAGATCAACCACCTGCTGCGCGACATGGCCGGCGACGAGGCGCTCGCGTCGCTGCTCGACCCCGACCAGCCGATGGACGGGGCCTTCCTCGAGCACCCGCGGGTCAACAGCCCGAACAACTACGACGACGGGCAGTACGTCGGCTTCGCGGTCGGCATCCGCGACGACGCCGACTTCGGCGTGCTCACCGGCAAGTTCAAGCTCGTCGGCGGCAGCGACGGCGTGCAGTACGTCGTGCGCGAAGGCAAGGAAGGGCAGTGGTTCCACGCCTGCGCGGTCGCCGCGGCGATGGGGCCGTCCAAGCGCCGCCTCGTCTGCGGCGACGACCACGAGCGCAAGCACCTCGACGCCCTGCTCCCCTGGCTCGTGCGCGGCGCGCCGAACCGCGTGGTCGCCGACGACGTGCGCGTCGAGATCAACGCCGCCGTCTACAAGAAGAAGTTCGAGAACGAGGTGCGCGACGGGCGCGACGACGCCGCGTCGGGGGTGGCAGGCGCCATCAAGACCGGCCACGCCGAGCTCGACCGCGTGCTCCGCCGCGCCGCGAAGGCGGTCGTCGGCGAGTCGTTCGCGTTCGTCGACGACCTCGATCGCGGCGGCCTGAGCGTGAACTTCGCGCCGCAGGGCCCCGAGCTGAAGCTCGACGCCACGTTCACGGGCTCGACCTCGTGGCTCACCAAGTCGCTGCTCTCGGGCCGCGACGTGACCACGCCGGTCCCCGCGCTCTTCGGCAAGCTCCCGATCGATCGCGCCGGCTTCGCCGGCTTCGTGCGCGCGACGCCGGGGCACGACGCGCTGATGCAGCCCTGGCAGACCTTCGCCGGCGAGCTGGTCGAGGCCGCCGCGGCCGACTTCAAGTGGGCGAAGGGCGACAAGGACCTCGCGCTGCAGACCGTGCGGCTGCTCTTCCCGAAGGCCGCCGACTCGTTCGTCGCCTACGGCCGCGGCGACGACAAGCCCGCGCCCGCCAAGCCGAAGGCTTCGCCGGCGAAGGGCAAGAACGACAAGTCGGGCGACGCGAAGGACGACGCGAGCAAGCTCGATCAGCTCCGCGAGGGGCTCGCGCGCCCGACCTGGTCGCTCGCCGCCATCGAGCGCCCGGTCGATCAGAGCGTCGAGCTGTCGAAGTCCTGGGCCGCGCTCGCCGCCAAGCCCGCGCTCGCCGGGCTCGTGAAGCAGCTGAGCGACGACGAGGTCGAGCTCAAGGTCACGCCGAAGGCGATGCCGGCCAAGGCGCTGAAGGACCTGCCGAAGGGGAGCTTCGGCCAGACGTACGACGTGACGGCGACCGTCTTCAAGAAGACGACGGACAAGAAGGGCGCCAAGGAGCGCGGCAAGATCCACTTCGTCGTGGAGGAGCTGCTCGTGCCCGACGGCCAGCGCGTCTGGACGGCGATGGGGACCAACCTCGCGGCGGGCGAGCTGTCGCGCCGCGTGCAGGACGCGCTCGCCGGCAGGGGGACGACCGCGTCGTCGCTCCCGGGCTTCGCGGCGTTCACCGCGGGCACGCCGGCGTTCGGCATGATGATCCGACTCGGCGACTTCGTGCGCGAGATCCTGCCGCCGAAGGGCGACGCGAAGGCGGAGGAGATGCTCGGGCAGCTCCCCGACAAGGGGAATTCGGTGCTGACGGTCCGCACGTCGGCCACGGGCGCCGGCGCCGGCGGCACCGCGCAGATCGTCGTGCAGCTGCCGCGCGACGTGTTCAGCGCGTTCTCGCTCCTGATGAAGAGCGAGCACTACTGAGCCCCATGCGCGCGCCCGCCCGCTCCGCCGCGCCCGCCGGCACCTCGCTCCGCTGGCTG
>CAIXWQ010001013.1 GCA_903923175.1 uncultured delta proteobacterium | reverse complement strand
GACTCGGCGAATTCGGGAATGGCGCGATCGCCGGGCGCGGAGGCCCGGACCTTGATTGGCAATCAGCGAGCGGCGGCCGGCTACGTGGCTACGAGCCCACCGAGCCACCCGTCGAGGTCGCGGGCGAGGTGGGTCATGCACGTGTAGAAGATCGGCGCGCCGTCCTGCGCCGCCACGAGCCCCGCCTGGCGGCAGCTCGCCGTGGTCTGGCCTACGTAGGTGCCCGCGCGCGTGCGCAGGGTCGCCTGCACGGCGAGGCTGACGAAGAGCCGACCGTCGACGTACTCGGCGCGCGCCTGGGTCAGATCGACGAAGAGCTGCCACCCCTCCTTCGGAGGGCTCGTGCGCGAGGCGGCCCACGACGTGAGGCCGGACGACACGGCGAAGCCGAGGGTGTGCTCGAGATCGGCGTAGGCGACGTTGGTGGAGCGGACCGGCAGCGGATCCGGGACGGCGGTGCTGTGCGTGACCACCTCGAGCGGGATGGTCGACGAGGGCGTGGTGACGAACGGCAGCCCCGCGGTGCGCACGAGCGGCACGGTGACGACGGGGCTGCTGGCGCACCCCACGACCGCGCCGAGCGCACCCAGCGCGCCGACCGCGAGGCAGGCCAAGAGGCCGACGCGACGCGAGTATCGACCGAGCCCCCCGCCGCGCCCGATCGATGACCGCATCATGGACGCCGCAACCGGCCCCCCAGAGGGGCTATTCCGCCCGGGACCTCAAGCGACGATATGGGGCGTCACGCCCTGCGCGCCGCGCGCGCCTCAAGGCCGACGCGGGCCGCTCACCCCTCGCCGATCAGGGACTTCACCTCGACGTCGATGGCCTCCGTGCGCGCGACCTCCTCGAGGGCGGCGCGCACCTGCGCGATCGTCACGCCGCGCGGCACGTCGACGCGCGCCTGCAGCCGGAAGAGCGGCGAGCCGGAGACCGGCGCGTTGTAGGCCGAGGTCTCGAGCGAGACGATGTTGACGCCGATGGCGTGCAGCGCCGCCGCGACCGCGCGCACGATCCCTTCGCGGTCGAGCGCCTCCGCGGTGACCAGGCACGGGAGCACGGTCGCCTTGCGGTGCGCCTCGGGGCTCTTGGTGGCGCGCGCGTGCGCGACCAGGCCGGTCACCTTCTGCAGCTCGTCGAGCTCGCCCGCGATCGACGCGAGCTGCGCCTCGCTGCCGGAGACCAGGATCAGCAGGCCGAACTCGCCGCCGAGGATCGCCATGCGGCTGTCCTCGATGTTGCCGCCGCGGGCGTGGAGGTAGCGCGTGACGTCGGCCACGAGGCCAGGACGGTCGGGGCCGAGCGCGGAGATGGCGAGGTGATGCTCAGGGCTCAGGGGGCTCATGGGGCGGGGAGTGTCGCACGACGCGCGAGAGGCGATCGACCACCGCGTAAGGGGGCGCGCGAGGCGAGGCGCCGCGTTCGCTCGAGTCGCGGACGCTCGGAGCGGCAGAGGAAGACGGCCCCGCCCTGGACGGACGCCCGCGGCGCCGCGCCCCGCGGCCCGGCCCGGGCCCGCGGGACTTCGAGTAGAGGATCCGCGAATCGGCGCGCGCGATCGTCCGCGAGGCGAGCGCGCGCCACGAAAGCCCCCATGCGCCCGGACGTCGCGTCGATCGACGCGGTCTTCTTCGATTTCGACGGCACGCTGACCGACGCCGACGCCTGCGCCGCCCCCTTCCTGGAGGCGTTTCGCGCGCGCGTGGGCCGTCGCGCCGGGCTCGCGAAGGGCGCGTTCGGCGAGGCGTGGTCGCGCCTCGCCGAGGAGGTCGACACGCACCCCGAGCGCCACGGCTGGGTCGTCGACGGCCAGGTGGTCGCCCCCGCGTGCGCCGATCCGTACCTTCGCGCGTCGCGCGTCGCCAAGCTGCTCCTCGAGCCGACGCTGGCGGAGGCCGAGCGCGAGGCGGCCGTCGACGAGGACTTCGCCGAGAGCTACCGCCACGTCCGCACCGTCTTCCGCGACGAGGCGGCCGAGATCGTCGACGCCGTGCTCGCGAGCGGGCGCGTGGCGTGCATCGTGAGCAACACGCGGCGCGCGTGGATCGAGGCGCGCCTCTCGGGGCTCTCGCTCCGCTCGGGTGAGCTACGGGTCGCCGGCGAGGCGGCCAAGTGGGCCGTGGCCCCCTCCGCGACCGAGCCCGAGCGCCTCGCGAGCGTCCCCGAGCACCTGACGCTCGACGGCCTCGCGCGGCCGATGCTGCTGCGGCGCGGGCGCTACCTCGACGCGCTCGCCGCGATGGAAGCCGCGCTCGGCGTGCCCCTGGGGCGCGCGCTGGTGTGCGGCGACGTCTTCGAGCTCGACCTCGCGATGCCGCACGCGCTCGGCGCGCACGTGCACCTCGTCTCGCGGGCCACCACGCCGGCGTACGAGCTGCGCGCGCTCGCGACGATGCCGCGCGCAGGGACGAGCGACGACCTGCACGCGCTGCGCGATCGGCTCGGCCTGCGCGGGCGTTGAGCGCTCGGGCCGGGCGCGCGCCGCGCCGAGCTCGCCGCGATCAGCGCCGGGACGGCGGCGGAGGGAACTCGCTCGACCGCGGCTTGAGCGGGACGTCCTTCACGATGCGCAGGAGCGCCGTGTATTCGCCCGGCGTCGCGCGCTCGAAGGCCTCGGCGTCGAGCGCCGAGAGCAGGAAGCTCGGCGTGCGGTAGGTTTTCGTCCCGGGGAAGAGCCGCGCGACGATGCGATCGCGGTGCGGCACGCTGAGGCGATCGCTGAGCAGCACCGCGTCGGTCGGCGCGGCTTCGGAGATGGCGATGAGATCGAAGTCTCGCTGATCGAGCCCGATGTGCATGTGCAGGCCGCGACGCAGATCCTGCTCGGTGTCGCCGTTCATCGTGATGGCCGCCACGTCGGCCTCGCCGCGCAGCACCGCCTGCAGCGCGCCCGGGTGCGAGCCGTAGAAGCTCTGCGTGCGAAAGACGCGCTCGGGGTCGTAGCCCCGGCGACGCAGCAGATCGAGCGCGAGCAGGTAGCCGCCCAGCGAGAGCCGATCGACCCACGCGGCGCGCAGGCCGCGGAGCTTCTCGACCGTGAGCAGCTCGCCGCGGCGGCCGACGAGCGCCGAGCGGTACGTCGAGGCGCCGTTGCGCACGACCTTGAACAGCGCGAGGGCGTGCTCCTCGACGTGCGCGCAGACCGCGGCCGGGCACCAGGCGAGGTGCGCGGACTTCGCGCGGATGCGATCGACCATCTCGCCGTAGCTCGACGCGACCTCGATCCGGACCGGCTCGGCGAGCTCGTTGGAGAGCGCGCTCTCGAGGAGCTCCGCGCGCGCGCTCGCCTTGAGCGGCCCAAGAGACGGCGGGACCAGGAGCTCGAGCACTTGAAGGGGATCTTGTCCGATCCCGCTCCGCTCCGAAAGGACCCTCGCGGAGGGTGGCTGGACGGTCGGGATCGGCACGTGCAAGTGAATGTCGGCGCGGGGCCCGCGTCTCTCCTCGGGAACGCGAACGCCCCGTTCGGAAGGCTCTCGCCATGGTCCGTCGGATCGCCCTCTCCCTCCTCGTCGCCAGCTCCATGACCGCCGCGCTGGTCGCGATGGCGGGGGCCAAGGGCCCGTCGACCGCCGATTTCCCGTTCGTCGAGGCCGGACGCGACGCGCTGGCCGCCGAGGCCGGTCGCGATGCGGCAGGGCGCGACGCGCTCGTGCCCGATGTGCGCACCGACGCCCTGCACGCCGAGGTCGTGCTCGACACCGCGCTGCGGAGCGCCCCCGTCCCGGAGTGCATCACCTGGTGGACCGAAGCGCGCTACCGCCCCTTCGGCTACGACCACATCGTCCACCTCAAGAGCGTGTGCGCGCGCCCGGCCGACTGCACGATCTCGACGAACGTGAACCCCGAGGTGAAGCGCGTGCTCGTCCCGGTCAACGCGTCGGTCGAGGTCTACACCTACCTGGTGAGCCCCGCGCGCGAGTTCACCGCGTACGTGGAGTGCAGGCTGCGGAGCTGAGCGAGCCGGGGCGCGGGGGTGCCCGTCCGCTTCGGGCTTCCGCCCTGCCCCACGGCGTGCGACACGCTCGCGATGCTCGCGATGCTCACCCCGCCGCCGCTGCGCCCAGGCGACCGCGTCGCCGTCATCGCGCCGTCCTCGCCGTTCGATGCCGCGAATTTCCGCGAGGGGCTCGCGTGGCTCGCTTCGCGCTACGAGCTCGTGGTCCGCGACGACGTGCTCGCGCGCGAGGGCTACCTCGCGGGGAGCGACGAGCGCCGCCTCGGCGAGCTCCGCGAGGCGATCGCCGCCGACGACGTGCGCGCGATCGTGGCCGCGCGCGGCGGCTACGGCGCGACGCGCGTCGCCCATTTGATCGACTGGAGCGCGCTGCGCATCGCGCCGAAGTGGCTGGTCGGGTTCTCGGACGTGACCGCGCTGCACGTCGAGGCCGCGCGCGCGGGGGTTCGCTCGCTGCACGCGCCGATGGTGGCGTTCCTCGGGGGCGCGCCCGCGGGCCGCGCGCCGCTGCTCGCCTGCCTCGAGGGGGAGCCGGCTCCGGCGTGGGAGGGGCTCGAGGTGGTGGTCGCGGGAGAGGCTGCGGGACCGGCGTACGGCGGCAACCTCGCGCTGCTCGTCGCGTGCGCCGCCGCCGGCCGACTGCGCGTTCCGCCGGGCGCGCTGATCTTCCTGGAGGACTGCACCGAGCGCCCGTATCGCCTCGATCGTATGCTCACGTCGCTCCGCGTCGGCGGCCACTTCGACGGCGCGGCGGGGGTCGTCGTCGGCGGCTTGACCGACTGCACCCCCGGCCCCGACGGCGTGACCGCGGAGGCGGTGGTCCGCGAGCACCTGCGCGCGATCGGCCTGCCGGCGGTGCTCGGCGCGCCGTTCGGGCACGGCGAGGACAACCGTCCGTTCGTGATCGGCGGGCACGCGCGGCTCCTCGCGGCGGGCGCGGCGGGCGCGCAGGGCGCGATCCGGTTCGCGTGAGCCTCGCGCCGGCGCCCATTTCGGCCGCGCGGCGTCGATGTTGAGCTGCCGCTGCCGTTCGCGAAAACGAAACGGCGGCGGCCGGGCACCCACGCTCGGCCCCGATGTCCGCCTCGAGCACCGCCGTGACGCTCCTCCCCTTCGGCCGCGCCGTCGTCCGCCCCGACGCCGACGCGCTCGTGGAGCGGCTCCAGCGCGCCGAGCCGGCCGCGCTCGCAGAGGCCTACGATCTCCACGCCGGCGCCGTCCTCGCGTTCGCGCGCCGGTTCCTGGGCGACGCCGCGCTCGCCGAGGATCTGCTGCAGGAGGTGTTCGTCACGCTGCCGGCGGCGATCCGCGGTTTCCAGCGGGCGAGCTCGCTGCGCACGTTCCTGGTGTCGATCGCGGTGAACCACGGCCGCCACCTGGTGCGCGCGGCGGCGCGCCGCAGGGCCGCGATGGACCGTTTCGCGCACGAGCAGGACGGCGCGCCGGGGGCCGCGGACCGCGAACGCCAGCTCGACCTCACGCGCGCGCTCGCGGCCTCGCTCGACGAGCTCCCGGTCGACCAGCGCGTCGCGTTCGTGCTCTGCGAGGTCGAGGAGCGCACGGCGCGCGAGGCCGCGGAGATCGTCGGCGCGCCCGAACCGACGGTGCGCACGCGCGTGTTCCAGGCGAAGCGCAAGCTACGCGAGGCGCTCGAGCGTCGAGGGATCCGATGAGCGCGCCGCGCGACGAGGCCGAGCACGATCACGGGCGCGAGCTCGATCGCGAGCTCGATCGCGAGCCCGACCGCGACGATCCGCTGGGCCGCGCCACTCGCGCGCTGCGCGGGAGCTCGTCGAGCGGCGTATGAAAGGCAATGCCCGAGACCGGCGCGATGAGTGACGGCATCACCGTCATCGCCGACGGTTGCTCGCGGTAAAGCGGTTTTGTCGGCAACGGATCGGGCGG
>CAIXWQ010001012.1 GCA_903923175.1 uncultured delta proteobacterium | reverse complement strand
GATCTCCGCGAGCCCGAGCAGCAGCACGGCGGCGACGAAGCCGAGGGCGCGGCGCCGGGCACGCCGTACGCGGTGGGGCGAGGGGCGGGTCGGGCGGTCCTCTCGCGGGTCGTCGGCGAGCGTCTGCGCGTCTGCGTCGCACCTGAGCGCGGGGAGCGCGTGGGGCGCGACGTCCGGCGGGACGGGCGCTGACGGCGCTGACGACGACGCGAGCTCCAGCGCGCGCACCGCCGCGCGCAGGCGCTCGACGGGGATGTGGAGCGGCAGCGTGAGCGCGGCGTCGAGCGAGGTCGCGTCGCGCGCGCGCGCCGCGAGGCTGACCACCCGCGTGAGGTCCAGCGCCGGCGCCTCGCCGCGCCGCAGCTCCTCGTCGATCGCGTCGGCGAGGGCGCCCGCGTCGGCGAACCGCGCCTCGCGATCCTTGCGCAGGCACCGAGCGACCAGCGCGCAGACCGAGCCGGGCACGCCGCCGACGCGGCTCGAGAGCGGCGGCGGCTCGTCCTCGCAGATCGCGCGGGCGATGCGCGTGAGCGAGCCGCGGCCACGAAACGGGGGCGCGCCCGAGATCGCGCGGTACAGCACCACGCCGAGCGACCAGACGTCGGCGCGCGGATCGAGCTCCGCCGCGCAGAAGTGCTCCGGGCTCATGTACGCCGGCGAGCCGACGATCCCGCCGGGCGAGGTCGGCGAGGTCGTGCCGTCCGGGTCCGCGTCGCGCAGCAGCTGCTTGGCGACGCCGAAGTCGAACAGCTTGGGCACGACCACGCCGTCGAACCCGCGGTGCAGGAACACGTTCCCGGGCTTGAGATCCCGGTGGATCCACCCGCGCCCGTGCGCGAGCGCGAGGCCGCGGGCGACGTCGCGCACGATGCGGAGCGCCGTCCCCGCCGGCAGCTTGCCGAGCTGCGTGAGCACCTGGTCGAGCGCGTCGCCGTCGAGCAGCTCCATGACCATGTACGGGATCGAGCGCCCGCCCTCCTCGTGCGTGGCGAAGTCGTAGACCTCCACGATCGACGGGTGGCGCAGGCTGCCGGTGACGCGCGCCTCGGCCCGGAAGCGCGCGGCCGCGGACGGGCTCGCGGCGGCCTCGGGGAGCATCACCTTCAGCGCGAAGCGACGCGCGACGACCTCGTGATAGGCGCGATACACCGCGCCCATCGCCCCTTCACCGATCTTCCGCTCGAGCCGATAGCGCCCAGCGATGCGGGCGCCGAGCTGGAAGGGGGCGGGGGGTGAGCGGTGGGCATCCATCGTCCGGACTCGGTTGCAGCGCGCGTGCCGACGCAGGCGCGGCCGCGATCTCGGGCGCACGCGCGCGGAGCGCTCGGACGCGTCGCCTGCGAGGAGACACTCGCTCGGCCCGTCGCCTGCGAGGAGACGCCGCGCTCTACAGGCGATCCGGCGCGCGCGGCGGAGCGACCCGCGGCGGCGGCGCAGCCGAGGGACGGAGTCGCGGTGCGGCTGCGGAGACGGCGCTCGACGGCCGCGCCATCGACGTGATCGACGCGCTCGACGCGCTCGATGCGGTCGACGCGCTCGGCGCGCGCGCCTCCGGGCCCGCGTCGACCGTGCCGCGTGTGGCCGTCGCGCCAGGCTCGATCGTCGCGGCGCGCCCGGTCGGGCCCGCGTCGGGCAGCGAGGACGGCGCGGGCT
>CAIXWQ010001011.1 GCA_903923175.1 uncultured delta proteobacterium | reverse complement strand
TCTTCGAGCTCGGCCTCCCCGCGCTCGAGGTTCCCCACCGCAAGGTCGAGCGACCCGAGTCGAAGCAGGGGCATCGCCAGATCACCGAGGCGATCGAGGTTGTTCGGCTCTGCCGCGACGAGCGCCCGCGTGAGTGCGAGCGACTCTTCCAGCACCCCGCGGGCGCCGAGGTCGTCGCCCCGCAAGAAGCGAAGGTGTCCGACTTGGTTGAGCGCGCGGGAGAGCTGCCGACGCGACGCGACGCGCCCGTCGGCCGCGATCCTTCGACACTCTCGGAGGTTCTCCTCGAAGAGCCGAAGCGCCACGTCGAGATCTCCCTGCTCGCGCGCGAACCGGCCGAGGCTCGCCCGGATCGTCGCCAGGCTCTTCTCCGCAGCTTTGCGATCGGGCCAGCCCTCTAGCGTCGTCGCGAGCACCCGCTCCTGCGCTGCGGTGAGCGCGTACGCCCACCATCCTCTGCCGATTCGACGCAATTGACCCACCACGAGCCGCCCGTGCGCGACGAACGCGCTGGCGCGCGTCGGGGCTCGCGCCGCCTCCCGTTCCAGCGCTGCAAGGGTGGAGCGCGCTGCAGGGTCCTCCTTCGGCGAGGCCGCGAGCGCGAGTATCACGGCCTCGAACAAGTGCCTCGTAGCCGACTCCTGCGGCGCATCGAGAATTGGCAACAGCGCCCCGATCTCGGAGGCGCGCGCGAGGTCTGCACATAGCGACTCGAGTGCGCCGCCGAGCTCGTCGAAGTCGTCGTTCCGCTTTGTCGTCGGTCCGGCGGCATGCGCGATCCATCGGCCCATCTCCTCGGGCGTTGGAACCTTCCGCGGTGCGATCTGTCGCCGTAGCTCGCGCAGCAGCACTTGTTCGCAAAGCCGCTGGTGCGAGAACGAATAGAAGAGGACCCCGCGCGGTGTCCCGAGAGGCTGCTCGCCTGGCGGGAGTAGGAGGGACGCGGCCACCAGCTCCTCGATAGGATCGAGCCGCGCGAGCGCCTCGGCAGCGTTGGCGCGCCGGCTCCGGCGCCAGTCGGCCAGCCACTCGTCCATCACCTCGACCGGGAGGGTCGGTCGCCTACGCTCGTACAGCAGGCGACCGATCGCAGGGAGCGCCGCGCGGACGACAGGCGCGTCCCGCGTGACCGCGTCTAGGTAGGCGTCGAAGATTTCGCGGTCGCCGAGGTCCGGCGAGAACGCCGTGGCGCCCTTGAATGTGTCGTGAAAGAGGTGAAGGAGCAGGGGGGACGCGAGCGTCGATCGCAAGCCGCTGGGCAGGGCGTCGTAGGCAACGCTGCAAGAGCGGGCGGGCATCGCCGCGGCGTGTCGTTCGTAGGCTGACCGGCTCTCAGCGCCGGCGCGGAACCTTCGCACCTCGAGAAAGGGTTGCGGCTCGCCGGTGCGCGCCTCCATAGTCGAGACCCAGTGGCGTGAGTCGCCTAGCGCGTCCCGGCGGCCTCCGCCCTGCTCGGCGGAAGTCAGAGCGTCGTAGCTTCCGCGGCGCATCGACACGATCAGACGCAGCCAGGTGTAGCTCCCGAGCAGTGGCAGCAGTTCGACGATCCCGGGCACGAGGTCGCGGAACCGATCGGCCTCATCGACTGCGTCGAGCACCAGTACGACCCGCCTCTGGTGGTGCTGCGCATCCAGCGCCCATGAGCCTTGTAGGGTCGCGAAGAGATCCTTGAGCGTTCGGAAGGCCTCGGTGCGCACGCCAGCCCTCAGGAGCACCGCGTTGCAGAGCGCCTCGTGCCCGGTGTTCCCCGCGACCGCAAACGCAGACGCGCCCGAGAGGTAGACCACGATGTCGTTGCCCGCGGCCGCGCCGAGGAACTGGCCGACGTTCTGATCGATCGTCTCGACGAGCTTCTCCCGCTTGCTCTTGGAGAGGGCCATCACGGTCGTGGGCTCGGTGAGCCGATCGACGAGCCTCGCGACAAGCGACGACTTACCCGAGCCGACTTCGCCAAGGACCAGCAGCGCCTTCCCCGTTCGGTCGAGCCAAGCGTCGACGACGTCGTCGACCCCTTCACGCTCGACGTAGCACTCCGGGAGGTACTTGGAACCGCGGATGAGGTCGAGCGTCTGCCGAGCGTTCGCCCGCGCCCAGTCCGCGATCGTCCAGGGCTTCGCGTCGTCACGCGCGAGCCCGAGATCGACGCTTCGCTTCGCGAGAAGTTCCAGGAGGGGCGTGACTAGACGATTGGATTCGGCGTGTCCGCTGACCCCCAACATGATCACGCGATCACGGCGGATCCCGTCGAGCAGAAGAACGGGCTCTTGAGGAGCCGTCGCGAGCGCCGTCTCCAATCCCTCGTCGACGGCGGCGAGCATCGGGAACAGCGAGAGCACCGAGTCGCCGACGAGGGCGATGATCTCGCAGTCGGAGGGCAAGCCGTCGGGGACGTCGACCGAGGGCAGCGTCGCGAAGGCGAGGTCGACGTGGGGACCTTGAAGCTCGATCCAGCGGCCGTCACCGACGCGACGGAGAAGCCTGAAGTTGGCGGGCACGAAGAGCGCCTCGACCAGCAGCTCGACGACGGGGAGGAGTTTCGAGAGCGTGGCGGCGTCGCGGCTCACATCCGATGTGCGCGTCGCCATTCGGTGAGCACGATTGTTGCGGGCCTTCCACACCGCGTCGTTGAGGCTACGCGCGTGACCGTTGTTCCCGGGCAGAGCCGCCAGCAGATCCGCCCCGAGAGGGGTCTTGGAATTGCCTACATTGCTGACTCGTCCCCAACCCTCTGCGAGGGCCGAGAATCGGCTGTGATGCCCGCCGGAGGAGAAGTGCCGTGCTAGCCTGTCGGCCGTGGTGCTCCATTCTTGCCAGTGCGGCATTCGCAGTCCGCGCACTGCCATCTCGACGTCAGAGGCCGTGACCTGTCCGGCGAGGTACTCCGACAGCAGCACCAGGGCAGCCACGCGCATGGCCTGGTAGGCCGCGAAGAGCAGGTTGTCGACGCGAGCGCTCGCCGAGATGGAGGCGTCCCGAGCAAAGGCGAGCGGGTACGCGACGGGGAACGGGATCGGCGCGAGATCGGCGCGCGGGAGTGCGTCCTCTGGGGGATGCGGCTGGTCGTGGTAGCAGACGACGACGTCCGCGCACTTCGCGCAGAACCAGCCGCACTGCTTCGGCTGGAGGGGCTCACCTGGGTGCTGGGGGCAATCCATCTGCGATACCTCGCGCGCACGCCCGAACCTTCCTCGATCGCGCCCTGCCGATCCTACGCGCTCGAATCGATCGCGAGGGCTCTCTTCACGATCGCCACGACTTCCTCGGGCCCGAGTCGCGATCCGTAGTTCCAAGGGGAGCCGAACACCGTCGTGCGCCCTCCCCAGTTCTCGTTCTCGGGAACGGGTTCGGGGCCGCGCGCCGGCGGGCCGTGCGCGTACTCCGCCGCAGCGAGCGCACGCAGCGCAGGACTCAGGTCCGCCGGCCGCGGTTCCACCAAGGGGTTCGTGCCGACCGAGTACGACCACCCGCCGTCGCGGCGACTGGCGACGGTGACCGCGACGCTCGCGCGATGCACCGCATAGAGCGCGAGCGGATCGATGGGACCACGGCCGCGCAAGTCGAGCCACGCAACCGGTCCCTCCGAATGGACGCGGCCATCGCGCGCGAGCGCCTCCGCCTTCGCCTGCTCGCCGACGAAGGCGTCGCTGTACGGCAGGGGGGCACCGCGCACGATGGCATCGGCGAGCGTGCGACACTCCTGCGCGAAGCGTTCGGACACCGTCGCGTGCGAACCCTCGAGGCTGCGGGCCACGGTGTCGAGCAGGCCGCGACCAAGGCGGTTCGATTCGGCGTCGTGGGCGGGATGCGGCGTGAGATGATCGCACCAGTGCGACGCGCTCTCCAGAATCGCAAGCACACCGGTCGGAACTCGTGACCTTCCTCCGAGAAGCACGACCACGACGCTGGCGACCGCATCCATATCCGCGAGAGTCGTGCCGACACCGTCGAGGTCTCGCGCGTCGATCGGGTCGGGCATCGAGTCGAGGTTGATCCGCTCGCCGGTCGTGTGGTGATCGAAGCGCTGAGTGAAGCCCGGGACGGTGCCGTCGACGCTCAGGTAGCGCGCGCAGCCTGCGGGCACGTCGTCCACGCGCGTCGCGACGAAAATGCGCAGGTGAGAATTCATCGGGCTCGGCGAGCGGGAGCTCTCATAGGTGTTCCATTCGTGTCGAGCCTCCATTGCGCGGGGACCTACAGCCTAACTCCCCTTCGTGCCCTCCCCGTCTAGATGGGCGTAGGCACGGCTCTTGGGCCCTGCTGGCGCACTCCCTCGCCGAAACCGCACGAGCAACGCCACGCACACGCACGTCAGCAATACCGCCGCCCAGAACGGCCCGTGGGTCAGCCATGCGTGCGGCGAGCGCAGGTTCTCCGGCAGCGTCTCGCGCTGGAAGACGCCGACAAGGATTCCGAGCGGCGTGAAGACGAATGCCAGCACGGCCACGGCCTCGTTGAGGGCGTCGGCGCGAAACGCAGCGTCGCGAGCGCGGCGTTCGGCGAGGATCGAGAGCAGCTCGGTGATCTCCTGCCGCACTTCCTCGAAGAGGCCGGTAACGTCGATCGCCGCGCGCTGAGCACGGTAGAACTGCTCGCGTCGCTCCTCGTGGCTCAATTGGGAGAAGTCGAACAAGCCGAAGTACCAGAGTCGTTCGAGCTCGAGTGCCTCGAACTCTCCATACAAATCCTCGGGCCGGATGCGTTTGAGCAACGTCTTCGCCAGGCTTGCGCAACGAGTAGAGAGCTCGAGCAGGAAGAGGCGCTGGTGCTGGACGAGCACCCACTCGAGTGCGTAATGTCGCGCGAGGTGCTCGCGTCTCAAGGCGATTGTCTTCGCGTCGGCGTTGGCGACGACCCAGTTCGTCGCCAGCGGCGAGAAGAGGCAAACCTCGTTCGCGGAAGGGCGATACGAAAGCGACGACGCGGCGCTTCCATCGTTCGACGGGGCCAATTCCTGGTTGGCGCGCTGGGCGAGACGTAGGCGGTGGAGCTGTGTCTCGTCCGGGAGCGATCGGGTGGCGATGAGCCCGAACGAGAGCGGCGCCTCGCGTGCGCCAGGTGGCGGTTCGGGCTCGATACCCGCGACGAGCGCTGCGAGCCATACGCGCAACGACGTCCGCTCAGTCGGAGGTGAGCCGAGCAGCGACTCGAGGCCCTCCCGCAACTTGCGCGGGATGGTGTCGCCGGGCAGGTAGTGCATTCCGCGACGGACGATGCGCCACTGCATCTCGAGAAACGCGGGCCAGCTGGGCTCCGCGGGACGCACTCCGATCACGACGAAAACGATCCCCGATTCGAGCAAGTAGAGCGTCGGCGGGCCGTCGATCACTACGCTGACGGTCTCCATCCCCTTGCGGTCCTCGAACACGATGGGCGCTCGCAGCTCGCCGAACCACGTGCCCAGCACGTCGCCGTGCCTGATCACGCGGATCGTTTCGCCATCCTCGATGTGCTGCTGGATGTGGGGAAGCAGGTCGTCGGCGAGCGAGCCTGCCCTGTACTTTGTGCCTTCAGGCGGGGGCGGCGCCCAAATTCGGACCTCCCGCGACGGGGTCGCTTTCGTGGTTCGCGCGGAGACGGCGGCGTGGAGCTTCGCGAGATCGAAGGACGCGTCCGCGTCAGGGCCTCCGCGTTTCGGGAACCGATACGCATAGGCAAGGAAGAGCGCCGCCTTCTCGGGGTGTTCGAGCTCGGGGAGGTCGGGATCGACGCCTGGCATGCTCCCGCGAGGATATGGCGGATCAGGCTGCGACGGCGGACCGATCGCTCCCTGCGCCGCTTCCGCACGTCAGGCCGTGGGCTTGCCCCGCTCGGTTGCGTCCTTCTTTCGCGCTGCCCGGTCGCGTGCGTCGCACCATGCCGCCGGATCCTGGCGCAGCGCCGACCGCAGCATCGAGTAGACGATAGGGGCCTTGTCGCGCAGCGGCTGGGGCGATTCGACGAACAGCTCGACGGCGCAGGCCATGAACTCGCACATGTTCGTGCCTGCGTAGGCCTTCATGAACGACGCCTTCTGTCTCGCGCGAGGGAGCTCGTCCATCGCGAACCGTCGGTAGCGCGCTCGCTGTTCGGCCGGGACGCCGTCGAGCATGCCGTCGGAAGCGCCGTCGAGGTGGTCGAAGAGATGCGCGGCTTCGTGGGGCACGATCGCGTAGTCGTCGAGCGGGATTGCTTGCCGGAGCGGCTCGAGGGCGAGCACGATCTGCTCGGTTCCGCGGCAGTAGCCTGCGAAGCCGGGCATGTCGGTGGGCTCTTTGCCATCCTCGAACTCGATACGGAACTCCTTCGGAATCCTCATGTCGGGCCGTCGGTAGAAGACGGCCGCCATGCCTGCCGCCGTTTGCAAGCGATCGGCCCGTGTCGGACGTGCGCCCGGTCGACTCACCATCGGGATGCTGTCGAGTGCGCCGCGCACGAACTCGGTGAACAGCACGCGCTCCTCTGGGGGGTACATGTCGATCGCAGGGAATACGCTGCGCAGCTCCTCGACCAGCGTCTCGTCCTCGACCGGCAGCGTGAGCGGCCCCGTTACCTCGGACCCGCTCGGCGGGGTGATCAAC
>CAIXWQ010001010.1 GCA_903923175.1 uncultured delta proteobacterium | reverse complement strand
TGGGCTCGGCGTCGCGGGCGGGACGCTCTCGGGCGCTGCCGCCTCGTCGGCGGGGCTCGCCGCGCTCGGCGGCGGCTCGCTCGCCGCGAACGGACTCGGCATCGCGGGCGGTACGGCGCTCATTGCTGCGACGTCGGGCGCCGTCGGGACGGCCGCCACCTCGGTCGCGAGCGCGCGCGTCGTCGAGGCTGGGCGCAACTCCGAACGAGTCGGGCGCGTCGCACAGCAGACCGAAGTCGACGACGGCGACGTCTCGCACGAAGAGGTGGGCTGACATGAGCACCGTCGCCAATCAGGTTCAGACCTTCATCGAGCGCTCGCAGCGCGGCCCGGCGCGCGTGGTCGTCTCGCGTTCCATCGCGCCGCTCTTCGTCGAGGCGCTTCTCCGCGAAGGCGTCAGGCTCGCGGGCGAGTGCCTCGATCAGATCCGGGACCCCGAGCTGCGCGGCGTCCTCGAGACGGTCATCTTCGGTACCGCAGCAGGCGCCGTCGCCGGCCTGGCGATCGGCACGATGCTCGGCGGGCCCGTGACCGGCGCGGTGGCCGGCGCCGCGGTCGGGCTTACCGGCTCCCTGTTCGCTGTAGCCATCACGTTCGCCGAGCGGGGCGGGAAGCTCGTGATCGAGACAACGTAGCGGGTCGCGCTCCAGGGCCCGTCGGCGTGCGAGAGATCCGCGGTCCGTCCGATCCTTCATGAGCCTGGCGTCTCCTGCGAAACCATCTACCTGGAGTCCTGGTCCCCGATGCCCCTCGACCACCTCACGCCGATCCCGCTCCCCCCTCCGGCCAACGCGCTGCGCGGCGCGCTCTTCCGCAGCGCGATGCCGTTTCGCCACGACGACGGTCAGCTTCTCGACGAGGCTGTGGCCGCTGGGGTGCGCGCGGTCGTGTGGCTGACCTCGGCCGAAGAGGCGCAGTTGAAGTCGGGGCGCGATCTGCGCGCAGAGTACGCGGCGCGGGGCCTCGCCTGCGTGCACCTGCCGATCCCCGACTACGAGCCGCCCAGCGACCGCGACGCGCTCGTCGCCGCGATCGAGGCGGCCGCCGGTCACCTCCGCGCCGGCGAGGGAGTGCTCGTGCACTGCGCCGCCGGAATCGGGCGCACGGGGCTCTTCCTCGCGTGCCTGATCGGCAGCCTGTCGACGCTCGTGGGGCCCGACTGCGTGCGCTGGGTGCGCGCGCGGGTGTCGGGCGCCGTCGAGGCCGACGAGCAGCGGGCGTTCGTCGACGAGTTCGTCGCAGAGCGCCGGTAGGGCCGCAGCTTCACCCGGCGAACCGCACCCAGCTCGCCCCCCGCACGTACAGCAGCCCGACCTCCGCGACCTTCAGCCCGGCACCCTGGAGCAGTTCCCGGTAGGCGTGCAGCTGCAGGGCGTACTCGCTGAAGCTCGGGATCTTCTCGGGCGTCGCGCCGGTCGCGACGTGGCTCCCGGCCTTGAAATCGATCACGACGAGCGAGCCGTCCGAGCGCTCGAGCGTGAGATCGGTGCGGCCGCTCAGGATCGTGTTGCCGACCATGCCGATCAGCGGCTGCTCGAAGGACCGTCGCTGCGCGTCCGCGACCAGCGCCGCGAAGCCCGGCAGCTCGTCGTGGACGATCCGCCCCGTCTCGCACAGCCACGCGCCGACGCTCGCGGCGTCCGCGGGATCGAGCCGATAGCGATCCGTCAGGTACTCGGTCGCCATGCCGAGCTCGGGCTCCCCCTTGAACGCCCAGCGCTCGAGCCAGCCGTGCACGAGATCGCCGA
>CAIXWQ010001009.1 GCA_903923175.1 uncultured delta proteobacterium | reverse complement strand
CGCGGGCGTCTGGGCGGCCGCGGGGGAGGGCGCCGCGGCGGGCGCGAGGGATCGGGCCCGCTCCGCGAGTGGCGGCAACGTCGAGCGGCGCGGGGGCGGGACGCTGGCGGCGCCGCCCGGGCTCCTGAGCGCCTGCAGATAGGCCTGACCGAGCCGCAACACCTTGGGGACGAGCTCCGCCCGCAGCGCCGCGGCGCCCTCGGCGTCGGTCGGCTTCATGCAGTAGTCGCTCGCCCCGCGCAGCAGCGCGTCGATCGTGGCCTCGGCGCCCGGCGCGGTGGCCGAGCTGACCATGATCACCGGCAGCGCCGGGTACTCGGCGCGGATCGACTTCAGGGTCTCGAGCCCGTCCATCTCGGGCATCTCGACGTCCAGCGTGATGACGTCTGGGTTCAGCTGCGGGATGCGCGCGAGGGCGATCTTGCCGTTCGAGGCCGTGCCGACGACCTCGATGCCCGCCTCGCTGCCGAGCGCGTCGCTCAGGATGCGCCGATACGCCGCCGAGTCGTCGACGACGAGGGCGCGGACGCGAATCACGGCGTGCCTCCGAGCTCCAGTCCGAGCATCTCGAGCTTCATGCGGATCGCGTCCGCCGTGAACGGCTTCATGACGAACTCGCTGGCGCCGGCGTCGAGGGCCTTCTGGATGAGGTCGGTCTCGGCCTCGCTGGTGACCATGACGATCGGGAGGTTCGCCAGGGCCGGCTCGGCGCGCGCTGCGCACACGAACTCGTAGCCGTCCATCTCCGGCATGTGCCAGTCGACCATCACGAGGTCGACGTGCTCCGGACCGTGCAGCGCCTCGAGCCCGAGCAGCCCGTTGGCCGCCTGGATCGACTCGACGCCGAGCTCCTTGAGGGTCTTTCCCAGGATCATCCGCATCGAGCGGGAGTCATCGATGATGAGCGCGCGCATGGTCTCGTTGCTCCGTGAAAGGCGTCGTCAGGGGGGCGCCGAGGGGTTCCAGAGAGAGACACGGAGCTGCTCCGCGCGCGCCGCGTCGGGCGGCGTCGCGCGGAGCTGCTCCGTCGCGGGGTCAGACCTTGAACTGCTGGACGAGCGTCTGCAGCTCGCTCGCCATCCGCGTGAGCTCCACGGCGGACGTCTTGGTGTCCGACGCGCCGCTGGCGGTGCTCTTCGCGGCGGAGGCGACGCCGGCGATGTTCTGCGCGATCTCGCCGCTGCCGCGGGCCGCCTCGGTCACGTTGCGGTCGATCTCGTTGGTCGTCGCGCTCTGCTCCTCGACGGCGCTCGCAATCGTCGTCTGGATGTCGCTGATCTGGCGGATGACCCCGCCGATCTTGCCGATCGCGTCGACCGCGTTCTTGGTGTCGCCCTGGATGGCCTCGATGCGGCGCGAGATGTCCTCGGTGGCCTTCGCGGTCTCCTTGGCGAGCTCCTTGACCTCGTTCGCGACGACCGCGAACCCCTTGCCCGCTTCGCCGGCGCGCGCCGCTTCGATGGTGGCGTTGAGGGCGAGGAGATTGGTCTGCTGGGCGATCGAGGTGATCACCTTGATGACCTGGCCGATCTCCGCGCTCGACACCCCGAGTTTGGCGATCGTCTCGTTGGTGTTCTCGGCGAGCTTCACGGCGGCGTTCGCGACCTTGGTCGCCTCCGTCGCGTTGCGGGCGATCTCCTTGACGCTCGCGCCCATCTCCTCGGTCGCCGTCGCGACGGTCTGCACGTTCTTGCTGACCTGCTCGGCCGCCGCGGACACCACGTTGGCCTGCGCCGACGTCTCCTCGGCGGTCGCCGTCATCGTCTGGCTGACCGAGTTGACCTCTTCCGACGCGCTGGCGAGCGCCGAGGCGTTGGTGCCGATCTGCCGGACCGCGTTGCCGACCTGCTCGGCCACCGTGTTCGCGGCGTCCTTCAGGTTGTTGTAGTCGCCCTTGTACTGGGCGGTGACCCGGGCGGTCATGTCGCGCTGCGCGAGCTTCTCGAGCATGCGCGCGATGTCGTTCATCGGCGAGATGACCTCGTCGAGGGTCTTGTTGACGCCTTCGACGATCTTGCGGAAGTCGCCGCCGTGCTTGCTCGCGTCGGCGCGGGTGGCGAGCCGCCCCTCGACCGCCGCGGTGGCGAGCGCGACGGCGTCGCTCACGAGCGCGTTCACCGCGTTGATGCAGGTGTTGAGGTTGTTCTTGATGTTGTTGAAATCGCCGTTGTAGCTGTCGGTGATCTTCGCGGGGATGTCGCCCTTGGAGATGCGGTCGACGTAGAGCGCGGCGACGTTCAGCGGGCCGATGACGGCGTCGAGGGTCTTGTTGACGCCCTCGACGATCTTGCGGAAGTCACCCTCGTGCCGGCTCGCGTCGGCGCGGGTGGCGAGGCGCCCTTCGACGGCGGCGACCGAGAGCATCGCGGCGTCGGCGATCAGCGCGCGCAGGCGCGTCCGGAGCTCCTCGATGTTCTCGTTGATGAAGACCTTCTTGCCGGGGAAGCGGTCGAGCTGCGCGTCGAAGTTGCCTTTGGCGAACTCCGCGATGCACGCCATCGCCTTCTTCTTGACGGTGATGTGGCCGGCGACCATCTCGTTCACGCCGAGCGCCATCTGCTTGTAGGCGCCCTCGAAGCGATCGGCCGGCATCGAGACGTCGATGTCGCCCTTGTTGTGCTCGTCCGACATGTGCTTCATGCCGGCGATCAGGCCGCTGAGGTTGTCGATGCAGGCGTTGAGGTTGTTCTTGATGGTGTTGAAGTCGCCGTTGTAGCTGTCGGTGATCTTCGCGGGGATGTCGCCCTTGGAGATGCGCTCCACGTAGCCGGCGGAGAAGGCGAGCGGGCCGATGACGGCGTCGAGGGTCTTGTTGACGCCGTCGACGATCTTGCGGAAGTCGCCCACGTGCTTGCTCGCGTCGGCGCGCGTCGAGAGGCGCCCCTCGACGGCGGCGGCCGAGAGCGTGACGGTGTCCTCGACCATCGCGAGCATGTTCGCGCGGAGCTTGTCGAAGATGGCCTTGGCCTGCGCGTCCTTCGCGCCGCTGGACTCGTAGACGACCGAGAAGTCGCCGGAGGCCCACGCCTCGAGCACCTTGAGCCGATGCGTCGTCGCGGCGTCTGCGCCGCCGCCCTCGACCAGCGTCGCGATCGCGCCGGTGGGGTCTTCGGCCGCGGCCTCGTGGAGCGGGTGCGCCATGAAGCGGACGTGGTGCTCCTCGTGCGTGGCTTTGTTCACGAACGCGAAGTCGTCCTCGGTGACGTCGTCGTCGAGGCGGAGGGCCGACTCGACCGGCGTCTGGGCCTTCTTCTCGAAGAACATCGTCCAGGTCTTCTTGCCGAGCGCCTCGCTGGCCGGGGTGCCCGTGAGCTCCGCCATGCGGTCGTTCCACTCGGTGACCACGCCGCTCGCCGTGGTGGCGAACGCAGGCACGGGGAGGAGATCGAGGTGCCGACTGTGGCCGTTCGTCGTCTCGGAAGCGGTGCGATCCATCGTAGCCATGGGGGCGATCTCCTTCGGGGCAAGCACGTCGTTGGGTAGCTGCCGCCGGTCGGCGTTGGCCTGACCTACGGGGTGATTTCGGTTGCGCTTCGCCATCTCACGCGGCGTTTTCGATGCGAACGATCCGGTTGGCGTCGAGCACGATGAGCAGGCGATCCTTGAGCTTGTAGGCGCCGCGGATCAGGTCGCGCGAGGCGCCCTGGAGGGTCTCCGGCGGGCGCTCGAACGCCGCCTCGTCGACCTCGATCACGTCGCCGATCTCGTCGACCAGGAGGCTCACGGCGGACTCGTCGGTCCGCACGACGACGTTCATCGGCAGCTGGTCGGGCGCGCGATCGGGCAGGTCGATGCGCCGGCGGAGATCGAGCGCGATGACGATCTGCCCGCGCAGGTTGATCAGGCCGCCCACGACCGGCGGCGCGAGAGGGACTTTCGTCATTTCCTGGTAGCGAATGACCTCCTGGACCTTCTCGACCTCGACGCCGAAGAACAGCCCATTGAGGAAGAACGTGCAGAACTGGCGGCCGACGGCCATGACTCAGACCCTCCCTTCGGCCATCGGCCGCTGCGACATGCGCTCGGCGGCGTGGGCGAGCGCCCCTTCGACGTCGACCAGCTCGGTCACGCGCCCCTGGATCACGGCCGTGCCGAGGACCCCCTCGCGCGTGCCGCGCGCCTGGATGGCGAGCGCCTCCTGCACGATGTCGAGGATGCGGCTGACGACGAGCCCGACCGGGCGGTTGGCCGCGGTGTTGACCACGACCTGGATCTTCTCGCGCCCCTCGAAGAGGTCGACCGACTCGTGGCTGCGGCTCGAGCGCCGACGCTCGGGGACGATCGCGGAGACGGGGATGAGCGGCAGGATGTCGCCGCGGTACTGCACCACGCGCTCGCCGCCGACGTGCTCGATGGCCGAGATGGGGAACTCCTCGAGCCTGTCGACGCGCGAGAGCGGGATCGCCATGCGGCTGTCGTCGGGGCCCGTGAAGAGCAGGAGCGTCTGCAGGCGATCGGTCGCCTCCTCGGTGCGCTCGGCCTCCGCGCGGACCTTCGCGCGCGTGGTCGAGATCAGGTTGGCCCGCTGGGCCAGCCCGAGCGCGTCGAGGATCAGCGCCACGCGGCCGTCGCCCATGATGGTCGCGCCGGCGAAGCACGCGATGCTCTTGAGCTGCTTGCCGAGCGGCTTGACGACGATCTCTTCGGTGTCGTTGACCTCGTCGACGACCAGGCCGAACTGACGCCCCTCGGCCTGGAGCACGACGATGTCGGCGCCGTTCGGGTGCGAGGCGTCGCCCTCGCCGGTGGTGAAGCGCAGCTCGCGAGCGAGGTAGACGAGCGGCAGCAGGTGGCCGCGGAGGCGGTAGACGGGCGCGCCGTGGATCCGCTCGATGGCGGTGCGCGCCTGCTCGGGCTCGAGGTGCACGAGCTCGAGGAGGCTGACCTGGGGGATCGCGAAGCGGTCGCCG
Source organism: uncultured delta proteobacterium (assembly GCA_903923175.1). Classification (GTDB taxonomy): domain Bacteria; phylum Myxococcota_A; class Polyangia; order Polyangiales; family JADJMO01; genus CAIXWQ01. The sequence continues at coordinate 947 of CAIXWQ010001009.1, read as the reverse complement.
CCGGTGGTGACGATGAGCGCGGGGATGATCGCGAGGGTGAGCGGGATCTTCAGGTGCACCGAGCTGCCGAGCCCGACGCGGGTCTGCACGTCGACGGTGCCGCCGATCTTCTCGACGTTGGTGCGCACGACGTCCATGCCGACGCCGCGCCCGGAGACGTTGCTCACCGCGTCGGCGGTGGAGAAGCCGGGCATGAAGATGACGTTGAGCCACTCGCGCTCGGTCATGCGCGCGGCGACCTCGGGCGGGATGAGCGCGAGGCGGTTCGCCTTGGCGCGGATCTTCTCGACGTCGATGCCGCGGCCGTCGTCGGCGATCTCGATGTTGACCTGACCGCCCTCGTGGAAGGCGCGGAGCGACACGCGCCCCTGCGCGGGCTTGCCGGCGGCGAGGCGGTCCTCGGGCTTCTCGAGGCCGTGATCGATCGCGTTGCGGATCAGGTGCGTGAGCGGGTCCTTGATCGCCTCGATGATGGTGCGATCGAGCTCGGTCTGCGCCCCCTCCATGTCGATCTTGACCAGCTTCTCGCAAGCGATCGCGAGGTCGCGGACGACGCGCGGGTACTTGCCCCAGATGCTGCCGATCGGCTGCATGCGGGCCTTCATCACGCCCTCCTGCAGCTCCGTCGTGATCAGGTTGAGCCGCTGCGAGGTGGCGAGGAAGCCGGGATCTTCGCGGGTCGCGTTGAACTGGAGCAGCTGGTTGCGCGTGAGCACCAGCTCGCCGACGAGGTTCATCAGCTTCTCGAGCAGGCCGACGTCCACGCGGATGGTGCCGCCCATCGCGCGGGCGACGAGCCCCGCCGCGTCGGCTTCCTGCGCCGACGGCGCGCCTTCGTTGGCGTCGTCGCCGCTCGTCGCGCCCTGGCCGGCGTTGCCCGAGGAGTGCGGCGCGGGCTCGTGGGCCGAGGCCGAAGCGGCGTGCGGGGCCGACGCGGCGGGCGCAGG
>CAIXWQ010001008.1 GCA_903923175.1 uncultured delta proteobacterium | reverse complement strand
GAGCGCCACGAGCGCGGCGAGCACGAACACCTCCCGGAGCTCCTCGAAGAAGCCGCGCGGGTAGCCGAGCAGGCGATCGCGCAACGACGGCCCCTGCCCCAGCGCCCGCCGGTAGCTCTTCACGAGCCCGAAGTAGCGGAGCGGATCGCCGTATTTCGCCCACTCCCAGAGCGACCAGGCGACCGGCCCGGCGAGCGCGAGGAGCCCCGCGCACGCGAGCCAAGCACGATCGCGGCCGCGAGCGCGAACGGCATCACGCGCCGACAGCGCGGCGAAGGCGAGCGCCAGCGGCCAGGCGTCGTAGCGGCTGAGCACGCTCGCCAGGAGCGACAGCGCCCCCGCCACGCGGAGCCGCGGAGAGCTCGAGACGAGGGAGATGGCAGCGGCTGCCGCGAGCGCGGCGGCTGGCGCCTCGGGCACGGTCGCGAGGGTGAGCTGCATCCCCCACGGCATCGCGGAGACGAACACGCTCGCCGCGAGGACGCGGCCGCGCGACAGCCCCGCGCGCAGCGCCACGAACGCGAGCCAGGCGGTCGCGAGGGCGGCGCACGCCATCGACACGCCGCGTGCCCCGTCGAGGCTCGTGCCGACGACGCGCATGGCGCCTCCCAGCACCCAGAACGGGAACGGCAGCCAGCTCGTCCCACTGGGGTCGAGGTGAGGCTCGGCCGCGAAGCGCTGGGCGATCGTGACGCGCGCGAAGTCGTCGTCGCTGACCGCGCGAAAGCCGAAGCGCCACGCCACGCCCGAGAGCGCCACGCGGCCGAGCGCCACGCCGGCGATCAGCGCGAAATCGCGAGCGCGTCGAGAGCGCAAGGGGACCGCGAGCGAGGGCGCGACCGGGGAAGGGGCGCGCGGAGCCGCTTCAGCGCGACGAGCCGGGGGCCGGCGCCGTCGGTGCGGGGGACGGGATGGTCGGCGACGGGTTGACGGGCGGCGCGCTGGTGACGGGCGCGGCCGAAGCCGACGCGCTCGCCGAGCTGCTGGCGGCGCCGTAGACCACCTTGGCGGCCTCTTCGTATTTCGACTCGCCGTGCTGCGAGGCGAGGCCCGCGAGCAGCAGCGACGTGAACATGAACGAGAAGGCGGCGATCTCGGTGAGCTTCGTGAGGAAGTTCCCCGCGCCGGCCCCGCCGAACACCTGCTGGCTCGCGCCGCCGAAGGCCGCGCCCATCCCGCCGCCGCGCCCCTGCTGGAGCAGGATGACGAGCACGAGGAAGGCGCAGATGGCGATGTGGATGATGGTGAAGAAGACGGTCATCGAGCGAGCTCTCGGGGGAGCCGGACGTCGTGGGCAGACGACACGGCCGCGGGGCGATAGCACGCCTCGCGGCCGCAGTCTTGCTCCAACGCACCGGCGAGGGGCGGAGGCGAGCCGTACTCAGGCAGCGCCGCCGACCAGGGCCGCGGCGGCCTGCAAGATGCCGCCGAACTGCGCGACGTCAAGGGAAGCGCCACCGACGAGGGCGCCGTCGATGTCGGTCTGCGCGAGGAGCGCGCGCGCGTTGTCGGGCTTCACGCTGCCGCCGTAGAGGATGCGGGTAGGCGTCGCGATCGCGTCGCCGCCTTCCTTCAGCAGCTCGGCGCGGATGGCCGCGTGGACCTCCTGCGCGTCGGCCGGGGTCGCGACCTTGCCCGTGCCGATGGCCCAGACGGGCTCGTAGGCGATCACGGCTGCGCCGCGCGCGGAGATGAGCGCCGGCATCGCCGCGCGCACCTGGCGCAGCACGACCTCGAGCGTCTTGCCCGCGGTGCGCTCCTCGAGCGTCTCGCCGACGCAGACGATCGGATGGAGCTTGTGCTCGAGGGCCGCCTTCGTCTTCCTCGCGACGAGCTCGTCGGTCTCGCCGAAGAGCTGGCGCCGCTCGCTGTGACCGAGGATCACCCAGCGGCAGCCCGCGTCGACGAGCATCGGCGCGCTGACCTCGCCGGTGAACGCGCCCTTCTCCTCGAAGTGCATGTTCTGGCCGGCGACGCCCACCAGCAGCCCGCGCTGCTCGGCGAGCTCCTCGAGCGACTGCGCCACCGCCGCGAGCACGGTGAACGGCGGCGCGACGACGACCTCGACGCCACGCAGCTCACGCGAGAGCTTGGCGACCTCGAGGGCGAGATCGAGCCCGCTGGCGCCGCCGTGGTGCATCTTCCAGTTGCCCGCGATGAGCGGGATTCGACGCGGATTCATGCTCAGCTCCTCGCGCCCCGGAGCGCCTCGACGCCCGGGAGCTTCTTGCCCTCCAGCAGCTCGAGGGAGGCCCCGCCGCCGGTGGAGATGTGCTTGATCTTGGAGGCGACGTCCTCGCCGGTCGCATGCACCGCGGCCGCCGTGTCTCCGCCACCGACGACCGTGAACGCGCCGCTCTCGGAGGCCGCGGCGATCGCGCGCGCCGCGCCGTTCGTACCTGCTGCGAACAGCGGCTTCTCGAACAGCCCGAGCGGGCCGTTCCAGAAGATGCTCCTCGCGCCGGCGAGCCGCCTCGCGAAGAGCTCGACCGTGCGAGGACCGATGTCGAGCACCATCGAGCCGCGCGGGATGCGCTGGACGTCGTAGATGCTCCCCTCGTCGGACTCGGTCGAGCCCGCGACCATCACGTCGACCGGCAGCAGCAGCTCGACCGAGCGCCCGCCGCGGCCCGAGCGTGCGCGGTCCATCAGCGTGCGAGCGAGCGCGAGCTTGTCGTCCTCGAAGCTCGAGGTGCCGATCTCGACCCCCTTCGCGGCGAGGAAGGTGTTCGCCATCGCGCCGCCGACGAGCAGCGCGTCGACGCGCTCGAGGAGCGCCTCGATGACGCCGAGCTTGTCGCTCACCTTCGCGCCGCCGAGCACCGCGACGTAAGGCTTCTCGGGTGCGTCGAGGAGCTTCGAGAGCGCGGCGATCTCCTTCTCGACGAGCAGGCCGGTCCCGCGGACGCGCAGCAGCCGCGGCAGCGCGTGGACGCTGGCGTGCGCGCGGTGCGCGGTGCCGAAGGCGTCGTCGACGTAGACCTCGGCGAATTCGGCGAGCTGCCGCGCGAAGCCCTCGTCGTTCTTCTCCTCCTCCGGGTGGAAGCGGAGGTTCTCGAGCAGGGCCACCTGGCCGTCGCGCAGCTCTCGCACGACCTTGCGGGCGGCCTCGCCGACGCAGTCGTCCTGCGGGAAGTAGATGTCGACCCCGAGCAGCTCGGAGAGCCGCGCGCCCACGGGCTCGAGCGACAGCTTCGGATCGGGCTGGCCGGGCTTCGGCCGACCGAGGTGCGACGCGAGCACGACCTTGGCCCCCTTCTCGAGGGCGAGCCGGATCGTGGGGAGCGCTTCGCGGATCCGGGTGTCGTCGGCGACCTCGGGCGCGTCGCCCTCGGTGAGCGGACAGTTGAAGTCGACGCGGATGAACGTGCGCTGATGTTCGAGTTCGAGATCGCGAATCGAAGCGACGCCGTCGAGCATGGCCATCGGGGAGCTTCCTGGGTCGAAATGCGGCGGAACGCAAGGCGTTCGAGACGCGCGCGCCCGCGCGGCTCGCGAGGAGCCGGCGGGCGCGAGGGCGGAGTGCGAGCGCGGACTAGAGCTTCGCGGCGACGAGCTGCGAGAGCTCGATCATGCGGTTCGAGAAGCCCCACTCGTTGTCGTACCAGGAGTAGACCTTGCAGAACCGATCGCCCATCACCTGCGTGATGGTCGCGTCGAAGCTCGACGAGTGGGGGTCGCCGATGAAGTCGCTCGAGACGAGCGGCTCGTCGACGTACGCGAGGATCCCCTTGAGCGGCCCCTCGGCGGCGGCCTTCATCGCCGCGTGGATCGCCTCCTTGGTGACCGGCTTCTCGGTGCGCAGCGCGAGGTCGACGACGCTCACGTCCATCGTCGGGACGCGGATCGCCTGACCGTCGAGCTTCCCCTTGAGCGAGGGGATGACCTCGGCGAGCGCCTTCGCGGCGCCGGTGGTCGAGGGGATCATGTTCTGCGCGGCGGCGCGGGCGCGGCGCAGGTCGCCCTTGCGGTGCGGGATGTCGAGGACGGCCTGATCGTTCGTGTACGAGTGGACCGTCATCATGAGGCCGTACTCGATGCCGAAGTTGTCGAGCATGACCTTCGCGATCGGCGCGAGGCAGTTCGTCGTGCACGAGCCGCACGAGATGATGTGGTGCTTGGCCGCGTCGTACTCGTTGGTGTTGACCCCGAGGACGATCGTCACGTCGTGGTTCTTGGCCGGCGCGCTGATGATGACCTTCTTCGCGCCTGCGTTCACGTGCGCCAGGCACTTCTCCTTGTCGGTGAAGAGGCCCGTGCACTCGAGCACGATGTCGACGCCGAGCTCCTTCCACGGGAGCTTCGCGGGATCCTTCTCGGCGAGGATCTTCGCCTTCCACGAGCCGAAGTCGATCCCACCCTCGAAGACCTTCGCCTTCGTCTCCGCGCGGCCGTGGACGGTGTCGTAGTTGTAGAGGTGCGCGAGGGTCTTCGCGTCCGTGAGGTCGTTGATCGCGACGAGCTCGAGGTCGCCGATTTTCCGCTCGGACAGCGCGCGCACGATGCAGCGACCGATACGTCCGAACCCATTGATCGCGATCTTCGTCGACATGGCAGGCTCCTGTTCCAGGCGCGCAGGCGCGCGCCGCCTCGATTCGAGGTCGCGGAACCTAGACGCCCCCCCCTTTGGCCGCAACACGCCGCCGCACGCGCACGCGAGGCGTGCTCGTCGGTGGCGACGCGCGAGCGCGCCGGTCGCGGCGGTCGCTACCCGCGCGGCTACAGCAAGGCGCCGGCGTCGAGCAGCGGCAGCAGCGCACCCGCGAAACGCTCGACCCAGCCGACGTAGGCCCGGAAGCGACTTCGGCCGTCGGACGTAAGTCGGTACTGCGAGAGGCGACGACGCCCATCGAAGCCCCGCTCGACGGCGATCACGGCCTCGGTCTCGAGCGCGCGCAGATGCGCGCTCAGGTTTCCGTCGGACAGCCCGAGCTCCGCGCAGAGCATGCGGAAGCTGATGCCAGCGTTCCGAGCGATGGCGGCGGTGATCTCGAGTCGAGGGTGCGCGAAGAGGCGCGCATCCGTGGGCATTGCGTGGCCCTGGGTCATGGCGGTGGATCCCGGCAGAAGGGTCGAAATCCACCATAGACTGGATGCCAGCGTTGACCAAGCCGGTTTTCGCTTGATCGACACATTCAGACTTTAGCCAATCGAGCTATACCCCGGGGGCGCGCCCCGAGCTCGCGATCAGGTTCGCACGAGCGGACGCAATCGACGGACGAGCGCACGCCCGAAACCCTTGATCCGGGCCAGATCGTCGACCGATTTGAGGCGTCCGAGCCTCGCGCGCAGCGCCACGACCGCCCGCGCGCGCGAGGGGCCGACCCCTGGGAGCTTGCGCAGCTCGTCCTCGGTCGCGAGGTTGAGATCGATCACGAAGCCTCCGTCCGCGAGCATCTCCACGGCGCGCGCGGACGCGCTGGCAGAGGCGGAGGCCGCGACTTCGGGGGCGTCGGCGGGGATGGCGTCGTCCGGGCCGACCTCGCTCGCGTCGGCGAAGGAGGCCGTGGCGGCGGAGGCCGAGGCGGCGGCGCTCGGTCCCGCGGCGGCGAATCGGCCGAGCCATCCGAGCAAGAGGAGCGCGAGGGGCGGCAGGGCGACGAGCGCGACGCGTCGGAAGCGCCGCGGCGAAGGTTCGGTGGCTTTCGGTTGGGCGGACACGACGACCTCTCTCTCGGCGAGCATGGTTGCGAGCGCGGGCGGGGACGGCGCCCGG
>CAIXWQ010001007.1 GCA_903923175.1 uncultured delta proteobacterium | reverse complement strand
CGCCGCACGGCGCGCTGCCGCTGCACGCTGGCTCGACACGGGCTCCGAGCCGGCGCGCGCCGGGCTACGTCAAAACGGCGAAACCCGAGTCAGACGCCGGCTACGTCCTTCCTGCGCTCGCTCTTAAGCGCAGGGGCCTCGTCGCCGTACGCATGATCGAGCGTCCGGACTCGGCGACTCGACAGTGGAGGTCCCCGTGATGAGCTCGTCCGTCGTCGCGTCCCCGCGTCGGCGCCTTCCGTCGGCAATTCTCGACGCCATCGCGGAGAGCCATGCGCTCGCCGTGTGCGTGCTGTCGGGCGCGGTCATCGAGTCGTCGACCCCGGGGGTCGACGCGGTGCTCGGCGAGGGGGCCGGCGCGCTCGGCTGCGACCTCCCGTCGATCGCCACGGCCGACGAGCGAGAGCCGCTGCGCGCGCGCCTAGAGGCGTTCGCGCGCTCGCGCGAGCCGAGCGTCACGCTCTCGATGCACGTGCTCCATCCCGAGCGCGGCGTGCGCGACATCGAGCTGCTCGGGCACGCGGTGGACGTCGCGGGCGAGCGCCGCTGCCTCGCCTGGCTCAGCGATCGCACCGAGCAGGCGCGCGTCGAGACGCAGCTCTCCTACCTCGCTTACCTCGACGCGCTCACCGGCCTCCCCAACCGCGCGCACTTCACCGATCAGCTCCGCAAGACGCTGGCCGCGGCGCGCAAGGGGGCGCGCATGTTCGCGCTGCTGCAGGTCGACCTCGACGGCTTCAAGGCCGTGAACGACACGCACGGCCACGACGCGGGCGACGCGCTGCTCCAGGTGGTCGCGCAGCGGCTCGGCGGCTGCTCGCGCCACAGCGACACCGTGGCGCGGCTTGGCGGCGACGAGTTCGCGCTCCTGCTGCCGCACCTCCGGCTCCCCGAGGACGCGGCGATCGTCGCCGGGCGCATCGTGCGTGCCCTCGAGGAGCCGATCGTGATCGGCGCCGCGACCTGCCGCGTGGGCGCCTCGGTCGGCATCGCCGTGTTCCCCGACCACGCGAGCGACAGCGACTCGCTGACCGCGGCGGCCGACGCCGCGATGTACGAGGCGAAGCGCGCGGGCAAGGGGCGATATCGGCTCTCGAGCGGGCGCGACTCGACGCCGCCGCCCGCGGTGCAGTTCGTGAGCTGGAGCGAGGGGCACACCCTCGGCATTGCGGCCGTCGACGCGCAGCACCGCGACATCATGGACCGCATCAACACGCTCGGCCGCGAGATGAAGGAGGGGCTCGAGCTCGAGGCCCTGCTCGCGTCGCTCCGCGGGCTGGTGCGCGCGTCCGAGGACCACTTCGGCTACGAAGAGGCGCTCATGGCGAAGCACGGCCTGCGCAACGCGGTCGACCACGCGGCGGTGCACCGCCGGTTGATCGACGACGTGCGCAGCCTGACCACCGGCCTCGACGAGCGGGGCCTCGTGCTGACGATGCGCTACTTGCAGCAGTGGCTGTTCCGCCACGTCGACTCGACCGATCGGGCGATGGCGAAGGAGCTCAGGGCGCTGGGCGTGAGCTGATCGCCTCGCGCCCCTCGACGCGCGGGCGCGGGTCGTTGCGGATGGCAACGATTGCAGAGGCCGCGGGCCCGCCGTATGCGAGCATCGCCGATGGCCGCCGCGCGCAAGAAGCGAACGAAGGGGGAGCGCGTCGCCGAGCCGCGGCGCGCTGGCGTCGCTTCGGGCACACGCGCCGCAGGCGAGCGCGAGCCGGCGTCGCAGCTGAGCGGCGAGCTCGGGCTGCTCGTCGCGCGCATGCGGCGAATCGTGCTGACCGGCGCGCAGGCGCGCCTGTCGGCGATGGGCGAGTCGCTCCCGGCCTGGCAGATCCTGAGCCGGCTCGTGCGCGAAGGGGCGCACTCGCAGCGCGACCTGGCCGAGGCGACGGCGCAGAACCCGGCTGGGATCTCGCGGCTCGTCGACGACCTCGAGGCACGTGGCGAGGTCGAGCGGCGCCGCGACACGGTCGATCGCCGCAAGCTCCAGGTCGCCGTCACGGCGGCGGGGCGGCGCCGCTTCGACGAGATCTACCCGCGGATCGTGGAGTCGATCGACGAGGCCGTGGCCGTGCTTTCCCTCGCCGAGCGCCGCACGCTGCGCGCGCTGCTGCGCAAGGTCGTCGACGCGGGCGAGTCCGCCTCCGCGGCGCGGCGGCGCGGCGGCTGAAGGAGAGGCGGAGGATGGCAAAGCCGCCCGCGGGCAACTCGCGTCTCGCGCGCCTGCGCGAGCGCCTCGCCCGCAGCGGCCGCGTCTTCCTGTTCGGGCTCGTCGTCGCGTGCGGGATCGAGGTGCTCGTCGACTGGAACTCGACGCTCTTCGAGATCAACGTGCTGCGCGGGCGCATGCGCGATCGCGGCCTGTCGTACGTCGCCATCCTGTCGAAGGCCTCGGCGGTCCCGATGCGCGCCGGCGACGCCCCGGCGCTGTCGGTGCTCTCGAGCGGCGTCTTCGACGACGACGACGTCCTCGCGGTGCGCTTCCTCGATCTCGCCGGCCGTCCGCTCCACGAGCGCGTCTCGTCGGCCGGCGGCGACGAGTTCCAGCGCCGACGCGGCCAGCCGCTGCTCGCGTACTTCGACCACCAGATGTCGCGCGACGTCCACGGCGTCCTCACCGATCCCGCCGAGCAGGCGCGCCGCATGGCCGAGAGCCGCTGGCGCGACTTCCCCCAGCGGTGGAACGATCTCGTGGCCGCGATCGTCTCGCGCTTCTCGAAGCCCGCGAAGCCCAAGCCCGGCAGCGCGTCGGCGCTCTACCAGGACCGACTGCGCACCGAGGATCGCCGGCGCGAGGAGCTGATCACCTACGCGTTCGGCACCGTGGTCGACGAGCAGGCGCGGCCGCTCGGCGTCGTGATGGTGGTCTTCTCGATGGAGCGGACCAACGACGCCATCACCCTCAAGTACCTGAAGGGGGCCGGCATGGTCGCCTTCTTCGTCGCGCTGATCATCGTGCAGAACGTGACCGGGCGGCGCGACAAGCTCCGGCTGCTCGAGATCGAGCGGCGCTCGGCGCTCGCCCGCGGGGCGCTCGACGGCGCCGCCCCCGAGGCCCCGGTGACGGCCGAGGCCTCCTCCGCCCAGGTCTTCGCCACGATCGTGCGCGCCGAGGGGAGGGTCGACGGGCTGCTGTGGGACGCCGCCGCGAGCGGCGACGAGGTGCTCGCGCTCGCGCTCGATCCCGACGGCGAGGGGCTCGACGCCGCGAGCGTCGCGCTCGGCGTGCGAGAGGCGTTCCGGGCGCGGCGCGAGGCCGCCGTGTCGGTCTCGCTCGACGACGAGCTCGACGCGCTCGCGGCGGTCGTCGCGCGGATCCCGCTGGCGGGGCGCGCCTCGGCGCTGCTCGTGCGCGTGCGCGGGGGCGCGTTCGAGGCGCTCGGCTCGGCGTTCGCGGGGCTGCGCGTGGTGAAGGGCGCGGCCGTCGAGCGCCCGCGCGGCGTGGGGGGGGCGACCTCGCCGGTCTTCGGCGCGCTCTCGCGCACCTCCGGTTCGCTCGAGGCGGGCGCGTTGCTCGTGGTCGCGGTGGAGGCGGCGATGGTCGACGCGGTCGCCGAGCGCGCGCGCGCCGAGCTGGCGGCGCGGGGCGGGGCGCTCGACGCGCTCGTCCCGCTCGACGCGCTGGTCGCCCGCCTCGTCGCGGACCCGTCGATGCGCGCGCACGCGGCCGATCACCTGGTGCTGGTGGCGCGCGGCGCGGACGCCGGCGCCGCGGCGGCCAGCTCGCCCGCCGCCGTCAGCGCTTGAGGTTCTGCGGCTCGAAGCGCCCCTCGACGACGCCGCCGTCGACGCTCATCGCCATCACCAGCCCGTCGCCCGCGTAGAGCGAGGCGAACGGCGCCTGGAAGCTCGCGTCCGACCAGCCGAGGAGCATCGGGCTGCCGCGGCCGGGCCACCCGCCGTAGATCGCGCCGACGCCGCCGACCCACGCGCGCTCGGCCGCGTCG
>CAIXWQ010001006.1 GCA_903923175.1 uncultured delta proteobacterium | reverse complement strand
GCGGCGATGAGCTGCACCGACGAGGCCGCGCGCGCACGCCAGGAGCTCCGATGAGCGCCCCCCGCTCCTTCGCGCTCCCGGCGGACGCGACCGGCTTCCAGCACGTCGTGGGCGGGCCGCTCCGGGGGCTGACGCTCGCGTGCGCGACCTCGCTCACGCTGCTGGTCGACGCCGACGCCGACGCGGGGCCGATCTCGGCTGCGGCGTACGCGCTGCGCCTGCTGGCGGGGATCGAGCGCCCGCGCGCGGGCAGGGTGCTGGCGCGCGGCGGCGATCCGGCGGAGCACGCCGCGCTGCGCCGCTCGATCGCCCTGCTCGGCGACGACGTGCTGATCGATCGCACGTGCCCGCTCGACGAGGCCGCGAGCGCCATCGCCTCCGCGCGCGGCGTCGCCTCGCTGCTGACCCCCGCGCTCGTGCGCGCGTGGCTCGCCGAGCACGCGCCCGACGCGTCGCGGGACGAGCAGCGCCGCCGCCTCGCCGACGCGCTCGCCGGGGCCGAGCAGGCCGAGCTCCTCCTGGTGAGCCACCCCGAGCGCGAGACCGACGGCGCGGCCCGGGATCGCCTGCTCGCGCGCGTGCGCGACGCCGTCCGGCGAGGCCAGCGCACCGTGATCGCCACCGCGCGACTCGAGGACGTCCTCGGGATCGCCGAGGGGCTCGACGCGATCGGCGCGGTGATCCACGCGGGGGTGCTGCTGGTGGCGGGGCCCGCGCACGGCCTGCCGTGGGCGATCTCGGCGGCCGGCGGGCAGACGCGCCTGGTGCGCGTGGCCGTCCGCGACGACGGCGCCTCCGAGCGCGCGTCCGAAGGCGCGTCCGAGCGCGCGACGCCCGCGATGCGGCTCGCCGCGGAGCTCTTCGCCGACCCGGAGATCGCCCCGACGCTCGTCGCGGTCGAGCCGCTCGGGCGCGAGGAGCTCCGGCTGCACGTGCGCGATCCGCAGCGCGTCGGGCGCGCGATCATGGCCCGCGCGAAGGCCGGTCTGGCGATCACGCGGCTCGTGCTCCACGGCTCGTCGGCCGAGGAGATCGCCGCGGCGTACGGCTGGGCGCGCGCCCAGGGAGCACGCTGGTGAGCGCGGCGGCAGGCAGAGCGAGCGGCGCGAACCCGGATCACGCGGTCGCGCTGCCGCGGCCGCGCGCCGCCGAGCTTTTCCGGCTCGCGGCGGTCGCGGCGCTCTTGCCGCTCGCGTTCGCGGCCCCCGCGCTGATCGGCCTCGGCCCCACGCCCGCGGGGGCGCCCAGCGAGTCGCGGCTCGCGACGCTGATGCTCCACGCGTTCGGCGGCGTCTCGCTGCCGGTCGTCGGCTGCGTCCTGGCCGCCTTCGCGCTGGGCGCGGGCGCGCCGCTGCGCGCGCGCCTGGATCGCTTGATCGCGGCCGGGCTCGCGCCGATGCGCGCCGCGCCGAGGGCCATCGGGCTCGCCGTGCTGATCGGCTCGGTCGCCCCCGCGCTGATCGCCGCCCTCACCGTCACGCTCCTGCGCGTGGCGCACCACCTCGGCGCCGGCGGGCTGCTGCTCGCGGACGCGGCCGGCAGCGCGTGGGCGGTCTTCCTCGGCGGCGCGGCCTGGACCGCCCTCGCCTCGCTGGTGGTCGCGCGCAGCGGCCGCGGCGCGCGGGCCTACTGGCTGATCCTCGTCGAGCTGGTGCTCCGGCTGCTCCCGGGCGGCGCGGCGTGGCTCTCGCCCTCGGCGCACGTCGGCAACCTGCTCGGCGCGATGCCGCCGCGCTCCTTCGTGTACGTCCCGGTGCTCCCGCAGTGGGTCAGCGTGCTCGTGCTCGCGCTGCTCGC
>CAIXWQ010001005.1 GCA_903923175.1 uncultured delta proteobacterium | reverse complement strand
CTGGTCTTCGAGCCGCTCGATCGCGTGCTCCGCCGCGCCGCCGTCCTCGGCCTCGCCGTCGTCGGCCTCGTCGAGCGCGCGCGCCCGCTCGACGATCGCGTCGAGCGCGGGCGAGGGGGCGAAGGTCACCGCCACGCCGACGCCGGGGAAGGTCTGCACGACCTCGGCCTCGAGCGTCGCCGCGTGGTCGGCGAGCTCGAGGGCGAGCGTCACCCGCGTGAGCCGCTCGATCTCGGGGGCGTCGACGCGCACGAGCAGCCCCCCGCGCGACAGCTGCGCCGCGTGATCGACGACGAGCTCCGCGGGGCGGTGGTAGCGAACGCGCAGGCGCACGAGCTCAGTCTCGCCTGGATTGGCGCACCGCGCGAGCCGTCGCGCCGGGCGTCTGGTGCGCGCGCCCTCGGCCCGCTCACGGCACGAGCTTGCGGAACGGGTCGTGCTCGACGCCGGCCTCGTCGACCGCGGCCCCCTCGAGCGCGCCGGCGCCGACGCGGAGCACCTCGACTTCGAAGAAGCTGCCCGCGGCCACGCGGTGATCGCAGTACCCGCGGCGGAGGTTGGTGTCATTCTTCTGCAGCGAGGCGCCGCCGCCGCCGGTCGTGACGTAGGTCGTGCCGTCGATCTCGAACCGCTCGTAGCCGTGCTGGTGCCCCTGCAGCACCAGCGCGACGTGGTAGCGGCGGAACGCGTCGGCCAGCGCGGCGCGCGCGTCGTCGTGATCGTCGGAGTCGCCGCAGGTCACGAACGGGCGGTGCATGACGATCACCGAGAAGCGGTAGCCCGGCGTGGCCGCGAGCGCCGCGAGCTTGCGCACGAGCCACGTGGCCTGCGCCGAGCCCGGGCCGAAGTCGCTCTCGGTGTCGAGGCCGAAGAACCCGACGCCCGCCGAGGAGAAGCTCCACGCGTCGCCGAGCCCCTCCCCGCGCGCGCCGGCGTCGTGGAAGTAGCGCCGGAAGTGCTCCTCGAGCTCGTTCGGCTCCTCGCGCTCGTGGTTGCCGCGTGCGGGGAGCAGCGGCCCGGCGAGGAGCATCTGCGACATCGCGGGGAACCAGAACGCCCACGACTCGAGCCCCGACTCGTAATACTGCATGTCGCCCGCGTGGAGCGTGAAGTCGGGGCGGGCGGTCGGGTAGACGCGCGCCGACAGCGCCTGCGTGTGGCCGAGCGCGGGGTTGGTGTCGCCCACCGCCGCGAACGTGAAGCGCTCGCCGGACGCGCGCGCGGTGCAGATGCGGCCGCGCTGCGGATCGCCCTCGATGCGATACACGTAGCAGGTCGACGGCAGCAGGCTGCCGAGCTGCACCTCGTCCATGTAGAACGTGCCGGCGTGATCGATGCCGCGCCGCGTGTCGATCTCGAGGCTGACCACCGCCGGCTCGACGGACGCCCGCGCGGCGCGCCACTCGCCTCCGTCCTCGGGCGCGTACATCAACGTCGCGGGCTCCGGCGTGCACGACTCCCAGCGGATGGTCGCCGTGTGCAGCCCGCTCGCGAGCGACCACGGCCCCTTGCTCACGCGCGCCGAGCAAGGCGTCGCGTAGAGCTCGCGCCCCTCGATCGGCTTGGGCGCGTGCGCCCCGCAGCCGCCGACCGCCGAGAGCCCCGAGAGGGCCGAGAGGAGCGCGAGGCCGGGGACGAGAGAGCGGGCGATCCGAGCGCACATGCGCGGTCGGATGCCCGCTCGCCGGCGAACCGCCGCGACGCGGCTGCGCGGATTCTCAGAGCCGCAGGAGCTTGAACGCGTGCGTCCAGCCGCCGCCGGTGAGCCCCGGCAGGCACCAGAGCTGGCAGAGCGGCTCGATCGCGCGCGCCGCGGTGACCACGCCCATGTCGGCCGTCTCCCAGCCGAACTGATCCAGGATCCCCTTCACCTGCGCCTTGGCGACGGCGTCGTCGCCGCAGATGAACATGGTCGGCTTCTGGCCGTGGAAGTCGGGGTCGATCATGAACGCGTTGCCGACGCAGGAGAACGCCTTCACGAACTTCGCCGCGGGGGCCTTCTGCTGCAGCCGCTCCATCAGCGACTCGTTGGGGCCCGTGAAGTACTGCAGCACGCCGTTCACCGGCGGCAGATCGGCGATCGGGTTGTTGGCGTCGATGACCGTCTTGCCGGCGAGGTGCCCCTCGCACTGCTCGACCGCTGCTTCGGCCGCGGTCCCCTTCACCGCGATCGCGACGACCTCGCCGAACTGCGCCGCCTCCGCGAAGGTGCCGACCGAGGCCTTCGCCCCCGCCTTGACCTTCCATTCGGCGAGCTTCTTCGGATCGCGCGAGCCGCGCATCACGTTGTAGCCGTGTTTGAGGAACCCATCGGCGAGGACCTGCCCGACGACCCCCGAGCCCAGGACAGCGACGTTCTTCATGGCGCGAGGAGATGCTCGACGGGGCCGCGAGGTGTCAGCGCATGCGCGCGGTCACGCTCGCGCGGCGCCTCGGGCACCCGACAAAAGCAGCGCGGCCGATCCGTCGACGACGAACCGGCCAGCGCTTCGTCCGGCACCGAGGTGCCGGCCTCGAGTGGCAACCCCCTGCGGGGCTCCGTGATCGCGAACCCGTCCGAGCGCTCGGACGAGCTCCGAGCCCCGCAAGGGGCTTTCCCCTCGAGGCCCCGGTTTCAACCTCATCATTCGTCAAATTCGGGCCGGCCACCTTCCTTCTCTCGGTCGCGAGCTTCGAAGGCGGCCTCGACGATCATCAGGTGATCTAGGCCGAGGCGAAGCGTCTTCCAT
>CAIXWQ010001004.1 GCA_903923175.1 uncultured delta proteobacterium | reverse complement strand
GCCGCTCGCGATCGCGGAAGGGGCCGCGCTCGACGGCGTCGCGGGCTTCGCGCTCACGCCCACGACCGCGCTCTTGGCGGGCGAGGGGCCGCCGGGCGGCGCGTCGTCCTTGCAGGCGACTAGCGAAGAGAGGGCGAGGGCGGCGGCGAGGCTCGAAGATCGGCGGAGCATTGCGGACGACCTTAACGCTCCCTTCGCGCGCGGTCACGGGAGAGCCGCGCGGACGCTCCCCAGCTGCTAGCGTGCCGGCCGCATGGGCGCGCCGGCCGCACCGACCCTCGCGCAATCGCGCTGGCGAGCCGCGTGCGCGGCTTCGGGCGCGGCGATGGTCGGCTTCGCCGTCGTCGTCTCGATCTTCGCCTACCGAGGAAGGCTCCCCCGCTGGCTGCCGACGACCGGCGGGATGGACAAGGTCGGCCACTTCCTCATCTTCGGCGCCATCGCGTTCTTCGCCGACGGCGCGCTCCGATATCGCCCGCTGACGCGACGCACGCCGTGGCCCCGGCTCGCGCCGCTGCTGGTCTGGGTGCCGGTCGCCATCGACGAGTGGGCGCAGCGCTTCTCGCCGCACCGCAGCTCCGACCTCGCCGATCTCGCCGCCGACACGCTGGGCATCGCGCTCGGCGCGTGGCTCTCGCACGCCATCGATCGAAGGCTCGGCCGCGCGCGCACGCCCTGAGCGCGCCGCGCCTTGCCGGCCTCAGAGCCCCAGCGAGGAGAGCAGCTCCTCGATGCGGAGCATCCCGCCGAGGTCGCCCTTGCGGTTGCAGTGGTCCATCGCCGCGAACAGGTGCGTCTGCTCCAGGGCGAGCCGCGACGGGTCGCGCTCGAGCAGCCGGAGGTAGTGCGCGAACCAGCGCTCCGGTTCGGGCGTCGTGCGGCGCTTGATCGCGTGCCGGACCACCGCGTGCAGCGTGTAGCGCCCGGCGAGGGGCTCCTGCACGAGCCTGAACCTCAGCAGCGGAGCCAGGGCCGCGTCGACGTCGCGGACGCGCGCGAGGTGGGCCAACGAGGCCGCGTCGACGTGGTCGCCCTCGACGTGCGCGAGCACGCCGAGCGCGCGCCGGCTCTTGGCGCCGAGTCGGTCCCAGCACCAGTCGACGAGCGCGACCACCTCGGGGACGTCGTCCTCGTGATCGACGACGCGCACGCGCCCGACCCCCTGCGCCTCCAGGAACAGCTCGAGCTCGAGGAGCGTCACGGCGCGCGAGCCGACGAGCGCGTCGGCGATGTCGAGCGCGAGCGGGTTCCAGCGAAGCGTGCGCGTGAGCGCGGCGACGCGCGGGAACGCCGCGCGGCCGAGGGTGACCAGCGGCGCGGTCACCGGGTAGACGAGCACGCCGCCGAGCAGGCAGCGGCGCGCGGTGATCAGGAAGGTCGCGGGCGTGTCGGCGAGCTCGTCGAGCACGCGCGCGGTGGCGGCGTCGTCCTCGTGGTTGTCGAGCACCAGCAGCCGCGGGCCGCCGTCGCGCAGGAAAGCCCGCAGCGCGGAGACGCGGTCGTCGCGGTGGCGAGAGGTGCCGAAGCGCAGGGCGAGCACCTCGAAGAGCGTCTGCGCGTCCCAGGCGCCGATGCGGAACCAGTGGACCTGCCCGCCGAACTGCTTGCGCACGCGATGCCCGAGCGCGGCCGCGAGCATCGACTTGCCGCTGCCGCCGCCCCCCACGAGCGCGAGCCGCGGGGCGCCGCTCGCGAGCGTCCGCGCGAGCGTCGCGAGCTCGGTCGCGCGCCCTTTGAGGCCACGCGGCGGCGGGGGGAAGAAGTCGAGCGCTCTCATGAGCTCAGGCTCGCTCCGCGCGACGCCGCGACGCGGTCACGGCACGTCGTCCTCGCCGCCTGCGGCGCGGGCGCGCGACTGCAGGCGGTCGGCCCGCTGCGAGAGCCAGCGCTCGACGATCCGCCACGTCATGTTGGGCGCCTCGGTGCCGACCACGAGGTCGATGTGGCCGAGCGGGAGCTCGCGGTAGCTCTTGTCGCGGCTGCGCGAGCGGATGTACGCCGGCTCGACGCTCGCGGGGGGCGCGAGATCGTCGCCCGTCCCGGCGATCACGAGCAGCGGAAGGGTGCAGCGCTCGAAGCGCTCGGCGTACGAGAGGCCGTCGAGGTCGGTGGCCGGCCCTCCGCCGAACGCCTGCCCCTTCCAGCGGAACATCGTCACCATCACCTGGAGGCTCGCGAGGTCGAACGCCAGCCGCAGGTGCTCGGCGAGCACTTCTTTCTCGATCGCGCCGGCGTGCCAGCCGCGCAGCTTCACCGGGTAGAGCGGGCTCTCCATGAAGAATCGCGCCGCGTTGAGCGCCTGGCCGACGAGGCGGATCGGCAGCGGCGGGTTGCGGATGTCGATGCCGAGCCGGTCGAGCATCGCGATGAACCCGCCGATGAAAGCGAGCGTGTCGGAGCCCTTGGTGAAGAGGTACGGGCTGCCGATCGACACCATGCCGCGGACCAGGTCGGTCGCGAGCGGGGCGGAGCAGTACGTGAGCAGCCCGCCGAGCGAGTGCCCGACCATGAAGATGTCGTCGCGCCCGGTGGTGCGGCGCACCTCGTCGAGCGCGCGGGGGATGTCCTCCTCGATGTACTCGTGCACCTTGGCCGGGCGCGGGGCGCCGAACAGCCGGCTGCGCCCTTGCCCGCGCAGGTCGAGGTTGAAGACGTCGTACCCCGAGCGCGCCAGGTAGTTCACGAAGGAGCGCGACGGCAGGTGCCACGTGTAGCGGTTCTGCCCGAAGCCGTGCACCAGCAGGATGGTCGCGCGACAGCCGTCGCCGTCGGCCCAGCGCTTGCGCACCATCGAGAGCGGGACGTCGCCGCGCGCGAGCACGACCTCCTTCACGAATCGGCCCGAGGTCCCGGAGCGCCGATCGATCGTCTGCTCCACGATCTCGGAACGTAGGATGGTCACGTCACCTGGCTCCTACCCCCCACCCAGCTCACTGCGCGAAAGAACGTAGCTACCATCTCTCGCGGCGTCGCGTCGCACCGCGGCATCGCCCCGGTTCGATGCCGGCCCCCCGACTTCTCTCGCTCGGAGTATGCTAAGCCCCTGACGGTTGTTCAGGTAGCACTTGACCTGGACGCGCAATTGGGTACGCTTCGGCGCCCGTTTTCCCTATCGACTCGAGGTTCCATCCGATGGTTCGCATTCGCCTCGCGCGCGCCGGCGCCAAGAAAGCCCCCTTCTACCGCATCGTCGTGACCGACCACCGGTCGCCGCGTGGTGGGCGCTTCCTCGAGACGGTCGGCACCTTCGATCCCGTCGCCAAGCCGGAGGTCATCCACGTGAAGGCCGACCGCCTCGCCTACTGGCAGAGCAAGGGCGCCCAGGTGACCGACACGGTCGCCACGGTGATCAAGAAGGCCGCCGTCGCGGCGGCCGCTGCCGCCGCCGCCAAGCCCGCCGCCTGATCATGCCGCAAGGGCGCTTCTCCGATCTGGTCTCGTCGATGGCGCGTGCGCTCGTCGACGAACCGAACGCGGTCGAGGTCGCGGAATTCGAGGGCAACGGCAGCACCGTCGTGGAGCTGCGCGTCGCCCGCGAGGACATCGGCAAGGTGATCGGCAAGTCCGGGCGCACCGCCGAGGCGATGCGGGTGCTCCTCGCTGCGGCTTCGCAGAAGAGCGGCCGCCGCGTGCACCTCGACATCCTCGATTAGTCACGCTTCCCCTGGTGCCCGCGTGCCCGCGCCCTCGCGCGGCACGCCCCCGAGGACACGAAGAACGATGGGGCGCTCGCCATTCGAGCCCCGGTCGTCCCTCGCGTCCTCGTGGCATTTCTCCTGCGAGCTCCCCATGCCCCGCCCCTCCGACGACGACTGGATCCCGCTCGCTGCCGTGGGGCGACCGCATGGTGTCCGCGGTGAGCTGCGGGTCCACCCGTTCAACCGCGACAGCGCGATGTTGCTCGAACTCGAGGAGGTGC
>CAIXWQ010001003.1 GCA_903923175.1 uncultured delta proteobacterium | reverse complement strand
CGCGAGCGCCGATAGGCCCCGATCATCGAGGTACGGGTCGAAGATTGCAGCAATCTTGCGGCTTCCTACCAGGGCGGCGATTAGGGCGATGTTCCCGGCTGGCTCCGCACGCTTCGTTCGCACGGAGGTTGGGCGAACATCAGGCTCGAAGCCAAACGTCGAGCGGAGCTGCTCCAGCGACCAAATTGCGTCGACCGTCGTGCGGCCTCCGGGACTCGTGGCGAACTTCCAGTTCCCGTTCATGTCGTGCACCAACGTCCGCCGCGAGCCGTCCGTGCGGACGACGGAGAAGCACTCACGGACTGCGGGCCACTCATGTCGCTCGACACGATACCCGCGGCCCTGAAGCTCACCGAGGTAGTCCACGACTTGGTCGAGTGTCAGCGTGGGTGAGCCGACGGGAAAATTCGCCTTCGTCATGCAACCATCCTAGCCCCGGGCTCGCGTTCGTGGTCGCCGACTCGTCGCCGATAGCTCGCTGCACCGACGCTCCCAATGTCGGCGCCAGAATGTGCCGCGGTGCCCCCCAAGCCCTCCCTCGAGCTCGCCGAGATCGAAGGCCACTCCCGCACCCGCGTCGTCCTCTACGGCCGCGCGGTCCCGCGCGCCGAGCAGCCCCCCGAGTGGGGCGTCGAAGGCCGCGCCGAGGACGCCTTCTTCCACGGCGTCGCCGAGGGCCGCACCGAGCCCCTCGGCCTCGGCTACCCGGACCTCGTCGTCCGCGGCGAGTGGAAGCTGCTCCACCTCCTGACCGGCGACGCGCGCGTCGTCGCGACGCCCTCGGCGACGTTCTCGACGCCGCAGGCGCTGTGCGACCTCTTCGAGGAGCTCTGCGCACGCCAGAAGGTGCTCGAGGTCACGTGGAGCGGCGGGGCGCACCGCGTCTGCCGGTGGGCGTCGTTCAAGTGGCAGCCGGGGCGCGGGCCCGATCGGCGCTGGACGATGACCTTCAAGGTGCTGGGTCGCGGGACCCGCAAGCCCGCGTCGAAGGCGCCCACGCCGACGGCGAAGTCGACCAACGCGACGTTGCGCAAGGGCGCGCGATCGCTCGACGACGCGCTCGGTGATCTGCCGCCCGGCCTCGCGCCGTCGTTCGTCGACCGCGTGCGCGAGGCGTTCGGCAAGGCGCGGCAGGCGTGCGCCAATCTCCGAAAGCAGCTCCACGACGTCGGCGACTACGCGCGCGCACCGGCGGACGTGCTCCGCGAGCTGACGATGACGGCGCAGTCGGCGCGCAACACGATCAAGGAGGCCGCGTCGGTCTACGAGGACGTGGCGTACGAGTACCAAGTGTCGGTTAGAGACGCGAAGACGATGCTGCACGCCCGCGCGTGGAAGACGCGGGTGCTCGACGCGTCCGACGAGAGCATGGACGGCGTGCTGATGCTCCTCGATGCGATCACGCCCCAGCTCGGTGCGGTGCAGCGCTTCGCGGCCGTGATGCCGGGCGACTCGCTCGTGAAGCTCGCGGTCCGTGAGTACGGCTCGGGCATGGGCGAGCTCTGGCGCGCAATCGCCGACGCGAACGGCCTCGTCTCGCAGCTCGTCCCCGCCGGCGTCACGCGCGTGCTCATCCCGGAGGTGTGACGTGGCCGGCGCGCTCGAGGCCTACAGCCATCGCGTCGGCGTCAGCGTCTCGCTGGCGCTGCGGCTCTTCGATCCCGCGGTCGAGCGCGATCCGTCAAATCGCCCGACGAAGGGCCCGGCAGCGCGCGCGCCAGGCGAGCCGACGCTGCGACAGGTTGGCACCAAGGGGGCGCCCGACTCGAGGCGCGTCTGGACGGTCGAACCGCCAGCGTCGGGCGCGTCGCCGGCGTCGCAGGCGGACGGCGAGGAGGGGACCGGGCCGGTGCTCGTCGGCGGCGAGGGGGACCAGCACATCGTCCTCACCGATCTGCTCCCGCGCCGCGTCCGCTTGCGCATGAACCCGCACCGAGTGTCTGACGAGAGCGAGATCGAGCTG
>CAIXWQ010001002.1 GCA_903923175.1 uncultured delta proteobacterium | reverse complement strand
CGTCGGCGCGGGCGGAGGCGCGGGCGCGGGCTCGCGCGCAGGCGCCGGAGCCGCGGGAGGGGGCGCGGGGGGCGAAGCCGGCCACGCACACCAGCTCGTCGGCGGTCGCCGTCGCGAGTCACGCGGGAGACGGCGCGCCCGCGGAGGATCGGCGAGACTCCGTCGGACGCGAGCTCGCGAGCTGCGTGCTCGCCTCGTCACGTCGCCCCGAGGGCTGGAATCCGCGAGGGACGGCTTGAAACTCCCATCCCCTCGCATCGAGGGATCGGTAGCGCATCGCCGCGATTGGGCTCGGTCACGGAACGTCCGCCCGTCGCGAGACTGTCCGCCCGGGCATCACACTCGGGATGCGCGAAACGCGACGAACCCCGGGAGCGCACTCTTTGGGGTCGCTGCTCGGCCCTCGCCCGACGTGCGCCGACGCGATACGACGATCGCATGCGCCCCCTGATCGTCCTCGGGCTCGGCCTCTCGTACGTCGCCGCCGTCGGCTTCGCGGACATCCCATCGCCGGGCGGATGCTGCGGCGGCAGCACGTACCACCCTCACCCGCGACCGATCTCGGAGCCCACGTCGCCCGCCTCGGCGTCCCCGAGCGCGAGCGCGGCGCCGACGCCCGCCACCTCGTCGAGCTGACGGCTCGGCTTCGTCCCGCGACGCGGCCGCGTCAGGCTTCCTGGCGACGGACGACGCGCCGTCCTCCCGGATACGCGTGAGTCTCCCAGGGAGACGGCGCGGGCGCGGAGGAGCCGCGAGATTCCGTCCGATCCGAGCTGCGTGCTCGGCTCATGGAAACCGAGTGACCATGCCAGCCGCGCGTCGAGCGAGCCGTGCGCGAGAGCGCGGCGCGCGCCTGCCGCGGCCTTGCCCTGTGCCGACGATGCCCCGCCCCCCAGCCCGCCATTCTCGCCCGCTCGCCCCGCTCGCCCCGCTCGCCCCGCTCGCCGCGCACGGGCGCTTCCTCTCGCTCGATCTCGCGCTCTCACCGCGCCGACCACGAGCGCCGCCGGCACGGCCCATCGCGACCGCCGCGTCCTTTGCGCCTCACGCTCGGCAGCCGCTGTCGGCCTCGGATCGCCAGATGGACGTGCGCTCCGGGCGCCAGCGGCTTCTCCTTCAGCTTCGCCTGGAAGACGAGGTCGCGCAGCGCGCCGCAGAAAGGCCCCTCCGGGCGACTGTGGCGGCAAGGACGTCGAGCGTCATCGGTCCCCGTGCGCGCGCGGTGCGCTCTTGGAACGGCGGCGCTTCGCAGCGGCGAGCGCGAGCGCCGTGAAGGCCAGACCGACCTCGCCGGTGCGCCCCGTCGACGAGATGTCGCAGCCTCCGCTCGAGCTCGCGGGCGGCGTCGCGATCACGCACTTGCCGGTGTCGCAGGTGTAGCCAGCCGCGCACTGCGTGGAGTCGTTGCACTGGCCGCGACAGCCGCCGAACGCGGGCTCGCACAGGTACGGCGTGCAGTCGAACGAGCTCGTCGCCTGCGGGCAGCTCGAGCCGGCCGCGCTGCAGAACGCCGGTCCGATGCCGAGCGTGGGCGCGGTGCACTTGCTCGGCGCGCACTCGTTGCCGCCGGCGGTCGGCACGCACTGACCGCCCGCTCCGCACGTCTGCGAGCAGCTGCCGGGGCCGCCGCAGTCGCCGCGCGGGTCGGTGCCGATCGGCACCACCGTGCACACGCCGGGCGTGCCCGGGAGCGCGCACGAGTGGCAGCCGTCCTTGCAGGCCGAGTCGCAGCAGACGCCGTCGACGCAGAAGCCGCTCGGGCAATCGGGATTCCCCTTGCAGGTCTGGAACGTACCCGAGACCGGCGGCGGATTGGCATCCGCAGGGACCGCCGCCTCGAACACCGGTGCGCTGTCGACCACGGCGGTGTCGGCGACCGCAGTGTCCGCGGGAGTCGTGTCGGGCACACCCGTGTCGGGCACACCCGTGTCGGGCACACCCGTGTCGGGCGCCCCGGTGTCGGGCGTCCCCGTGTCGGGGGCGCCGGTGTCGACGGCCGAGTCGGTTCCGGCGTCGGCCGGCGTCGGGGCGCACACGCCCATGGCCGTGTTGCAGCTGTTGCCGCTCGTGCAGTCTGCGCTCGTCGAGCAGCTTGATTTGCACGCGAGCCCGCCGCACACGTAAGGCGCGCAGCTCGAGGTCGGCGCGGCGCCGCAAGCCCCCGTGCCGTCGCAGGCGGCGGCGAGCGTCGCGGTGCTCCCGGCGCAGCTCGGGCTGCCGCAGGACGTCGAGCTCCCCGGATACGCGCAAGCGGCGCTGGTTCCGCCGCAGCTCCCCGCGCACGCGCCGGTCCCGCTGCACGCGCCGTGGCCCGTCTTCGGCGCGCCGGTCACGTTGGCGCAGACGCCGGTCGCGCCGCAGGCCTCGCAGGTGCCGTTGCAGGCCCTGTCGCAGCAGACGCCGTCGGCGCAGAAGGTGCTCGAGCACTCGGTGCCATTGCCGCACGTGGCGCCGCCGGACTTCTTGGCGACGCACTTGGCGGTGGCGGAGTCG
>CAIXWQ010001001.1 GCA_903923175.1 uncultured delta proteobacterium | reverse complement strand
CGCTGGCGAGCACCCAGTCGTGCGGAGCCGACGGCTGGTGCGCGATCGACCTCGGCATGAGCGGCCTGCGCAGCGTGTGGGGGGCCAGCGCGCGCGACGTCTGGATCGGCGGCACGCGCGCGCTCGCCCACTGGGACGGCGCCGCGTGGGCGAAGTTCGCGCTCCCGGCGCCCGCCGTCGGCGGCGTGGTCGGCCTCTCGGGGACCGGCAGCGCGAACGTCTACGCGCTGGTGGTCGACGACGCCTCGAAGCAGAGCCCGACTCTCTGGCGCTGGGACGGCAGCGCGTGGAGCCTCGCGCCGTTCACGGCGGTCGACCCGACGCGCACGCTGCTGCGCGCGGTCTTCGCCGGCGTCGACGGCGCGCGCTGGGTCGCGGGGCAGGACGACGGCCTCCTCGTCGCGCTGCGTGACGACGGCGCGGCGTGGTCGAAGCAGACCGTCGACGGCGCCTGGAGCACGCTCTCGTCGAACAGCTACCCCACGTTCCAGCGCGGCGTCTGGGGGAGCTCGCAGGACGACGTCTGGTTCACCGGCGGACATGACGGGACGACGCTGTTCCGCAACCAGAAGGGGACGTGGACGAAGCGCGCCGCGACGCTCCGCGAAGAGGATCTGCACGCGGTGTGGGGGAGCGCCCCGGACGACGTGTGGGCCGTCGGCGGCGGCTACCTCGGGGTGACGGAAGGGCCGCACCAGGGGCTGGCGCTGCACTTCGACGGCGCCGCGTGGGCCTCGAGCCCGCTCCCGTCGAACGGGAGCATGACCCGCGAGCTGTCGTGCGTGCACGGCAGCGGCGCGCGCGACGTCTGGGCCGGTGGGTGGGTCGACCCGGACATCCTGCACTGGGATGGCACGGCCTGGTCGCTCGCGCACCACGACTCGGTGTCTGGCAGTCTGGTCGGGATCTGGACCGACGGCCACGAGGTCTTCGCGGTCAGCGCGACGACCGTGCTGCGTCGCCCGGGGCCCTGAGCCAGGCGCGCCGCTACTTCGGCTTCTTCACGTTGTCGCAGGCCGGCGCGTAGCCGCCGTCGCAGGCGGCGCGGAAGAGCGCCACCGCGCGCGCGGGATCCTTGGCGACGCCGGACCCCTTCGCGAGGGCGATCCCGAGCTTGTTGCAGGCGCTCGCCGATCCGCCCGTGCACCCCTTCTCGTAGAGCGCGACCGCCTTGGGCGCGTCGGCCGCGACGCCGAGCCCGTGCTCGTAGGCGTGCCCCAGGTTGCCGCACGAGACCGCGTCGGCGCGGTCGCAGGCGTCGCCGAGCAGCTTCGCCCCCTTCGCGACGTCCTTGGTGACGCCGCGCCCCTGGAGGTAGAGCACGCCGAGGTTGCCGCAGCTGACGGGGGTGCCGGCGCGGCAGGCCTGGTCGTAGAGCGTGCCCGCGCGCACGGCGTCGGGCTTCACGCCGATCCCGTCGTCGTACAGCACGCCGAGCTCGCCGCACCCGCCCTTGTCGCCGAGGTCGCAGCCGCGGGTGAGCAGCTCGAAGGCCTTCGCATCGTCGCGCGCGACGCCGCGCCCCTCTTCGTAGCGCAGGCCGAGGTTGGTGCAGCCGGTCGCCGCGCCGGCGTCGCACGCCTTGCGATACAGCCCCGCGGCGCGCTTCGGATCCTTGTCGACCACCGCGACGCCGAGATCGTTGCACGAGGCCGCCTCGCCGCGGGTGCACGCCGCCTCGCACTCCGCCTCGTGACCGGCGCAGCGGAGGGCGCCGCTGGGCGCGGGGAAGGCCGAGACCGCGACCGCGGCGGGGGCGCTGCTCGAGGTCGCGCTCGGAGCGCTCGCGGCGCTCGAAGCGGCCGGCGCGCTCGCGGCGCTCGCG
>CAIXWQ010001000.1 GCA_903923175.1 uncultured delta proteobacterium | reverse complement strand
GAGACTTCGAACCCGCCGAGCTCGCCGCCGCCCGCGCGACGCCCGTGGGCGCTCGTCGCCTTCGGGGCCGTGGCCGCGCTCGGCGTCGTCGCCTACCTGCGGCTCGGGCCCCGGCACGCCGAGGGTCCGAGCTCCACCCCGAGCGCGCTGGCCTCGCCGTCCACGCGAAGCCTCGGCGAGGTGCAGCTCGCGATCCGCGCGGACGCGCCGCTCGCGACCGCGATCGTGCGCGGCCAGACGCTCCCGCTCCCGAGCACCCTGCCGCTCGCCGTCCGCACCTCGCCCGAGCTCGTCGCCGTCGCCGCGAAAGGTCGCAGGACGATCGTGTACCGCGTGTCGCTCGATCGCCCCAGGGTGCTGATCGCGACGCTGCCGCTCGGCGAGGGGACGCGCCTCGCGACCGACGACGAGATCGCCGTCGCGCTGGGCGAAGCGAGCGCTGCTGCGTCGAGCGCGCCGCTCGCTTCGAGCAGCGCTGCGCCGCCACCGCCACCGGCTCTCACGACGGTGACCACGCGTTCGCCGCCGGCCGCGCCGGCCACGCCCGCGCGTCCGCGCGCGACCACGACGTCGCGTGCGACGACGACGACGACGAGCGCAGGCCCGACGGGTCTGCCGATCTTCCACGAGCGCTGAGAAATGAGCATCCGAATGCGACGGTCGCGACCTTGGCTCGCGGGACTGGGGCTCGCGCTCTCTCTGCTGGGAGCGGGCGGGCGAGCGACGGCAGACGACGCGGCCGAGGCCGATCTGCAGTTCGAGCTGGCGATGTCACGCTACGCCGCGAGCGATTGGCTCGGCGCGCTCGAGCACTTTCTCGCGAGCAACCGGCTTTCTCCCAATCGGCGCGTCGCGTTCAACGTCGCGCGCTGCTACGAGCTGCTGCAGCGGTATCCAGAGGCGTATCGCGCTTATGGCGACGCGCTCGAAGGCGAGCCGAAGCAGGAGCGGCGCCAGCTGATCGAAGAGTCGCTCGAGCGGCTCTCCTCGCGGGTCGCGATCCTCGACGTGCGCACGGAGCCGGCGGGCGCGACGCTGTTCCTACAGCGCAAGGATCTCGGGGCTCGCGGCGCGTCGCCGCGTCGCCTCGGCGTGGCGAACGACACGTACGTCGTGCTCGCCGAGCTCCCCGGCTACGAGCCCGCGACGAGCGCGCCGGTGACGACCACGACCGGTCAGGTCACCTCGGTCACCCTGAAGCTCGTACGCATCCTGGGAACGCTCTCGATCGAAGGGCCGGAGCGCGGCGCCGCGGTGCGGATCGACGACGCGCCGGCGGCGCTGTGCACGGTGCCTTGCGAGGCGAACCTGCCGCCGGGGCGGCACTCGGTGTCGGTCTCGCGCGCGGGCTCGGCGTCCTGGGAGCGGCAGGTCGAGATCACCGCGAAGGGACGGCTGGTGGTCCAGCCCGCGCTCTCGGCGCTGATGGGGTCGCTGATCGTGAGCGCCGACGTGAGCGACGCGCTCGTGGAAGTCGACGGCAAATCGGTCGGCTTCACGCCCGCCGTGCTTCAGGTGCCGGTCGGGCGGCGACGGCTGAAGGTCTCGCGCAGCGGCTACCGGCCCCACGAGGAGACGCTCGACGTGGAGGTCTCCAAGGACCTGAAGGTCGAGGTGCGGCTCGGCGAGTCGGTGGAGGTGACCGGAGCGTCGCGCACGGCGGAGTCGATCGACGAGGCCCCCGCATCCGTGACCGTGATCTCGGGCCCCGAGCTGCGCGCGATGGGCTACCCGACGATCGCCGAATCGCTGCGCGGCATTCGCGGGGTCTACCTGAGCGACGATCGCGCCTACACGAGCGTGGGATTCCGCGGCTTCAGCCGAGAGGGCGACTACGGCAATCGAGTGCTGGTGACCGTCGACGGGCAGTCGACCAACGACGACTACATCGGCTCTTCGTTCGTCGGCTTCGATGGCCGCGCCGATCTGGCCGACGTCGAGCGCATCGAGGTCATCCGCGGCCCGGGCTCGGCGCTCTATGGCACCGGCGCCTTCTTCGGCGTCGTGAACGTGGTCACGCGCTACCGCGACGCGCCCACGCACGTCGAGGCCGGGATCTCCGCGGTGGACGTGGGCGTCGTGCGCGCACGCGTGCACGCCACGTATCGCGCAGGCCCCGACGCGGGCGTGTGGATTTCGGCCTCGACGGCCTACACGCCGACGGGGCGAGACTTCCAGTTCTCCGAGTACCAGGACGCGACCAGCGACGGGCGCGTCGTCGGTCGCGACGGCTTCCAGGCGTACACCGTGAATGGCCGCGCCTACGACGGGCCGGTGACGATCCAGTGGCTCTGGACCGAGCGCGACAAGCGCATGCCGACCGGCGTCGCCGAGACGACCCCCGGGGAGACGAGCTACCTCGATCGCCGCGGCTTCCTCGAGCTGCGCTACGAGCCGAAGCTCGGCCCCGACGTCGACGCGCTGACCCGGGTGCACCTCGACTACTACGGCTTCCGGGGCGTCTACGGCCGCGCCGCCGCCGACGGCGGGCAGGAGACCGACGACTTCACCGGCATCTGGGGGGGCCTCGAGCAACGCTTCGTCGTCCGCCCCTCCAGCGCCCTGCGGCTCACGATCGGCGGCGAGCTCCAACGGCACGTGCGCACGCACCAGCAGGGCGTCGACGCGAACGGTTCGCTGCTCGATCGAAACGATCCGTTCTCGATCGGCGCGGCCTACGCCATCGTCGACTGGACCCCCTCGCGCGCGTTCAAGCTCTCGCCGGCGGTGCGCCTCGACGCCTACTCGACCTTCGGCGCGTCGCTCAACCCGCGCCTCGCCGCGCTCGTGTTCGGGGCGCACGGGACGGTGGTGAAGGTCCTCGCGGGCAAAGCCTTCCGCGCGCCCAGCGTGTACGAGCTCTACTACGTCTCGGCGTCGCAGCGCGCCCCCGAGAGCCTGAGGCCGGAGGACGTCTGGTCGGGCGAGCTCGAGGTCTCCCAGCGCCTCGGCGCCGACTTCACGGCGACGCTCGCGGGCTACACGAACTACGTGCGCAACCTCGTGGTGCTGCGGGGCGACGGCACCGACGTCTCGCCGAACTTCTACGCCAACTCGGCCTCGCCCGTGCTGACCGTCGGCGCCGAGGCGGAGGTGCGACGCGAGTGGAGCGAAGGGTGGGCGTTCAGCGGGCAGGTCTCGACGCAGCGCTCCCGCTACACGAGCAACGACGGCTCGCTCCGCGAGGTCCCCAATTCGCCGTGGCTCATGGGAGCCTTCAAGGCGGCGGCGCCGATCGTGCCGCGGCTGCTCGGCCTCGCCTCGCGCGTCACCTACGTCTCGCCGCGCTGGGATCGGAACGACGCCAAAGGCGACCCCGCCCAGGGGAGCACCGAGCCCGCGATCGTGTGGGATCTCACGCTCTCGGGCGAGGTCGCCCAGGGGCAGGTCCGCTACACGCTCGGCCTCTACAACCTGCTCGACTGGCGCTGGTCGACGCCGGTGAGCGCGGAGTTCCGCCAGCGGACGATGCTTCAGAGCGGCCGCACGGTCCTCGCGTCGCTCGACTTCCGGCTCTGAGCGTCGAGCGTCGGCGCGCGCGCGGCGGCCGCGAGGGCTGCGCCGGCGTCGGTTGCATCGCGCGCCTCGCGTGCTCGTCTCACGCCCATGCCCGGCAGCCCCGCTCGCGCGTTCGCCCTCGCACTCGCCTCGCTCGCGTCGCTCGCGTGCTCCGCCGTCGCGTGCACCCCCGCCGCCGCGCCGACGCCCGCGAGGCCACCGAAGGTCGAGGTCGCCGCGCGCCCACCGCTCTGCGCCATGCCGGCCTCCGTGCAGCAGGGAGCGTCGCTCGCGCTGCCGCACCCGTTCGATCGCTTCACGGCGGCAGGCAACCTCCGGCTCCTCGAGCGCGCCGACGAAAGCGCAGGCCATCGCGCGCGACAGGTCGTGATCGTCGACGCGCGCACGGGCGCGGTCGTCTCCTCGCGCGCCGCGCTCCCGCACGCGGTCTGGCTCTCGACCGACGGCTCCATCCAGCTCGTGTGGGAGCCCGGCGCGCTCGTCCGCGTCGACTTCGGCGCGGAGCCGAGCGGCCGCCGCACCCGCGTCGTCGAGGCGTCGAAGACCTCGGACGCCGAGTATCTTCCTGGTTCGGGCGGCCAGGACACCGTCGGCCTCTCCGACGACGGCCGCTACTACGTGCACGAGCTCGAGATCCTCGACGTCGACGCCCACACCCTCGCGCACGCCCTGCCGCCCGTCTCCGCCGGCGGCCCCAACCAGAGCGCCTGGTTCCTCGGCGACACCGGCTACGTCGAGGCTTGCATGCGCGGCTGCCAGCTCTTCGATCCGCGCGGCCAGGCGCGCGATCTCGCGGGCGCTTCGTCGATCGCGGTCGGCGCGCGCTTCGATCTCTCACCCTCGGCCGGCGCGGTGCTCGTCATGCCCCACCAGCCGTTCGCGCGCGACTGGGACGGCTCCTTCCGCGTCTGCGACCTTCACGGCGGCGCAGGCAAGCCCTGCCGCCCGCCGTTCGCGCTCGCGCTCCCTGCCGACGCCGCGAGCGGCAGCAGCCACTCGGATCTCCGCCGCGACTACGACGCCGCGCTCTGCCCCACCGGCGACCTCGCCGTGGTCGCGTGGCAGGGCGCGCTCCGCTTCTTCGACACGCGCACCGGGAGCGAGGTCGCGAGCGCGGGGCTCCCCGAGGCCTTCGCGAAGGGCGACGCGCCGACGGTGCGCTACGCCCAGGGCTCCGACGCGATCGCGCTGGTGCAGGGCGACACGCTGCAGTGGCTCGAACCGACGTTCTGAGCTCGAGGCGCTCGCCCGCGGGTCAGTGCACGCGCGCGATCCCGAGCGCGTCGATCAAGCGGATCGAGTTCCCTTTGCGCGAGCGCCCCATCGCCACCAGCGCCCCGACCTCCATCGCCGCGGGGCCTACGCAGGTCGGGCAGCCGGTCTGACAGCCGCAGCCCTCGATGAGCCCGCGCGCGCGCCGCACCAGCACGTCGAGCTGCTCGTGGATGCGCGGTGCGAGGCCGATGCCGCCCGGGTACGCGTCGTACAGGTGCAGCGTCGGCGAGAAGAGCGCGCCCCCTTCGTCGCGCGGCCCCGCCTGCTGATCCTCCACCACGCGGGCGAGGTCGCGCGCGTCGCACATCAGCGCGATCGCCGAGACCGCCTCGAGCGCGTGGCCGAGCCCGCGCAGCGCGTCGATCACGCCGGAGCGCCCGAGCCCCTCCTCGACGAGCTGCTCCACGACGCGCGAGCCCAGCGTGAGCCACACCGAGCTCGTGTGCAGCTCGAGATCGGGCAACCGCACGTCGCCGTACCCGACGTTCTCGTGCGTCTCGAACTTGATCTTCTTGTAGCCGACGACCTTCTCCACGACCTGCACGTCGCCCAGCGACGCGCGCGCGAGGCTGCTTCCACCCTCGCCGCGCGCGCCGAAGTCCCCCTCCTGCGCCACCTCGAGCAGGTGGACCTTCGCGTAGGTCATCGCCTCCGTGTAGTAGTCGGGCTCGACGAGCCGGATGTAGGCCTTGTGGTTCTCGTGGTCGAAGCGCTCGACCTGATACTGGCGGCCGTCGTGCTGGTAGATGGCCTGCTCGTGCAGCATGGTCTGCGCGGCGCGCCAGTCGAGCTCGGCGAGCGTGACGTCGGCTTGCTCGGCGCGCTGCTCGACGATCACCACGTTGTCCCACGCGACCGAGCGCAGCGGCACGTGGTTGGCGGGGTAGACGTCGCTCGACCAGTGCCAGCGCGTCGGCCGCGCCGCCTTCCCCTCGCGCCCCTCGCGCCCCTCGCGCGCGGCGCCCGGCGCCGAGCCCGGCACCTCGTGCACGACGCCGTGATCGACCAGGAAGCCGAGCGCGTCGCGCGTGGCCGCCTCGCCTAGATCGCCGAACCCCTCGCCCTCCTCGAACGGCTGCTCGAACGCCGCGCACTTGAGGTGCTGCACCAGGATCTCGACGTTGTTCGGATCGATGCGCGCCTCCTCGACCGGCGCACCCAGCAGGTAGCTCGGCTCGCGCGCGAGGAACTGATCGACCGGTGCGCTCGAGGCGACCATCACCGCGATGCTCGGCGACGCACGCCTCCCCGCGCGCCCGAAGCGCTGCCACGTGGCCGCGATCGAGCCCGGGTAGCCGGCGCACACGACCGCATCGAGCTCGCCGATGTCGACGCCGAGCTCGAGCGCGTTGGTCGCGACCACGCCGAGGATCGTGCCGCTGCGCAGCCCCTCCTCGATCTTGCGCCGCGTGTCGGCGAGGTAGCCGCCGCGGTAGCCCATCACGGCCCCCTCGGGGAGGTGCGCGTCGCGCGTCGCCTCGCGAAGGTACTTGAGCATCGTCTCGACGCCGTTGCGCGAGCCGCCGAACAGGATGGTCGGCACGCGCGCGCGCAGCAGATCGGCGGCGAAGCGCACGGCGCGCTTGGGGCAGCTGCCGCGGATTCCGAGCTCCGCGTTCACCACCGGCGGGTTGTAGAGCAGCACGCGCCGCTCGCCGGTGGGTGCGCCGCTCTCGTTCAGCAGCGCGATCTTCGAGGGCTCGACGCCGATCACGCGCGCGGCGTGCTCGCGCGGGTTGCCGATGGTCGCGGTGGCGCAGATGAACACGGGGTCGGACCCGTGGAAGCGGCAGATGCGCCGCAGCCGCCGGATGACGTTCGCCAGGTGCGAGCCGAACACGCCGCGGTACGTGTGCAGCTCGTCGATCACGACGTACTTGAGCTGCTGGAACGTCGCCGCCCACGCCGCGTGGTGCGGGAGGATCCCCGCATGCAGCATGTCCGGGTTGGTGAGCACCACCGCGCTCTTCTCGCGCGCGGCGCGACGCGCGTCGCCGGGCGTGTCGCCGTCGTACACCACCGCGCCGCCGAGCTTTCCGCCGAAGCCGGAGGCCTGCATCAGCGCCCGCAGCGAGGCCTCCTGATCGCGCGCGAGCGCCTTGGTGGGGAAGAGGTACATCGCCCGCGCGCGCGGATCGGCCGCGAGCGCGGTGAGCACCGGCAGGTGGAAGCAGAGCGATTTGCCGCTCGCCGTCGGTGTCGCGACCACGACGTGCTCGCCGCGCCGCGCCGCTTCGAAGGCCAGCGCCTGGTGGGCGTAGAGGTTCGTGATCCCGCGCGCGCCGAGCGCCGCGCGGATCCCCTCGGGGAGCCCCTCGGGGAACGGCGCGGTCTTCGCATCGCGAGGCTGGTACGTCGCGTCGGCGACGATGTCTCGGACGACACCGGTGTGGAGCCAACGCGCGACGACGGCATCGAGGCCGGTTTCACGCTGCCAGGGAGCGGCGACCATCGCGCGATACTAGACGGATGCGCAGTGACGGTCCAGGCGCCGCGTCCCCACGCCCCCGCCGCACCCCCGAACCGCGCGTGCGCCGATCGCGGTCACGGATCGCAGCCACGCGCCCACGTCGTGGTAGAGCGGTGCTCTCGACACCGCGCCCGCCTCTCGCGTCGCGCGCCCGCCGGGCACGGCTTGCCCGGAAGCGTCCCGCGTCCGCGGGGGAGGATCCATGCCCGCCAGGCTCTCGTCGCGTCCACCGGCCACTCGCGCCCAGGAGGATCCGCTCGTCGGCCGCGTGCTCGACGGCAAGTTCACGATCGAGGCGCTGATCGCGCGCGGCGCGATGGGGAAGGTGTACCGCGCCAATCAGGGCTCGCTCGGCCGCTCGTGCGCGGTGAAGGTCCTCACGGCCCCCGAGGGCGAGGGGTCCGAGGGGGAGTTCCACCGCCGCTTCCTGCGCGAGGCGTCCATCGGCGCGAAGCTCACGCACCCGAGCACCGTCACGATCTTCGACTACGGCGTCGACGGCGAGCTCTACTACATCGCGATGGAGCTGCTCGAGGGGCGCACCCTCGCGCGCATGCTGCGCGAGGAGGGGCCGCTCGACGAGGCGCGCGCGACGCACGTCGCACGGCAGATCTGCCGCTCGCTGCGCGAGGCGCACACGCTCGGCGTGGTGCACCGCGATCTCAAGCCGCCAACATCTTCCTCGTGGACAGCCACGAGGAGGAAGAGGGCGACGTCGTGAAGGTGCTCGATTTCGGCCTGGTGAAGCGCGTCGAGCCCGACCCGGAAGACGACCTCACCGCGGTCGGCGTCTTCGTCGGCTCGCCGAAGTACATGGCGCCGGAGCAGATCCGCGGCGAGCACGTCGACGCGCGCGCGGACATCTACGCGCTCGGCACCATCCTCTACGAGCTGCTCACCGGGCACGTGCCGTTCGAGCGGCCGAAGCCGGTCGACACGCTGCTGGCGCAGGTCAGCGCGAAGGTCCCGCCGATGCGCGAGGTGCGCAAGGACCTCGAGCTCGACGCGCGCATCGAGGCGCTCGTCATGCGCTGCCTCGAGAAGCGCCCCGCCGACCGCTTCGCGAGCATGGAAGAGCTGCTCGCCGCGATGAAGCTCTCCGGCGGCTCGATGACCGCGACGCAGCTGGGGCTCGAGGCCCTCCGCGCGTCGGGGGCGTACGGCACGCGGTCGAGCCGCCCCCCTCCCCTCGGCAGCGAGATCCCCGCGGCCCCGCCGCGCTCGCAGGCGCCCGCGACGTCGATGGCGCCGCGCCGGGCGCGCCTTTGGCTCCCGCTCGCGCTCGGAGGGCTCGCCCTCGCGGCGCTCGCG
>CAIXWQ010000999.1 GCA_903923175.1 uncultured delta proteobacterium | reverse complement strand
CGGCCTCGACGCGCGCCCGCGCGGGCTTCGACAGGCGCGCGACCGCGAAGGCGTGCACCGCGAACGCGAGCTCGGCGTGGCGCAGCTCGTCGCGGGCGATGCGCGCGAAGACGGCGCGCACGTGCGGCGCCTCGGCCTTTCGGGCTTGCACCGCGGCCACCAGCGCGCCCCACGTCTCGCCGACGCACCCTTCGATCGCGTTCTCGCGCGCGATCGCCTCCAGCGCTCTCGGCGCGATCGGCTCGACGTGCGGCGCGAGCAGCCTCGCCCCCGCGGCGCGCGCCAGGCGTTGGGTCGCCCGGGTGTGCCGGCGCTCGTCGACCGTCGCGCGCGAGACGGCGCGCAGCAGCGAGCGCGGCGCCCGGCGCTCTCGCAGCTCCGCGCGCAGCCGACGAAAGGCCGTCACCGAGGCCTCCTCGAGCGTCGCCAGCTCCGAGAGCCAGCGCGCGCGCGCGTCGAGGCCCGCTCGGTACGACGCGACGAGCCCGGCCGGCTTTCGCCCCGCGCCGCACATCGCGGGCGAGGAGCACTCGACCGCCGGCACCCCCGCGTCGTCTCCGACGAGGATCTTGCGGCACGACGTCTGGTAGCCGCCGCAAAGCCGATCGCACTCGTCTTTCGGCGGATCGTCGTCCGGCGTCCAGACGGCGGAGCCCGCGTCGCCCCCGGCGTCGGCGTCCGAGCCCGAGTCCGAGCCCGAACCCGAGAGGAGCACCGGCTTGGTCTCCACGAACTCGCTGGGGCAGCTACCGCACGGCGAGCCGCGCGCGCCCAGGCCGAGGGTGGCGATCGCGGCACCGAAGAGCATTCGTAGACGAGGGCGTGACATGCGGATCCTTGGCTCAGGGAGCTCAGGGCGTGGTGGCGATGCGCACGACGCGCTCCTGGGTCAGCGTGGCGCGCCCGCCCGGGCCGAGCGCGGGGTCGAAGGCGACGGCGCCGCCGGCGCGACGGAGCGTGAGCACGAGCTCGCACGGCTGCAGCTGCTCGCCGGGCTTCGCGAAGAGATCGGCGGGTTGGAGCGTGAACGTCCCCGGATCGTGCGACAACGTGCGGTCGAGCGTCTGGATGCAGGCGCCCGTCGCTTCGAGCGACATCTCGCGCGTCGCGTCGGTCGGCGACCAGGTGAGCGTGATCGCGCTGGCGCGCGAGACGGTCGTCGTCGGCGCGACGACGTCGAACGCCGGCGGCAGCGTGAGGCGCGTGCTCGGCGCGCTCACCGCCGCGGCGTCGTCGCGCAGCAGCGCCAGCAGGAGCGTGTCGGAGCGCCCCGCGAGCTCGGCGGCGTATCCGCTGCCGACGCGCTGGAGCCACGTGCTCGTGGCGGGCAGGCCGTCGAAGCCGGCGGACAGGCGATCGCCCGCTGCGAGCTGCAGCGACGTGGAGCCGTCGCGCACATCGGCTTGCACCAGTACGTACGCGTCGCTCGCGCGCACCGTGACGTCGAGCGAGAGCGACGAGGTCGCCCGCCCCGCGCTGGTGTCGGGGGGCGCGACGTCGCTGGTGCAGCCGGCGAGGGGCGACAGCGCCGCGAGGGCCAGGATTCCCGCGTGAACGAGCTTCATGGCGTCGACTCCACCGTCCCTTTGCGCGTCCGCCGCGCGTCGACGTCGAAGCGCCCGGGGCCGCCGAAGCTCGCGGAGGTCGACAGCGAGCGGGTCACGGTGACGGTCGCGGTGCAGGACGGGGCCCCCGCGTCGGGGAGCTCGACGAGCTCGCCGGCCTGGACCACGTAGCCGCCGTCGTCGCGCGAGAGCGCGCGTGTCGGGAGGTGCGCGCACGGGCCGTCGACCGCGAGGGCGAGGTCGTAGCCGCTCCCCGCGCCCGACCACGCCAGCGGGAGCGGCGCGGCGCGCGAGATCGGCGTCGTCGGCAGCGCGAGCGTGAACGGTGGCGGCACCGGCATCGCGAGGCCCAGCACGCCGTGGTCGTTCACGCGCTCGAAGTCGAGCCTCAGATCGCCCGAGAAATCGGGGAGCGTCGCGAGGTAGACGTCCTCTTCGCCCGCCGCGCTGGACGGCGTCAGCGTCATCGAGCTCGCGCCGACGTGCACGACGAAGCGCTCCCCCGGCGCGAGGTGCACGTGCGCGCCCGGTCCGA
This sequence comes from uncultured delta proteobacterium, assembly GCA_903923175.1. Classification (GTDB taxonomy): domain Bacteria; phylum Myxococcota_A; class Polyangia; order Polyangiales; family JADJMO01; genus CAIXWQ01. The sequence goes on along the minus strand of CAIXWQ010000999.1, from coordinate 21,864 downwards.
CGAGCTCGACGCGCAGCGTGGTGCCCGCCCCCTCGTCGACGATCGTGACGAACGCGGACAGATCGGCGGTCGCGACGTCGACGCTGTCCTCTGCGCGCGTCTCGCTGCAGCCTCCGAGCGCGCCGAGCGTGACGAGCGCGCCGAGCGTGAGGCCGAGCGTGACGCCGACGAGCAGGCGGGTGCGCAGGCGCGGTCGCATGGGCGCGCTCACCAGACCGTGACGCCGAGGGCGGCGCCAGCTTCGTAGTCGGGGTAGTCGCGCTGCGGGCTGCCGTCGCGCACGCGCGCGTAGGCGAAGCGCAGGCCGATCGTGAGCAGATCGTACGAGTAGTCCAGCTGCGCGCGGTGCTCGAGGGCGGAGTGCTCGCCGAGCGAGGCGGGGACGACCTGCCAGGTCGCGTGGAGCGCATGGTCCTTCGCCAGCACCACGCGCCCGCGCACCACGCCGAACGCGTAGCCGCGCACGCCGCCGAACCAGTAGCGGTCGCCCGCGTCGCCGCCGAGGCCGAGGCCGACGAGCAAGGCCGCGCGCGGCGTGCGCACGAGCACGCCGTCGATCGCCGCGTCGAGGCGGCCGAAGTTCGGCTCGCTCGCGCCGCCGCCCCCGCCGCTCGAGTTGCCGGTGGCGCCGTACCCGACGCGGACGCCGATCTCGAAGCCGACGTACTTCGAAGGGAGGTCGACGACCTCCAGGTCCATCGTGCCCACCGCGCCCGTGTAGCGCGCGCGGCTGCCGTACCCCTCGAGCTCGCTCCCCCAGACGAACGCCGACGACAGCTGGACGCGCGCGAGGAACAGCGCGTCGTCGACGGTGAGGCGGCTCGAGGTCGGCATCTTCCCGCGCGTGGCGTCGGGCGCGACGGGGGGCGGCGCGGCAGGCGCGGCCGACTCGCTGCGGGCCGCGCCGTCGGGAACGCCGCCTGGACCGGTGAGCGGCTCAGGGGTCGGCTCCGGAAGCGCGGCGCGGGCCGCGGGCGGCGCGAGCAGCCCGGCGAAGGCGAATCCGCAGGCGAAGAGCCGTCGCACGCCGCGAACTCTACGACCGCGGCGGAGTCCGCGCCATCGCGCACGCGCACTTCGTCGCGGGGGGTTCACGGCACGCCGGGGCACGAGTAGACCGCCGCCATGCCCCGGGTCCCCGTCGACGAGAGCCAAGTCGCGCGCTGCCGCGAGCACGCCGCCGCCATCGCGAGCGACGTCCAGAAATACATCGACGCGCACACGACGGTCGGCGTCGAGCGCGTGGTGCTGCGCGCCCTCGGCGTCGTCGGCGTCGACGACCAGGGGGTGCCCATGGTCAACGCCCTCGTCGATCGGCTCCACGGCGCCGACGTGCTCCGCTTCGGCGCCTCGTACGCCATCGGCGCCTCCATCGCCCGCCACGGCGGCGACGTGCAGGAGGCCGCGGAGCGGCTCGCGTTCGGGCCGATCGAGCAGGTGCGCGAGCTGTTCGGCGAGGTCGGGGTCCCCTCGGCCGAGCAGATCGTCGAGGCGCGCAAGGCCCTCGAGCAGCCGACCCTCGACGCCCTCGCGCGCATCGACGGCGCGCGCGATCAGCGCCTCGCGCTCCGCGCCGCGCACGCGCAGCAGGCGCAGCCGGGCACGCCGCTCAAGTACGTCATCGTCGCCACCGGCAACATCTACGACGACGCCGTCCAGGCCAAGGCCGCCGCGCAGGCCGGCGCCGACATCGTGGCGGTGATCCGCGCGACCGCGCAGTCGCTCCTCGACTACGTCCCCGAGGGGGCGACGACCGAGGGCTTCGGCGGCACCTTCGCGACGCAGGACAACTTCGGCATCGTGCGCCGCGCGCTCGACGAGGCCACGGTCCGCAACGGCCGCTACTGCATGCAGACGAACTACTCGAGCGGCCTCTGCATGGCCGAGATCGCCTGGATGGCGGCGGTCGAGCGGCTCGACATGGTCCTCAACGACGCGATGTACGGGATCCTCTTCCGCGACATCAACATGTGCCGCACGTTCGTGGATCAGTACGTCTCGCGCCGCTTCATCGCGCGCTCGAAGATCGTCATCAACACCGGCGAGGACAACTACCTCACGACCGCCGACGCGGTCGAGAAGGCGCACACCGTCATCGCCTCGCAGTTCGTGAACGAGGCCTTCGGTCACCGGGCCGGGCTCGTCGACGAGCAGCTCGGGCTCGGGCACGCCTACGAGATCGATCCGAAGATCGAGGACAGCTTCCTCATGGAGCTCGGCCAGGCGCAGCTCGTCCGCCAGGTCTTCCCGCGCCACCCGATCAAGTGGATGCCGCCGACCAAGCACAAGACCGGCGACATCTTCCAGGCGCACGTGCACGACGCGCTCTACAACCTGGTCGGCGTCACCACGGGCCAGTCGATCGAGCTGCTCGGCATGTTCTCCGAGGCGATCCACAACCCGCTGCTGATGGATCGCTACCTGAGCCTCAAGGCCACGCGCTACGTCTTCACGACCGCGCGCCACCTCGGCGACGAGATCGAGCTCAAGCCGGACGGCATCATCGCGAGGCGGGCCGTGACCGTGCTCGCCGAGGCCGAGGCGCTGCTCGCCGACGTCCGCGTCAAGACGATCTGGAACGCGATCGCGGAAGGGGCCTTCGCCGACGTGAAGCGCACCCGCACGGGCGGCAAGGGCTTCACGGGGATCGTCGAGCGCGCCCCGGGCTACATGAACCCGGTGCTCGAGGCGCTCGAAGCCTCCACCTGAGCCGCACCGCGGCGACGAGGCGCGCTACGCTCAGCGCATGTCGCGCCCCGTCATCGTGATCAACGGCCTCGGCGCCCCGCACGCCGCGGCCGTCGTGTACGCGCGCGCCCTGGCGGCGCGCGGGCTGCGAACGTTCGCCGCGCCCCAGCGGCTCTGGGGCTTCGGCGACGTGCGCGTCGCCTCGCGCCTGGTCGCCGAGACGGTCGATCGCGTGCGCGGCGAAACCGGCGCCGAGAAGGTCGATCTCGTCGGCATGAGCCTCGGCGGGCTCATCGGGCTGCACTACCTGAAGTGCGGGGACGGCGGGCGCTGGGTCGAGCGGTTCGTCTCCGTGGGCGGGCCGCTCAACGGCAGCTCGGTCGCGCGCGTGGCCGAGCTGCTGCCGTGCGAGTGGACGCACGCGATCGCGCAGACGACCCCCGACAACGAGCTGATGCGCGAGCTGCGCGCGAGGCCGTTTCCGCCCGGCGTGCGCTGCACCTCGGTCGGCACGCGCGGCGATCCGATGACGCCGCGCGCCTCCTGGGATGCACCGGGGTTCGTGCCGCTGGAGACGCCGTACGGGGTCTTCCCGATCGGCCACTGGCTCCTGTTCACGCACCCCAAGAACCACGACGTCGTCGCGCGCTGCCTCACCGAGGACTGAGCGGCCCGAGCGACGCGCCTCGGCTCACGCCGGGCACGCCATCGGGACGTCGACCCAGACCGTGCCGTCGCACTTGCGGCCGGCGATGTCTCCAGCGCTGCAGCTGCCGTAGTCGCACTCGAGCCCGTTCGTGAGGCAGCCGGTGCCGAGGTTCGGCAGCGTCTTCGGGCAACCCGCGGTGGTGGGCGGCGCGTCGCAGTGCCAGGTCTTGTTCATGCTGCAGGGGCCGCCGAGGCAGCCGCCGCACCCGCACACCGCGCCGCTCGGATACGTGCAGTACGCCCCCTCGGCGCTGCACGCCTGGTTCGCGGCGGCCGCGGCGGTCGTGGGGCACGTGAGGGTCGGCGCGGGCGCGCAGAGGCCGATCGGGATCTGCCAACCCGAATTCGAACAGCTCGCGTGCGGCCGGCACTGCGGGCGCGGATCCTCGCCGTACGCGCACTCGAGGCCGACCTTCGGGCACGCGGTGTTCGCCGTGGGCATCGTGGTCGGGCACGTCGGCGCCGGCGCCGGGCAGTCGGGGATCTGGACGTCCCACTTGCCGCTCGCGCACTTCGCCAGCGTCGCCGCCGGGCACCCCGAGGCGTACTGGCACTGCAGCCCCTCGATCGTGCAGGCCGCGCCAAACGCCGGTTGGGCGGTCGGGCAGCTCGCGGGCGCGTCGCCGGGGGCGTCCGCGCCGTCCGCGCCGCCGTCGTCTCCGCTCGCGTCCGGGATTCCGAAGTCGACGTTGCCGCCGCAGCCGGTGGCGAGGGCGAGGGCGAGGGCGCAGGGGGCGACGAGGAGCAGGAGCGAGGTCACGCGCATGCCCCGATTCCAGCACGACGCGTTCCGTCCGCCGAGGCTGACCTTTTCCGCGTTTGGTGCGCGTTTGCCGCGCGCGGGTCGCTGCCAGGTCGTGCCAGGTCCGCCCCGCGCGTCAGCCTCGGGTCCGCGCGCCGGCCTCGCGTCGCCGCGCCGCAGCGTCGCCGCGCCCCTTTGCCGTCGGGAGGTGCGCGCACTATCCAGGCGACATGCACCCGACCGAAGCCAAGCTGCTGCGTGCGTACGGCGACCGTGAAGGCGACGGCATGGTGCAGATGAGCTTCACGCTCCAGATGCCGGTGGGCGCGCGCGGGCGCGAGGCCGCCAAGCGCTTCGCCGAGGCGCACGGGCTCAAGGAGCCGATCATCTCGACGATGGAGGAGTGCGCCGAGGGGTTCACGTACTTCGTCGCGTACGGCCACTCGCAGCACACCGTCGACGTCACCAACCTCGAGGTCCCCGAGGTCGAGGTGCCGCGCCTCGAGATGAAGGAGATCGACCACCGCGTGAAGACGCGCCTCGCGCGCAAGATCGTGGTCGTCGGCGCCTGCACCGGGAGCGACGCGCACACCGTCGGCATCGACGCCATCCTCAACATGAAGGGGTACGCCGGCGAGAAGGGGCTCGAGGCCTACAAGTCCTTCGAGGCCTACAACCTCGGGGCGCAGGTCGAGAACGATCAGCTCATCGAGCGCGCCAACGCCGTCGGCGCCGACGCCATCCTGGTGAGCCAGGTCATCACGCAGCGCAACTGCCACAAGGACAACGCGCGCGCGCTCGTCGACCTGCTCGAGCGCCGCGGCGAGCGCGGCAAGTTCATCCTGCTCCTCGGCGGCCCGCGCATCGATCACAAGCTCGGTCTCGAGCTCGGCTTCGACGCCGGCTTCGGCCCCGGCACGCGCCCCGGCGACGTCGCGAGCTTCCTCGTCCACAAGCTGTGCGGCGAGGAGCCGCTCCCCAGCGAGTCCATCCGCGCGGTCGCGAAGGCGTCGTAACCCTCGACGCCCTCGGTCCGCGCCGCCCGCGGGTGACGTTCGTGGCGCGCGGCTCTCGGCGCCAGCAGCACGTGGCAGTGCTTGCTCGTCGGCTCGCCGGCGCACGACTCGCAGCAGCCGGGGAAGCGCGGCACGCAGTCGGCGTCGACGGCGCACGCGCTGTCCACGTCCGTGCGCAGATCGACGCCCAGACAGCGGCTGCTGCGGCACACGGCGGTGAAGCTCGAGTCGACGGCGCTCGAGCCCTTCGGGCACGGCTCCGGCACCTTGCAGACCGCGGTGTGGAACGCGTCGCTCGCGGCGCTGCGGACCGCCGCGAGGCTCGCGAGCGCCGGCGAAGCGCACGCCGGGCAAGACGCCGGCGTGACCAGCGTGCAGCGGCTACTTCGTCGCGAGCTGCGACGTCACGCGGACCGGGCGCGAGATCGAGTCCCAGATCGGCGAGTGCGCGTTCACGAACTCGTGGAGCTCCTGCAGCTTCTCCTTGGGCGCGCTCGACTTCACGAGGGCCTTCACGCGGACGTCGGTGAGCCCCGGGCGCTCCTGCCCGATGGCCATGAAGCCCGACAGGTTCCCCTTGCCGGTGATCTCGAAGCTGACCTCCTCGAGATCGATCCCCATCGTCGCGGCGGCCGCGGCGTAGCCGGCGCTGAGGCACGCGGCGAGCGCCGACAGCAGCGTCTCGGCCGGCGAGATCCCCGTGTCCTGCCCCAGGATCTCCTTCGGCTCGTCCGTCGACATGGTGTACGTGCGTTCGTGGCGCCCGTGCTCGCGGCCGACCACGTACGTCGTCGGCGTGTGCTGGGCCTTGAAGCCGCCCTTCCATTCGCTGCGCACCGTGAACTCGAGATCGCCGTTGTGCGGATCGGCGCGCACCGCGTTCACCGCGTCCGCGAGCTGATCGACGTTCACGCCGTTGCGCACGTTCTGCATGGTCGCCATGTGCTCCTCCTTCGCAGCGCCGAAGCGCGCCGCGCGGAGTTGCAAGGCGCATCCCCCGCCAGGACGCCCGAGCCCCGAACGCATGACGGCCGAGCGTCGCGAGGGGGCGTCGCTCGGCCGTCGTGCGTCCTGCCGGACGCGTCGCTCAGAGGTGAATCGTCGCGCCGAGCGAGACCATGTTGTAGCCGGCGGTGTAGCGGCCGCTGTTGACGGCCTCGCACGAGCGGTAGGCGGGGTTACCAGGGCATTGAGTGCCGTTGTCGCTCTGCGCGACGAGCGCGCGCACCTGGCCCGTGTCGCCGTTGTCGACCGTCTGCACGAAGATGTGGCCGAAGCCGGCCGACAGGTCGAGCGCGCGCGACACGCGGTACGTGCCGCCGAGGAAGCCGCCGATCATCCGCGAGGGGAGGAAGTCGATCCCCGCGTACTGCGCGCTCACCGCGTTCGTCTGCAGGAAGCCGCCGAAGCGCAGGGCCAGCTGGTCCGGCAGGATCGGGACCTCGAGGCCGACGCGGATGCCGACGCTGTCGGCCCAGTTGTGCGGCACCGACGCGTCGCCGGGGATCTTCCCCGCCCGGGCCGCGGTGGCGAGCGCGACGTACTGCGCGTTGGCGCCGCTCGGATCGGGGAAGAAGATGCCGAGCGTGTCGAACGTCTTGTTGTGCGAGTACGTGAGGTCGATCTCGGCGTCGAAGAGGTCGCTCGCCAGCGAGTCGCGGCGCTCGAACTTCTTCGTCGTCTTGGCGTCCTTGCGCTTCGGGTGGAAGCGGAAGCCGAGGCGCGCGTCCATCGGCTGCGGCACCACGATCTTGTCGGCGTGGGCGGCGGTCACGCACGGCGTGTTCACGCCGGTCGTGCACGCGCCGTCGGTGCCGCGCCCGTAGTACGGCCCCGTGATGCTCACGTCGGCGCCGCTGATCGTGACGTCCTTGCTCCAGCGGAACATGGCGCCTACCGAGACGTCGTCGGTGAGATCGAAGAGGCCGCCGGCGACGACCGCGGGGATGAAGTACGAGTTCGCCTTGAGGTCGGCGCGCAGGTCGGCGTTCGGCGACTCGCTGAGATCGTTCTGCGTCGCGATCGAGACGTTCGAGAACTTCAGGAACGCGAGCCCCCACTGCAGCGAGAGCCCGAGCCGGACCTTCTCGGTGACCGCGTAGCCGACCGAGACGGTCGGGTAGATGATGGTCGTCTGCGCCGACAGGAGCATGTAGCGCTGCGGCGCGGGCGCGGCGGTGCCGTTGGCGGTGGTCACCTGATCGGGCCACTCGGACTTGCCGGTGCCGCTCGGCGACACGAGCCCCCCGGCGAGCGTCAGGCGCTCCGTGACCGGCGCGGCGTAGATGATCTGCGGCACGACGTTGACGTTGCCGAAGCCGTTCGCCTTGCAGACCTCGGGGAACGGTTGCTTCGAGTAGTCCTGCCCGCGGAAGACCGTCCCCGAGAGGTTGGTCGACACGTCGCCGTAGCTCCCGCTGCGCTGGAAACACATCGACTGCCACGTGAAGTTCGAGTTCACGAGCAGCCCGGCCTTCTGCCCGGCGAGCCCTGCGGGGTTCATCTGGAGCGCGAGGGGCGAGTCGGCCTTGGCCGTCCACGCGCCGGCGCGTCCCATGACTTCGGTCCCGTTCTCCGGGATCTCGAAGCCGTTCGCGGAGGCGGCGCCCGCCGCTCCGAGCACGAACGAAGCCGACGAAACAGCGAGCGCGAGCCGTCGCAGCGAGCCGATGCGCATACGTCCTCCCTCGTGCGCGTGCCTCGCGCACCAAGACCGCGTGTCGCGCCGCGCCCACCGCACGCGGCCTCGACACGATTTGCATAAGGACGTCATCACGCCGGCGGCGGACCCGTCAATGGGTTCGCGACGCCCGACGCGCTGCAGTGTCGCACCCCTGACCGCGCCGCGAGGTCGACGCCGCGCGCCTCCGGAGCGCGCCGGTGTGGACGAGGGGGAGCGAGGCTCGCTCCCTCTCGCGACGCCGCGGGGCGCCCGTCACGCGGCGGTCAGAAGAAGTTGCCGATGGTGAACTCGAAGACGCTCTTGTCTTCGTAGGCCAGGGGGCTGATCGGGAAGCCCCACTCGAAGCGCAGCGGGCCGAGCGGCGAGAACCAGCGGACGCCGACGCCGTACGACTTGCGCAGGTTGAGCGGGTTGCGGCTGCAGGGGTCGACCGCCGTGTCGAGCGGCGCGCCGCGCGAGGCGTTGCAGTACAGGTCTTCGGTGTTGAAGGTGTTGCCCGCGTCGAGGAAGAGCACGCCGCGGATGCCGACCTTGTCGATGATCGGGAACTCGAGCTCGAGGTTCCCGTACAGCTGCATGTTCCCGCCGATGTTCGCGCCGTTCGCGATCGGCGCGGCGTTCGGATCGGTCGTCGTGTAGAGCGGCAGGCGCGGGCCGATCGAGCGGAGCTTGTAGCCGCGGACGTCGAAGATGCCGCCGAGGAAGAAGCGCGCGAAGATCGGCACGCCCGCGTTGCTCGGCGAGGTCACGTAGCCGAACTCGGTGTTCAGCTTCAGGACGACGTTGCTCCCGAGGTTGTAATACATGCGCGCCGTCAGGCGGTTGCGCAGGAACTCGTTGGTCGAGCCGATCCAGGTGCTCGCGGCCTCCGACGACGCCTGCAAGAAGAGGCCGCTCGTCGGGAAGAGCCGGTTGTCGCGCGTGTCGTAGAGCATCGTCGCGCGCACCGACGACAGGAACCCGTCCTGGAACAGGTTCGCCAGCGGCAGGCGCTGGAACAGGCTGACCGCCGAGGACGTGCCGAAGAACGTGCTCCCCTGCGAGGTCGAGATCGTCACGCGCTCGGCGGTGTACGTCAGCGACGCGCGCAGCCACGGCATGATGATCGGGTAGCCGAGGGTCAGCGCGCCGCCGAGCGACGTCTGCGAGAACGTGTCGTAGATGCGCAGCTGGTCGTAGAGGTCGATCGCCGCCGACCAGTCGGTGTCGAGCAGGTACGGCTCGAAGTAGCGGACGTTCACCAGCTGGCGCAGCCCGGAGATCTGCGCCTGCAGCGCGAGCGACTGGCCGCGGCCGAACAGGTTCGCCTGCTGCACCTGCGCCGTCGCGATGAACGACTCGATCGACGAGAAGCCCGCGCCGACCTGGAACGTGCCGGTCGGGCGCTCGCCGACCTCGAAGAAGACGTCGACCGAGTCGGCCGTCGCGCCCTTTTCCGTGGAGACGTCGACGCGCTCGAAAAAGCCGAGCGCCATCACGCGCCGGCGCGAGTCCTCGAGGCCGGTCTCGCTGTATTTCTGCCCCTCGTAGACGATCATCTCGCGGCGGATGACGCGGTCGCTCGTCTTCGAGTTCCCCTTGATCTCGATGCGGCCGATCTTCACCGACGGGCCGCGCTTGATCGGGACCTTGATCTCGACCTCGTTCTTCGTGAAGTCGAGGTGCGTCTGCGGATCGGCGTCGACCGCCGCGAAGCCACCGTCGTGGTAGAGCGTCTTGACCGCGGTCAGGTCGCGCACGAGCGAGGCGCGGTTGAAGATCTCGCCGGGGTTGAGGTTCACGAGCGAGCGCACCTTCTTGCGCCCCCCGAGCGGCTCGACCTCCTTGCCGTCCGCGTCGACCTCGTAGATGTCGAACTTCTTGATCGTGAACTGCGGCCCCTCTTCGATGACGATCGTCACCTCGATGCCGTCGCGATCGGGCGAGAGCATCACGCGGGGCGTCTGCACCTGGATGGTGAGGTACCCCTTGTCGGAGTACAGCGCCTGCAGGATGAGCACGTCGCGCTCGAAGACGTCCTTGCGGTAGGTCGCGCCGGAGCCGAGCCCGAGGAAGCCACCCTGCGCCGAGAGCATCACGCTCTTCAGCTCGTCGTCGGCCACGTGGTAGTTCCCGACGAAGGTGATCTTCTTGATCGTGACCTCTTGCCCCTCCTTGATGAGGAACTTGACGGTCGCCTCGTTGTCCTTCTCGGGGACGATCTCGCTCGTGACCTCGGCGAGGAAGTAGCCCTTCTCGGCGTACTTGTCCTTCAGCTTCTGGACGCTGCGGCGCACCGCGGGCTCGCTGAGGACCGTGTTCTCCTTGATCTCGATCTCCTCGCGGATCTTGTCGGTCTCGATGGCCTTGTTGCCCTCGAACACCACGAGCTTGATGTTCGGCCGCTCCGAGACGCGGAACCGCAGATCGATCGTGCCGTCGTCGCGCTTGTCGAGCTCGACCTCGATCGCGGCGAAGAGGCCGGAGCCCCACAGCTCGCGCACGTCGCGCGAGAGCGTCGTCGCGGAGAAGGGCTGGCCCGTCTTCAGGCGCAGGTAGTCGAGGATGCGCTCCGTCGCGACGCGCGTGTTCCCCGTGACCTCCATCGCGTGGATGGTCAGGCCGTCGGCGTCCTCCGCCGCGGTCTTCGGGATGGTCGGCGGCGGCGCGTCCACGGGCGGCGTCGGTGCCGTCGACGTGGGGGCGGTCGGCTCGTCGTACGGCGTCGCCGACGCCGCGGCGGAGCCCGACGCGGAGCTGGACGGGGCGGCGGCCACGCCTACCTGTGCGCCGGCGCGCGGCGAGGCGAGCACGACGAGAAGGGCGAAGGCGGCGGCCAGGAACATCCAGGCTCGGAAGAGGCGGCGCGCCTTCGCGGTCGGTCGTGCAGGGTGCATCGGGGTCGTAAGTCGCGTGCGGGGCGGTCTATGCCGGGGCGCGTGCGGGGGCGTGTTCGAGGTGGGAACGCCGCCGGTCGGCCGAGAAGAGAAGCAAGCCCGTGTAGGTCGGAGCGCGCACGGGGGTCAATTGCGACGGGCGATTCCGTGCGCCTGCCCCGAACGTATTGGCTCATTATGCATGATGGCTTTCGATGGTCGGACCTCGCCGTACATTCACGGCGCGCGCGCCGACCTCCTCGGACTTCGTCCCTGCGGTCGCTTCGATGCGCGTCGCGGCCGGTGCTCCGCGCCGCCCGTTCGCTCGCGGCATGCGCTCTCGACGGGCATCTCCGCGCTGGGCGGAAAGGCGCATGGTGCCAGACGCCCACATGGACGGGTCCGGCACCGGACCGTAGAAGAAATCATCTGCCCGTTCGTCGGTCCCTCACGCGCCCGCTGGCGCGAAGGGTGTGCGGTGGGTGGAGTCGCGCGGCGGCCGGGTGCCGCCGGGCTCGAAGGGCGTGGAGGCGGTCGATGGCGCGACGACGAGAGATCAGCTGGATCGCCGCCGCGCTGGTCGCGGTCGCGCTCGCCGTGCCGCTCGCGGGCGCGCTCCACGCAGCCGACGGCGACCTCGCCGCGACCTCGAAGCTGCTCGCGTCCAGCGACGACTACCGCACGCGCGTCGTGGCGGCGCTGAAGCTCGGGGGCTCCAACGACGCGCGCGCGCGCAAGCCCCTCGAGTCCGCGCTCGACGATCCCCATCCGAGCGTGCGGCAGGCCGCGGCCGCGGCGCTCGCCAAGCTCGGTGACAAGGCGGCGCTCCCGGCGCTCGACGCGCGGCTCAAGAAGGAAGCGAACGCCCCCACCAAGACCGCGCTGACCCAGGCGATCGACACGCTGAAGAAGTCGACCGGCGCGGGCCCGGGGACGGCGCCGACCGCCTCGCCCAACGCGACGACGACGAGCGCGCCGGTCAAGGCGCAGCCGATCGACTGGTCGAAGGCGAAGTTCCTGGTGAAGCTCCAGAAGGCCGAGAACTCGACCGGCGTGCGCGGCGGAGCGCTCGCCACCGTGCTCAACGCCGCCACGCGCGAGAAGCTCGGGCAGCTCCCCGACGTCTACGTCCTCCCCGACGACGCCACCGCACCCGGCGTGATCAAGCTCGCGGCGGCCAAGGGCGTCCCCGTGCTCGGCGTGAACGCGGCGCTCGTCTCGATGGATCAGGGGAGCTTCGCGGGCGACGTGAAGGTGCAGGCGAAGGTGTCGCTCGCCTTCACGAAGCTCGAGATCGTCAAGGCCTCGGTCGAGGGGAACGCGTCGAGCATCGGGTCGAAGTCCTCGACGAAGAACCCCGACTCGCTCGCGAAGCTGCAGGACATGGCCGTCGACGGCGCCGTGACGAGCGCGATGGCGAAGGCGCCGAGCGCGATCAAGTCGGCGGCGCTCTGATGCACGAGCCCTGACGCCCCCCGCGGTCAGCCCCACCCCGCCTCACTGCGCCGCGAGCGCGCGCGAGCGGGGATTCCTCGTGACCTCCCCGCTCCCTTGCGGTCGCGATTTGCTGCGGCGTGCTCTCGCCCTTCGGACGAGAGCTATCCCTTCACGCCGCCCGCGGTGAGCCCCGACACGATGTGGCGCTGCGCGACGTAGAAGAGCGCCATCACCGGCACCGAGACGATCAGCGCGCCCGCCGCGAAGTGCCCCCACGAGGCGCCGTGCTCGCCGACGTAGCGCTGCAGCGCGACCGGCAGCGTGAACGCCTCCTCGCGCGAGAGGAGCGTGGCGGCGAGGATGAACTCGTTCCAGGCGCCCATGAACGCGAAGAGCGAGGTCACCGCGATCGACGGCCGCGCGGCGGGGAGGGCGACGCGCAGGAAGGCCTGGAAGCGGCTCGCGCCGTCGACCATCGCGGCCTCCTCGAGGTCGACCGGGATCGACTCGAACGCGGAGCGCAGCTGCATGATGCAGAAGGGGACCGCGGTGGTCGCGTACACGAGCACGAGCCCCGCGCGCGAGTCGAGCAGGTGGAGCTTCTCGAGGATCAGGTAGAGCGGCACCAGCGTCGCGACGCCCGGGAACATCTGCGTCGCCATCAGCAGGAACACGCCGCGCTCGCGGCCGGCGAAGCGGAAGCGGGCGAGCGCGTACGCGGCCGGGGTCGCGATGGCGACGCCGACCGCGGCGGTCGAGAGCGAGACGAGGAGCGAGTTGGCGAGCTGGCGGCCGAAGATCCAGGCGCCCGTGGCGCGATCGTGCGTCCCCACGACCTCGCGGAAGTTGCCGAGCGAGAGGTGCTCGGGGATCGGCAGCACGCGCCCCGCGCTCGACTCGCCGTGCGAGAGCGCGAGCGAGACGACCCACAGCACGGGATACAGCGCCGCGATCGTCGCCAGCACGAGCGCGACGTGCACCAGCGCCTCCTCGATGGGGGAGCGTCGGCCGCCGGTCTCGTCGAGCGCTGCGCTCATTGCCGAGCCTCGGGGCCCATGGCGGGGGAGCACGAGGGGGAGCCGGCGCGCCCCCTCGTTGCCCGGCCGGAGGACGGGCGTTGAGAGGTCATCGCGTCACCTCTTTGCGCTTCAGCCCGCGCGTCGTCACGAGCAGCAGCAGGAAGATCAGCACCGCGTACGCCGACGCGTAGCCGTACTGCGCCTGGCGCGTGAACGCCCAGCGGTACGCCTCGGAGACGAGGATCTCCGTGCGCCCGTCGGGCTCGCCGCCGCTGACGAGGAACACGACGTTGAACATGTTGAACGTCCACACCGCGCCAAGCACGACCGAGGGCGCGAGCGTGGGGCGGAGCAGCGGGAACGTGATGCGCGAGAAGCGCTGCCAGCGCGTGGCGCCGTCGACCTCGGCGGCCTCGAGCACCTCGCGCGGGATCGACGTGAGCGCGCCGAGCGTGACGACCATCATGAACGGGAAGCCGAGCCAGACGTTCGTGGCGACGTTGGCGGCGAAGGCCGTCGCGAACTTCGAGAACCAGGCGACCGGCTCGACGCCGAGGTGGCCGAGGATGGCGTTCACCGCGCCGAGCTGGCGGTGGAACATCCCCTTCCACGCGAGCGCGGAGACGTACGACGGCACCGCCCACGGAACGACCAGGAGCACGCGGTAGACGCCGCGCAGCTTGAGCACGGGGCGCGAGAGCAGGAGCGCGAGCGCCATGCCGATCGCGAGGTGCAGCGTCACGTTGGCAACCGTCCAGAGCACCGTGACGGCGAGCACCGCGTAGAACGACCCCGAGGCGAGCAGCGGGCCGCCGCGCGCCGTCAGGATCTCGAAGTAGTTCGCGAAGCCGACGTAGTGCAGCTCGCGCCCGCGGCCCGCGAAGAAGCTCGTGGCCGCGCCGAGCAGCAGCGGCACCACCACCAGCAGCAGGACGATCACGACGGCGTGCGCGAGGTAGCCGTAGGCCGGCAGCGAGTTGCGGATCTCGCGCCGCTGCTCGGGATCGCGCGCGATGCGCACGGCCTGGCCGGCGCCGAGCAGCGCGATCAGCCCGAGCACGAGCACCATGAGGCGCGGATCGCGCGGCGAGGGGGGCGGGCGCGTCACGTCGTCGAAGCGGTGCGCGGCCTCGACGATGGCGTCGGCCGGCGACATGTCGCGGCGGAGCACCTTCTGGATGGCGCGCGTGGTCGGCTCCCAGGCCGCGCGCATGCCCGGCGTGGTCGGCATCGGGATGGCGTCGTCGGCGGCGCGTCGGAACCCGGTGAGGAAGCGATCGTCGCGGAGGCTCGGATCACGCCACGCGCCGACGGTCGCGACCACCTGGCGCCCGACCTTCGCGCGGACGATCGCGGCGTCGGTCGAGACGACGAAGGCGAGGAAGGCCTTGGCGAGCGTCGGATCGCGCAGCGTCGGCGCGCGCATCGCGCCTTCGACGGTCAAGAAGGGGCGCGTCGGCGCGCCGCCGCGGTGCACCGGCGGGATGGGCGCGACGTGATACGCGAGCGCCGGCGGGAGCTCGCCTGCGAGCCAGGGCCCGGAGATCGCGGCGTCGGCGCCGAGCGACTCGCCGGCGCCGCTGCCGGTCGTGAACATCTGCGTGACGAGCGCGCCGGACGCCTCCTCGGGGATGGCGCCGGCGTCGATGGCGGCGAGGATCCACGCGAGCGAGTCGCGCGCCGGGCCGTCGGCGAATGCGTAGCGATCGCGGCCGCCGTCGGCGTCGAGCATCCTGCCGCCGAAGCCGTGCAGCAGCGGGGCGTGCGCGTACGCGTTCGACGCCTCGTAGGCGAGGGTGGGCTTGCGCGTCTTCTTCGCGAGCTCGACCAGCTCGTCGAGCGAGCGGGGCGCGGCGTCGGCGGGCCACTGCGGGGCGCGCAGGTAGAGCGCGAGGCACTTGCGGGCGACCGGCAGCGCCCACGTCTGGCCGTCGATGGTGAGGGTGCGCAGGGCGACGGGATCGAACGCCGCGCGGTCGCGGAGAAGGTCGTCGTCGATGGCCCCCACGAGCCCCTTCTCGCGGAAGGAGCCGAGGCGCTCGTGGGCGTCGAAGAACACGTCGGGCCCCTGGCCGTGCGCGATCGCGGCCTCGAGCTTGGACGCGTAGGCGTCGAACGGCACCGCCAGCACGCGCATCTCGACGCCGGGGTGATCGGCGCGGAAGCGGTCCATCAGCTGGTCGATCGCCTCCTTCTCGGCGCCGCGGTACGCGTGCCAGATCACCAGCCGCGCCGTCTCGTCCTCCGCGCGCGCGGCCGACGGCGCGAGCGCGCTCGGGAGCAGGACCGCGAGCGCGAGCAGCGCGACGCGCAGGAGCGCGACGAGGCGACGCGCGCCGCCGCTCGATCGTGGGCGCCCTGTCGACGTCACGCCCATGTCGCGAGCCCCGTCTCGGGGTCGAAGAGGTGCACGTCGCCCGGATCGACCTCGAGCGCCAGCGTGTCTCCGGGGGCGTGCGCGCGCGAGTCGCCCCCCTCGACGCGGGCCACGAACGGCGTGCCGTTGGGCAGCCCGAGCGTGCCGTGGACGTGCGACTCGAAGCCGAGCCCCTCGACGAGCTCGACGCGCAGATCGATGCCGCCCGGCTTGATCGCCGAGAGCTGCACGTCCTGCGGCCGGATGCCGATCACGACCTTGCGATCGCCGATCGTCGTGTCGCGATCGCCGAGGCGATCGTCGGCGACGGCGACGTCGATGCCGGCGGCGCGCGCGCGCACCACGCCGTCGACCACCGCGAGGCGCCCGTCGATGAAGTTCATCGCCGGCATGCCGAGAAATCCCGCGACGAAGCGCGTGCGCGGGCGCTCGTAGACGTCGATCGGCGTGCCGGCCTGCTCGACGACGCCGCCATTGAGCACCACGAGCTGATCGGCGAGCGTCATCGCCTCGACCTGGTCGTGGGTCACGTAGATCATGGTCGCCCGCAGCCGCTGGTGCAGCCTGCGGATCTGCACGCGGACCTCGCCGCGCAGCGCGGCGTCGAGGTTCGACAGCGGCTCGTCGAAGAGGAAGAGCGAGGGGCGCCGCACGATCGCGCGCCCCATGGCGACGCGCTGGCGCTGGCCGCCCGAGAGCTGCGCCGGGAGGCGATCGAGCAGCTCGCCGAGGCCGAGCTGCGGCGCGACCTCGTCGATGCGACGCGCGATCTCGTCGCGCGGGGTCTTGCGCAGCTCGAGGCCGAACGCGAGGTTCTCGCGCACGCTGAGGTGCGGGTAGAGCGCGTAGCTCTGGAACACCATCGCGATGTCGCGATCGCGCGGCTCGGCGCGCGTGACGTCGCGGGTGCCGAAATGGATGGTGCCGCTGTCGGGGCGTTCGAGCCCGGCGATCGTGCGCAGGAGCGTCGACTTGCCGCAGCCCGAAGGCCCGACGAGCACGGTGAAAGCCCCTTCCGGGATCTCGAGGTCGATCCCTTTCAGGATCGTCTTGCTCTTCGCGCCCGGGTAGGTCTTGCGTAAGGCGCGAATGGAGACGCTCGCCACGCGGCGAGGTTACCCCAGTCGAGCCGAATTCGATCGCATCGTTACGCGGCTCTTCGCGCTCGGCACCCCCAGGGGGTGAGCGCGCCGCTCGCGTGACGACGAACGCGTCCGTTGCGCGCGTCGTGCCGCGTCAGATGCCGGTCCCCTGCGGCACGAGGATGACTGCCGAGGTCGGCGGGACCGTCACCGAGACGGTGCCGCCGGCGCCGATCGTGACGGTCTGGCCGCCCGACTCGGCGAGGACGTCGACGAGCGTCGTGGCCCCGGCGGGCGGGCCGACCTTCATCGTGGTCGCGCCGTCGACCGTGGTGCTCGCGTGCTTGGAGCTCGTGTTGATGACCACCAGCGCGTAGCCGCCCGACGCGGTCGTGCGCTCGAAGGCCAGGATGCCCGCGTCGCCCTCGTCGGCCACGTGGTCGGTGGTCCAGGTGAACTTCATGTCGCCGCGGCGCAGCGCCTCCACCGACTTGCGGATCTTGTTGAGCCGCGCGATTCGCTGGAAGGTCGCGCCGCCGGTGGGGAAGCCGGTCGGCCAGAGATCCTCGCGGTTCGCCGGATCGTCGCCGCCCTGGAACTCCTGCTCGGTGCCGTAATAGACGCAGGGGATCCCGTTCTCGGTGAACTGGAACACGAGCGCGTTCCACAGCGCACCGAGCGCGTCGGCCCGCCCCGCGGTCTTGGCGAAGAACAGGAAGCGCCCGACGTCGTGGTTGTCGAGGAAGTTCACGTGCATGTCGACCGGCGCGGTGCCGATGCCGCCGGGGTGCGCGGTCGCGCCCCAGTTGGTCGCGCGCTCGGTGAAGCGGGACTTGACCTTCGTGGTCGCGCCGCCGCCGATGAACACGTCGCGGAAGACCTGGAAGTACTGCGGGAAGTCGAACAGCGTGTCGAGCTCGCCGTTCTGCGTGTAGCTGCCGACGAGGGTGTCGGTGCCGTCGAAGACCTCGCCGAACATGAGGAAGTGCGGCTTGCCGAGCGACGCGGCCTTCGCGCGGATCCCCTTGTTGAAGGTCTGCCAGAACTCGTGCTCGACGTGCTTCACCGTGTCGATGCGGAAGCCGTCGAGATCGGCGAGCTCGATCCAGCGGCCGTAGGCCTTGATCATCAGCGCGCGGACGTCGTCGCGCTCGGTCGCGACGTCCTTGAGGCCGCCCGGGAAGTCGCCGAAGAGGGTCTGCTCGCGGCCGTCCGGCGGGTTGTCGTAATTGAAGATGCGCCCGCGCCGGTGGTACCCCTCGGGGATCGTCAGGATGTACTGCTCGGGCAGGTAGCTCGGGATGCTCGGCGGGGTGCGGTTGATCTCCGGCATGTTCAGGAAGATCACCGGCGCCGGCCCCGCGGGCCCGAGCGACGTGAACGACTGCACGACCGGCGTCTGGTAGTCGGGATCCCACTCCGTCACGTGCGCGACCGGCGAGCCCGTCGTCTGCGAGCCGGGCGGGCCGCCGCACTTGCCGGTGGTCGCGTCGCAGGCGCCGCCGTAGCCCGAGACGTTCTCGTCGGGGCGGCCGTTCTGGTTGATGTCGTAGAAGAACATCTGCCCCATGTGATTGGTGACGATGTCCAGCACGACCTTCATGTTCCGTGCGTGCGCGGCGGCCACGAGCGCGCGCAGATCGCCGAGATCGCCGAAGTGCTGGTTCAGCTCCGCGAGGTCCTGCGCCCAGTAGCCGTGGTAGCTGTCGATCCCCGCGTCGGTCTCGATGTTGCGGACGATGGGGCTGATCCACAGCGTGGTCACCCCGAGGGCCTGCACGTAGTCGAGGCGGTTCATCAGGCCGCGCCAGTCGCCGCCGTGGTAGCGCGCGGCGGCGTTGCGGTTGACGCGGTAGTCGTTGTTCAGATCGCCGTCCTCGAAGCGATCGATCATCACCTGGTAGATGACCTCGTCGCGCCAGTCTTCGACGTGGTTGCCCACCGCGAAGTCGGGCTGCTTGCCGGTGTCGACGCAGGAGGGGAGCGCGGCGAGCGCGCCGAGCGCGACGAGCGACACCGCAGCGGAGAGGATGCGCGAGAGCGGGCGACGCATGGCGGGCATCAGACCACGAAGGCGCCTGCGCGGGGAGCGATCTCGCGCGCTTCGCGTCTCCTTCGGCTAGGGGTCCGCCGGCGCGCTCGGCTCTGGCTTCGACGCGGCGCTCCGCGGCAGATCGACCACGAACGTCGACCCACGGCCCGGCTCGCTCTGCACGGTGATCGTACCCCCCAGCCCTTCCACGATCTGACGCGAGATCCAGAGCCCGAGCCCGAGGCCGCCGAAGTGACGCTCGGAGGCGAAGCGCTCGAAGCGGTCGAAAATCCGGGCCTGGTGCTCCTCGGCGATGCCGACGCCGTGATCCTCGACGATCAGGCGCGCCCGCGTCGCCGTCGCCTCGACGCGCACCGCGACGGGCTTGCCGTCGCCGTACTTCAGGGCGTTCGACACGAGGTTGGTCACGACCTGGTCGAGCCGCAGGCGATCCCACTCGCCGACGGCGTTCAGGTCGCCGGACGCCGACGCCAGCGGCGAGCCGAAGCGCTCCACGACGTCGCGCGCCAGCATGGCGAGATCGACCGGCTCGAGCAGCAAGCGCAGCCGACCGGCGGTGATGCGCGAGACGTCGAGCAGCTCGTCGATCAGCGCGTTGAGCCGCGAGGCCTGCTGATCCATCGCGCGCGCGCGTTCGGAGAGCTCCTCGGGCGCCAGCGGCGGCAGCCCCGCGGCGCCCGCGCGCCGGACGAGGCGCTGCGCGTGCAGCTTCAGGCTGGTGAGCGGCGTCTTGAGCTCGTGCGAGGCGATCGAGAGGAAGAGGTCGCGCGCGTGCACGGCGCCGCGCGCCTCGCGGTAGAGGGCCTCCGCCTCTCGACGCGCCTCGAGCTGGGCGCGCGTCGCCGCGAACAGCACCAGCGAGAGGGCGACGCCGAGCAGCGAGAAGCCCGCGACCACCCGCTCCGACGGGGCCTCCTCGAACGCCGGGCGGCTGCGGAACTGGAGCGTCCAGCGCCGCCCCGCGACCTCGATCGCCGCGCTGCGCGCGAAGCGTGAGACGTAGGCGGCGTCGTCGCCGCGGGTCTCGGAGCGGTGGAGCTCGTGCTCCGCGTCGAGCGTCTCGCCGTCGTAGACGGTGACCGCGATGCGCGGGTTGCGCTCCGAGCCGAACAGCCCGCGAAACAGCTCGTCGGCGCGCAGCGAGGCGTAGAGCCAGCCGCGCAGCGCGGCGCGACGGGCCTCGGCACTCACCGGAGGCGCGCCCGCCGCGTACACCGGGAAGAACAGCACGAAGCCCGGCTCCTCGGGCGCGTCGGCGCCCTGCACGAGCGTCACGCGCCCGGAGACCGCGGGGGCTCCCGAGTCGCGCGCCCGCTCGAGGGCCTCGCGGCGGCCCGGGGCGGCGGCCGGGTCGTAGCCGAGCGCGACGCGGTTGCGCGCGTCGAAGGGCTCGACCCAGACGATCGCCGTGCGCACCTCGCCCTGCGCACGCTCCGCGCGGGGCCAGAGCTCGAAGGGGCCGTCCGTGGTCGCGCGGGCCTCGTCGAGGAGGCGGGAGCGACCGATCGTCGGCACCTCCACGGCGAGGCCGACCGCCTGCACGCCGGGATAGCGCTCGCGCAGCTGCAGCGGCTCGACGAACGCGCGGAACTCGGCGCGGTGCAGCGCGGGATCGGCCGCGAAGAGCCCGCTGCCGGCGCGCAGCAGCGTGACGTACGCGTCGACGCGGCCCCGCACGCGATCCTCGGTGGCCTCGACGGCGTTGGCGAACCGCGCGCGATCGCGCTCGCGGACGATCCGCACGAAGGTCCACGAGGCGAGCGTGGTCGCCAGCAGACCCGTGAGCAACACCGCGAGCGGCGATACCCTCGCGCGCGTGCCCCGCGTGCGCGGCGGATCGGACTCCCGCGCTCGCGGCTCCATGCGGATAAGGTAGTGTACTACCGAATCGCGCGGCGACGCGGGCGCTTCGCGGGGCGTCGGCGTCGCACGGGGCGGCTCAGCGGTACGAAGAGTTGAACCACCACTCGACGCCGAGCCCGAGGAAGTGCTCCTCGCGCCGACGCGAGTACGCGTCGCCCGTGGGGTAGAGCGCGCGCGCGCCGTCGCTGCGCGACGTGTACGCGTAGATGAGCCGTAGGTGCGGGCGCGTGAAGCTGCCGCGCCCGGCGGGCGTGATGAACGGGATGACGCCGAACCGCCAGAGCGAGGCGTGCTGCTTGGCGCCGGTGTCGTCGATGAACGCCGTGGACAGGGCCTGGTAGCTCCCCTCGACGGCGATGCCCGCGTGCTCGCCGAGCCAGAGGTGTGGGCGCACGACGAGCGTCCCCTCGTTGTAGGTGTTGCGCGAGTAGGGGTCGCCGCTCGCGTCCTTGAACCCACGCAGGTACGCGCCGACGAGCACGCCCACCGGGCCCTCTTCGAAGTTCGCGGAGAGCGCCGCGAGGTACTCGCGCGCCGCCGTCGCCGTGCGATCGGGCGCGAGCGCGCTCGGGACGGTCTTGTCGCCGTAGGCGGCGATGCCGGTCGACATGCGGAGGAAGAGGTTGACGAAGGTGTCGCGCTGGCCGCGGAAGGCGCCGAGCTGCAGGCCGATCACGCTGCCGTGATCCTTCGGCAGGTCCACGTTCGTGGTGGTGGAGCCGTCCTGGAGCTGCTGGGTGCCGCCCGAGATCGCGTGGTACTCGCCGTACACGACGGCCTTCACGCCGCCGGTCGCGCCGATCCGCTCGACGTGCTCGAGCTTCGCGCTCGAGACGACGCGCAGCCGGTTGAGGACGACGATGTCCTGCCCGCCGAAGCCCGTGACCGACGAGGCGGTGACGGTCTGGTAGGTGAACGGGTCGAGCGGGCGGCTCATGCCGACGTGCAGCGCGACGCTGGTCGACTTCTTCGAGGTCGTGTCGAACGCGTAGCGGAAGCCGCCGCCGACCGTGTTCAGGTTGTCGAGGGGCCAGAAGTCGAGCAGGTAGATGTCGTCGCCGCGGTACATGCGCGAGCCGCCCCACACCGAGAGGCCGTCGGCGAAGAGGCCGGAGACCTCGGCGTAGAGGTTGCGAACCGCGATCTGCGCGTCGAACGTGCCGGTCTGGTGGAAGAGCGGGCCGGCGACGCCGAGCGTCGTGACCACGCGCGTCTCGAACGCGCGCCCCTCGTACGCGTAGCGATCGCGCCGCTCGAGCTGGAGCTCGGCGTACGACGCCTCGTCGATGCGCGTGCCGTGGGCGACGATGTTCGCCTGACGCCCTTCGCCGCCGCGAAGAT
>CAIXWQ010000998.1 GCA_903923175.1 uncultured delta proteobacterium | reverse complement strand
CCGCCGCGCCGACGAAGGCCGAGGCGTGCGCCGGCGACACGCGCAAGGCGAAGGCGCTGCGCGTCCCCTCGCCGGCCTACCCCGAGTCGGAGCGCGAGTCGGGGACGGCGGGGAAGGTCCGCGTGGAGATCTCGATCGACGCGCGCGGCACGGTCGTCGGCGCGCGCGTGCTCCAGGGGCTCGGCCCCGCGTTCGACGCCGCCGCCCTCGCCGCCGCGCGCGGCGCCGCGTTCGAGCCGGCGTTGCAGTGCGGCACCGCGGTGCCAGCGACGTTCACCGTCGGGATGACGTTCCGGCCATGAGGCGCGCGCGCTCCTCTTCGTCGCGGCGGCTCGTCGGCGCGCTGACCGCGCTGTTCGCGACCACGCTCCACGCCGCTGCCGCGCGCGCGGGCTCCGAGGTCGCCCCGCCGGCGCCCGCGCCCGGGCCGGCCGGCAAGCTCACCAAGCCGCCGAAGCTCGTGAGGTTCGTCGAGGCGGGCTACCCCGAGAGCGAGCGCGCGACCAAGAAGAGCGCCTCGGTGACGCTCGCGCTCACGATCTCCGAGACCGGCGCGGTCACCGAGGCCGCGGTGCAAACGTCGGCCGGCAAGCCCTTCGACGACGCCGCGCTCGCCGCGGCGCGGCAGTTCGTCTTCGCGCCGGCCGAGATCGACGGCAAGCCGGCGCGCGTGCGCGTGCTCTATCAGTACGACTTCGTGCTGAAGGTCGAGGCGCCCACCACCGCGCGCTTCACGGGCGTCGTGAAGGACGCGGCGAGCAAGGCGCCGCTCGCGGGCGTGACGGTGCGGATCGAGGGGATCCAGGGACCTGCGGGGCCTGCGGGGACCGAGGGGACCGCGAGCGCGGTGACCGGCGCCGATGGCCGCTTCGAGATCCGCGACGTCCCGCCGGGCGCGCGGTCGGTCTCGCTCACCGCGCCCGCGGCGGCGCAGGCCGGCGAGGCGTTCCCCGAGCTGCGCACCGACGAGCGCTTCGAGGCCGGCAAGCAGCTCGACGAGACGTACCTGGTGGAGCGCCCGCCCGCTCCCGTCGCAGGTGCGCAAGGCGAGCCGGCCGATGATCTCGAGATCGTCGTGGTCGCGCCGCCGCTGCAGAAATCGGCCGTCTCCACCGAGGTCTCGGCGGATCAGGGGCGCGCGGTCGCCGGCACGCAGGGCGACGTCGTGAAGGTCGTCGAGAGCCTGCCCGGCGTCGGGCGCGCCGCGCCGGGCTCCGGGCAGCTGGTGGTGTGGGGGGCCGCGCCGGGCGACACGCGCGTCTACGTCGACGGCGTGCGCATCCCGCTGCTCTATCACCTCGGCGGCTATCGCTCGGTGCTCGCGTCGGATCAGGTGAAGAGCGTCGAGCTCGTGCCCGGCGGCTACGGCGCCGCGTGGGGCGGGGGGCTCGGCGGGCTCGTGACCGTGGGTCTGCGTCCGCTCGAGGGCCAGGGGGTCCACGGCAGCGCGAGCCTCGACGCGGTCGACGCCAACGCGTCTCTCCGCGCGAAGGTGACCGACGGCGTGTACGTCGCCGCGGCCGGCCGGCGCACGCACCTCGACACGGTGCTCCCGTGGTTCACCTCGGCCGCGCGCCAGCGCGACACCGGCGAGCTCTTCCCGACGCCGCGCTCGTGGGACGGGCAGGTGCGCGCCGGCTGGATCTCCTCGCCGCAGGCGCGCGTGCGGGCGCGGGTGGAGGCGGGCTTCCTCGCCTCGTCCGACACGCTGGTGCGCACCGTCTCCGATCCCGACCCGGCGCTGGTGCGTTCGGAGTCGCGATCGATCTCGTTCCAGCGTGCATTCGTGCGCTACGAGGCCGAGAGCGACGCGGGCGAGGCGTACTTCTTCGTGCCGTACGCCGGGCGCGATCGCTCCTCGCTCGACAGCCGCTACGGCGCGACACCGACCGGCGTGGAGGTGAACGCCGACGTCTACGGCGCGCGCGCCGGGTGGCGCGGCCGCGCGGCGCCGGGCTTCGCGCTCTCGCTCGGGCTCGACGCCGAGCTGGTGTCGGCCGAGGTCGCGCGCACCGGCTCGATCGCCTCGCCCGCGCGCGAGGGGGATCCGCACGTCTTCGGGCAAGCGCCGAGCGATCTGGTCGGCGCCGACACGTGGTCGTCGATGGTCGCGAGCGCGTCGCCCTACGCCGAGGGCGATCTCGCGCTCTTCGGCGGCCGGCTGCGCGTGGTCCCCGGGCTGCGGCTCGCGTCGTACGCGTGGTCGGCGAGCCGCCGGACGCCACGGGTCGGCGCGACGCCCAGCCTCGGGCTCTTCGCGCAGCAGCTCGCGTGGGAGCCGCGCCTGCTGCTGCGCGTCGACGGGCAGGACGCGAGCTTCAAGGCGGCCGTGGCGGTGGTCCACCAGGCGCCCGATCCGGCCGATCTCTCCGCCGTCTTCGGCACGCCGACCTTGGGGCTCTCGCGCGCGGCGCAGGGGCTCGTCGGCGGGACGTTCCGCTTGCCGGCCGGCGTCACCGTCGAGACGACGGCGTTCTACGTCGCCAGCGACGGCCTGCCGGTGCGCAGCGTCTCGGCCTCGCCGCTCGAGGCGCAGGCGCTGGTCGGCGAGGGGCGCGGGCGCGCGTTCGGCGCGCAGATCCTCGTGCGGCGGCAGCTCGCCGGCGGGGTGTTCGGCTGGCTCTCGTGGAGCCTGTCGCGCAGCGAGCGGCGCGATCACCCGGGCGACGCGTGGCGCTTGTCGGACTACGACCAGACCCACGTGGTCACGGCGCTCGCCTCGTGGGAGGTCGGCCGCGGCGTCACGCTCGGCGCGCGCGCGCGGCTCTCCTCGGGGTTCCCGCGCACGCCGGTCGCGTCGGCCTACTACGACGCGCGTCGCGACGCCTGGCAGCCGCTCTTCGGCGCGACCAACGGCGAGCGGATCCCGGCGTTCTTCCAGGTCGATCTGCGCGCCTCCAAGCGCTTCGCGCTCGGACCGGACGAGTCGCTCGAGCTCTACCTCGATCTGCTGAACGCGACCAACCGACAGAACCCCGAAGAGATCGTCTACGCCCGCGACTACGCGCACCGCGCGTACCTGACCGGGCTGCCGATCCTCCCCGTGATCGGCGCGAGGCTCGGATGGTGACGGCCCCTTCGAAGCGAGCTCGCGCGACCGGCGCGACGGCGTGCTTTGCGTCCGCGCTCGCGCTCACGGTGGCGGCGTCCCTCTCGGCGTGCCGCCCCGAGCTCGTCGAGCCGGGCAGCGCGCTCGAGGCCCCGACGCTCCTCGCGGTGCAGGCCGATCCGCCGGAGGCGAAGCCGGGCGAGGCCATCACGCTGCGCGCGACCTACGTCGGCGTCGACGGCGCGCCGCGGCTGGTCGCGAGCGCGTCCGGCGCGTCGGGCGCGAGCATCGCGTGGGCGCGCTGCACGGCGCGCAAGTCTCTGGCCGAGCAGGCGCCGGTCGATCCCGCGTGCCTCTACGACCCGTCGGTGCTCGTGCCGCTCGCCGCCTCCTTCGGCGGCCTGCAGCTCGACACGACGCTCCCGGCCGACGCGTGCCGCACCTTCGGCCCGGAGCAGC
Organism: uncultured delta proteobacterium; assembly: GCA_903923175.1. Lineage (GTDB taxonomy): Bacteria > Myxococcota_A > Polyangia > Polyangiales > JADJMO01 > CAIXWQ01. Next base: position 15 of record CAIXWQ010000998.1, on the reverse strand, counting down.
CCGCCGCGCTGGCGG
>CAIXWQ010000997.1 GCA_903923175.1 uncultured delta proteobacterium | reverse complement strand
GCCTCGATCTCGCCTCGCATCCCGCCGACCATCGACCGGCTGCACCGCTCGGCGAAAGCCCACGCCTGTCCGATTCTTTGTTCACGGAAAACGATCGTGGGGACGGCGAGATCGTGGCGGATGATGAGGTTTCAACCGGGGGTCGCCATTTCGGGCGGATCCACCTGCACGCACACGTAGTCCACGTGAAAGCGCGCCTTGAGCGCGCGCTCCACCTTCGCGGCCAGCGTCAGATCGGCGCTCCCCGACGACGACACGTGCAGCGCGATCGCGTCGTAGCCGGTGCCGAGCGACCAGACGCGGAGCCGGTGCACGCAGCGCACCCCATCGACCGCGCACACCGTGGCCTCGATGGCGTCGACCGGCAGGTGCGCCGGCGCGGCCTCCATCAGCACGAGCGACGCGTCGCGGATCAAGCGCGCGCCGCCGACCACCAGCAGCGCGGCGACGCCGAAGCTCGCGATCGGATCGACGCGCGGCGAGGCGCCGAAGCGGATGGCGATCGCCGCCACGAGCGCGAACAGCGCGCCGAGCGCGTCGCCCATCACGTGCAGCCAGGCGCCGTGCACGTGCAGCCGCGGCCCCGGCCCGCCGTGCACGTGCGGCGAGGCGTGCGCGTGCCCGTGCCCGTGCAGATCGCGGTGGAGCAGCGTCGCGTTGAGCCCGTGCACGACCAGCGCGGCCGCGGCCACCGCGAGCATCACCCCTGGGCGCGGCGCGGCGCCGTCGTGCAGCGCCTCGACCCCCTCGTGGATGATCTCCGTCGCGCCGAGCAGCACGAGCACCGAGTTCACCAGCGCCGCCACCGCCTCGATGCGCCGAAGCCCGAAGGTGAACCGCGCGCTCGGCCGCCGATCCGCCAGGCGAAACGCCGTGTAGGCGATGCCGATCGCGAACACGTCGGCGAGCAGGTGGATGGCGTCGGCCCGCAGCGCGCGCGACTGCGCCGCGAACGAGGCGAGCAGCTCGACCACGAAGAAGCCGAACGTCGCCACCAGCACGTAGGGCAGCTTCGACGCGGCCTTCGCGTCGGGGTGCACGTGCGCCGGCGCGCCCGCGTCGGAGTGCGCGTCGTGCGGATGATCGTGCGGGTGCTCGTGCGCGTGCGCGTGCTCGTCGTGCGCCCGGTCGTCGTGCTCGTGGTCGTGCGCGTGGTCGTGCTGCTCGTGCGCGTCGTCGTGGTGCTCGTGCGCGTGCTCGTCGTGCGCGTGCCCGTGCGCATGCGCGTCCGCGCCCGCCACGCCCTTCGCTTTCCGCACGCCCGCGCTGCTCAACACGACCTCCGTGGCCTGGCCCGGCGGCACGCCGCGGGCGGAGGCGCCTCTTAGCACGCGCGCCGCGCGCTCGCCCCCGCCTCCGTCGCGTCCGCGTCAGACCAGCACGTACTCGTCGGCCGAGGCGGCCTCTTGCGCGACGACGCTCGTCGTCTCCTCGTCGCGCTTCACGGCGAGGTCGTACAGCTCGGCGAGCAGGGTCGGGTGCTTGCGCATCATCTCCTGGAACCCGCTCCCCGACAGGTGGAGCGTCACCGTCGGGTGCACGGCGATCACGTCCGCCATCGACTGGCGGCGCAGGATCATCGCGACCTCGCCGGTCACGTCGCCCGCGCCGAGGGTCGCCAGCACGAGGCGCCCGCCGGCGGGGTCCTCGGTCACGACCTCGACCTGGCCCGAGGCGATCAGGTGCAGGCCCGACGGCGGCTCGCCGCTGCGGATGAGCAGCTCGCCCGGCTCGAAGGTGCGCGTCTCGAAGCGCGAGACGAGATCGGGGCGCTCCTCCGGCGCCACCACGCCGAGGATCGGCGAGGTGCGCACGAGGTTCTGGAGCATGCGCTCGCGCGAGAAGCTCGCGAGCTGCTCGCCGACCTCGGACGCGCGCGTGGCGACCTTCTCGAGCTCCTCGACCGAGGCGCGCAGCACGATCGACGGCCGCGAGGCGACCACGCTGGCCGCGCGCGGCGCGCGGGAGACGAGCGCCATCTCGCCGAAGACCGCGCCGTTCTGCAGGCGCGCCAGCACCGTCGTGTCGTCGCCGTGCCCGCGTCGGACCTCGACCTCGCCGCGCGCGACGATGAACGCCTCGGTGCCGGGGGCCCCCTCTTCGATCACGACGCCGCCGGCGCCGACCACGCGCGCCTCGAACACCTCGATGAGCGCCCGCAGTCCTTCACGGCTGAGCGAGGAGAAGAGCGGCAGCCGCGGCACCATCGGCGGCGGGAACGACGAGCGCGACTCCTCTTCGAGGAACTTGCGCACGACCGAGGTCGCGCTGCGCAGCACCTCGACCGCCTTGTTGAGCAGCGCCGGCCCCATGAGCAGCGAGGAGAGCGGCTGGATCTCGCCCCCCTTCGGCGGCGGCGGCGGGTGCACGGCCGAGTCGTCGTCGAGCCGCACCGAGGTCACGCAGTACGCGTCGGCGATGGCGTCGAAGGCGCGTCCCGACTCCGAGCCGAGGCTGCGCAGCGCGATGGCGGCGCCGACCGCGAGCGGCAGCAGCCCCGCGTCGATCGCGCGCACCACGCAGACTTCGAGCCCCTCGCGCGCGGGGTCGCGACGACCGAGCTCCGCGAGCAGCTCGGACACCAGCAGCAGCGCCGAGGGGAGCTCCGGCTCGGCCTGCAGCGCCGCGGCGGCCCAGCGCAACGCGGTCTCCTTTTCGCCGGCGAGCCGCAGGGTCAGTGCGCGGTCGATCGGCGTCTCGCCGGCATGAAGGCCGGGGAGGGGCGGCGGGGTCGTCATCGTCGGCGCAGGCTATCACACACGAGGAAAGGTGCGGGAATCAGCGGTGCGCCGCGGGTCACGGCAGCAGGCGTCGCGCGCGCCGCTCGTCCTCGATCACGGCGTCGACGGCGCGCCGCCGACGACCGCGCCGCTCCACGTAGCGCTCGGCGCGGGCCACGATCTTGTCGGCGATGTCGACCCCGGTCGTGCGCTCGATCCCCTCGAGGCCCGGCGACGAGTTGATCTCCAGGATCTTCGGCCCGGTGGAGCTCTCGAGCATGTCGACGCCGGCGACCTCGAGCCCCATGACCTTGGTCGCCGCGACCGCCGCCCGCTGGTAGGCCTCGTCGAGCTGGATGCGGTGCCCGGCGCCGCCGCGGTGGATGTTCGAGCGGAATTCGCCGGCCTTCGCCGAGCGCCGCATCGCGGCCACCACGCGCGTGCCGACCACGAACGCGCGGATGTCGCGCCCCTTCGACTCGGCGATGTACTGCTGGACGATGATGTCCTGGCCCATCCCCCAGAGCGTCTCGAGCAGCGACGAGACGGCCTGACGCGTCTCCGCGATCATCACGCCGATCCCCTGCGTCCCTTGCTGCAGCTTGACGATGACCGGCGTGCCGCCCACCAGCTCCAGCATCAGATCGAGGTCCTTCGGCGTGCGCGCGCAGACCGTGATCGGGACGTCGATGTCCTTCTTGGTCAGCAGCTGCATCGCGCGCAGCTTGTCGCGCGAGCGCGCGATCGCGACGGCGCCGTTGAGGCAGGGCACGCCCATCATCTCGAAGTGGCGCACGACCGCGAGCCCGTAGCTCGTGACCGAGGCGCCGATGCGCGGGATGACCACGTCGTAGTGCGGCGGGGCGGCGCCGCGGAGATACATCTCGGGGCGGCCGCGCTTCACGCAGAGGTGGAACTGCAGCACGTCGGCGACGTCGACCTCGTGTCCGCGCGCGCGGGCGGCGAGGACGAGGCGCGTCGTCGAGTAGAGGGCGCTGCTGCGAGAGAGGACGAGGATCCGCATGCGGGAGGGGATTCGGGGCGACCGGCGAGGGGCCTGTCGGGGGACCGACGCTAGGAGGAGTCTCGCGCGGGTTGCAACGACTCTGATTCGGGCGCGGTCGTTCTCGCGTCCGCCGCGACAAAAGGACGCGCCGGCGTCCCTCTGCTAAGGGCGCAGGGCCCATGACCGAGCCTTCGAGCGCCGCCGTGCGCGTCCGCTTCGCCCCGTCCCCCACCGGCTACCTGCACATCGGCGGCGTCCGCACCGCGCTCTTCAACTGGCTGTGGGCCCGCAAGAAGGCGGGCGCGTTCGTCCTCCGCATCGAGGACACCGACCAGGAGCGGAGCACCGAGGCGAGCAAGCAGGTCATCCTCGACTCGCTCAAGTGGCTCGGGCTGACCTGGGACGAGGGCCCGCTCTTCGGGGGGCTCGGCGGCGGCGCGCACGGCCCGTACCTGCAGATGGAGCGCCTCGCGCTCTACGAGAAGCACGCCGACCAGCTCGTCGCCGAAGGCAAGGCGTACCGCTGCACGTGCACCAAGGAGCAGCTCGACGCCGCGCGCGAGGCGCTCAAGGCCAAGGACCCGAAGGCGAACTTCCGCTACCCGGGCACCTGCCGCGACGCCGGCCACCCGAAGTCGAGCAAGCACGTCGTGCGCTTCAAGGTGCCGACCGAGGGGGTCGTCCGCTACGCCGACCTCGTGTTCGGCGAGGTGGTCACGCCCAACGCCGCGCAGCAGGATTTCGTGCTCCTGCGCAGCGACGGCGTGCCGCTCTACAACTTCGGCGCGGTGGTCGACGACCTCACCATGGGCATCACGCTCGTGGCCCGCGGCCGCGATCACATGGTGAACACGCCACCGCAGATCATGCTCTACGAGGCGCTCGGCGCGCAGCCGCCGCAGTTCGCCCACCTGCCGATGATGCTCGCCCCCTCGGGCGAGAAGCTGAGCAAGCGCCACGGCGCGGTGAGCGTCGGCGAGTACCTCGACAACGGCTTCTCGCCCACCGCGCTGCTCAATTACCTCGTGCGCTTCGGCTGGTCGTTCGGCGACGAAGAGGTCTTCTCGCTGCAGGACATGATCGACAAGTTCGACTGGGCCCGCTGCAACAAGAGCGACGGCAAGTTCGACGCGAAGAAGCTCGCGGCGATCAACCACGAGCACCTGAAGCAGGAGCGGCTCACCCCGCTCGAGACGTACGTCGCCTCGGTCACGCCGTTCCTCGAGAAGCGCGGCCTCGACGTCGTTCGCGATCCGCGGCAGCGCGACCTGCTGCGCGCGGCCATCCCGCACGTGCGCGAGCGCGCGAAGACGTACCTCGAGGCCGCCGAGTCGCTCGACTTCTTCCTGCGCGACGCGCCGGTCTTCGACGAGAAGGCGACCGCGAAGTTCCTCGTCGCCGCCGCCAAGCCGACGCTGACCGAGATGGCCGACCTCGTCGAGGGGGTCGCCGACTTCACGATCGAAGGCCTCTCGGCCGCGTTCGCGAAGTGGCTCGAGGCCAAGGGGGTGCAGATCAAGGACGTCGCGCAGCCCGCGCGCGTCGCGCTCACCGGCCGCTCGGTCTCGCCCGGGCTCTACGAGACCATCCACGTGCTCGGCAAGGCGCGCACCGTCGAGCGTCTCCGCGCGGGCGCCGCGCGCATCGCTTGATGTCGGGGCTGTCCGGCATGCTCGGGTCGCTCGGCTCTCTCTGCTCTCTGCTCGCGGGCGCGCCGGACGCGCTGATCCAGCTCGCGGGGGGGGGCCTCGCGCCGCCGGTGAAGGTCGCGCCGCTGACGTTCCAGCAGTGGATCGAGCAGCCCCACGTGAAGTGGGCGGTGCCGATCCCGCTGCTGATCGCGCTCGCGCCGCTGGTCTGGCTCTTCTTCCGCTCGACGTGGCGCGAGCTCGAAGAGGACGCCTATCGCTACCGGCAGGCGCTGCACGACGCAGGGAAGATCGACTACCGGCCGCTCTTCGCCCTCGCGCTCGGCGCCGTGATCCTGACGCTGCAGGAGTACTACGGCGGCCGCGTCATCTACGAGGAGATCGTCCGCAAGTGGCTCGTCGCCAAGGAGACGGCGAACCCGCACGGGTGGGTCAAGCTCACGCGCTACGACGAGCTCTACGCGCTCGCCTACTGGGCCGCGACGCGCATGGGCGGCTACCTGCTTCCGTTCGTCGTCTGGCGGATGGTCTTCTTCCGCGACAGCCTGCTCGACTTCGGCCTGCGCACGAAGGGCTTCCTCGAGCACGCGTGGATTTACGCGCTCTTCGTGGCGGTGATGATCCCGACGATGATCATCGTCGCGAAACAGCCCGATTTCGGCACGTATTACCCGTTCTACAAGACCGCGAGCCGCTCGTGGCTCGACCTCGGAATGTGGGAGTGCCTCTACATCGGGCAGTTCTTCTGCCTCGAGATCTTCTTCCGCGGCTGGTGGGTGCGCGCGACACGCGTGTTCGGCGTCGGCGCGATCTTCTCGATGGTGGTGCCGTACTGCATGATCCACTACGGCAAGCCGTACCTCGAGGCGTGCGGCGCGATCGTGGCCGGCACGGTGCTCGGCTCGCTCTCGATGAAGACCAAGAGCATCTACGCCGGCTTCCTCGTGCACATCACGGTCGCGATCCTGATGGACTTCCTCGCGCTCGAGCACCGCAACGCGTTGCCCAAGCTGCTGACCCCCGACTCGACCAGGACCTTCGAGTTCACCCGCACGAAGCTCGTCTTCTGGATCGTCTGGGTGTTCGCGCTGGTCGTGCTGGTGATCAAGGGCGTGCACGTCTTCCCGCGCGTCCGCCAGGTGCTGCGCGAGCGCCGGGAGCGGCGCGCCACCGCGGGGTGACCGGGCGCGGCGCGGGCCGCGCGCTGGCAGGCCGGCCCCGCCTGCTGCGCCCTTCCCGCACTCGCGTCGCTGCGGCATGAAGGCCGGATGCAGCGCCTCGACCCGACCCGCACCGTCCTGCTCGTCATCGACGTCCAAGAGCGCCTGATCCCGGCGATGAGCGCCGAGAGCGCCGCGCGCGTGGTCAAGAACGTCGACCTGCTGCTCGACGCCGCCACCCGCCTCGGCGCCAAGACGATCGTCACCGAGCAGTACCCGAAGGGGCTCGGCCCGACGGTCGAGCCCCTGCGCGGGCCGATCGAGGCCTCCTTGGCCCAGCGCTTCGAGAAGATCTGCTTCAGCGCGGCCGATCTCCCCGGCGTCGCGCGCGCGATCGACGCGCTCGCGCCACGCAGCGTGGTGGTCGTCGGCATGGAGACGCACGTGTGCGTCTTCCAGACCGTCCGCGAGCTCGCCGCCCACGGCTACGAGGTCCACGTCCCCCACGACGCCGTCTCGAGCCGCCGCGAGGACGACCGCCGGGTCGGCCTCGAGCTGATGCAGCGGGCCGGCGCGACGATCACCACGACCGAGACCGTCGTCTTCGACTGGCTGCAGAAGGCCGAGGGGGAGCACTTCAAGGCCCTCTCCAAGAAGATGCGCTGACCCGAATACTGCGCTGTTTCCCGGAATTCGAGTAGGAAGCCCACTGCCATGACGACGACGACCGAACCGCAGAAGCACGAGCTCACGAAGGCTTACGACCCGCGCGAGGTGGAGAGCCACTGGTACTCGTGGTGGAACGAGCGCGGGCTCTTCCACGGCGAGGACGACGCGGCCCACGTGCGCGAGCCCTTCTGCATCGTGATCCCGCCGCCGAACGTCACCGGCAACCTGCACTGCGGCCACGCCCTCTTCGCCACGATCCAGGACGCGTTGACGCGTCACGCGCGCATGCTCGGCAAGAACACGCTCTGGCTCCCCGGCACCGATCACGCGGGCATCGCGACGCAGGTCGTGGTCGAGCGCCTGCTGAAGCGCGAGGGCAAGACGCGCCACGAGCTCGGGCGCGCCGCGTTCCTCGAGCGGGTGTGGCAGTGGAAGGAGCAGAGCGGCGGCGCGATCGACAAGCAGCTCGAGGTCCTCGGCAGCTCGCTCGACTGGCCCCGCTACCGCTTCACGATGGATCCGCAGATGAGCCGCGCGGTGCGCGAGGCCTTCGTGCGGCTGCACGAAGAAGGCCTGATCTACCGCGCCGAGCGGCTCGTGAACTGGTCGGTCGGCGGCCAGACGGTGCTCTCGGATCTCGAGGTCGAGAGCAAGGAGGTCGACGGCGAGCTGTTCGAGTTCGCCTACGAAGTGGCCGACGTGCCGGGCGAGAGCATCATCGTCGCCACCACGCGCCCCGAGACGATGCTCGGCGACACGGCGGTCGCGGTGCACCCCGACGATCCGCGCTACCAGCACCTGATCGGCCGCATGCTCCGGCACCCGTTCGTCGACCGCCGCATTCCGGTGATCGCCGACGCGATCCTCGTCGATCCGAAGTTCGGCACCGGCGCGGTGAAGGTCACCCCGGCGCACGACTTCAACGACTTCGCGACCGGCAAGCGCCACCAGCTGCCGATGATCAACATCCTGAACAAGGACGGCACCCTCAACCACGAGGGCGGGCCGTTCGCCGGGATGGAGCGCTTCGCCGCGCGCAAGGCGGTGAAGAAGAAGCTCGACGAGCTCGGCTTCGCCAAGGGCTCGAAGAAGCACAAGCTGACCATCCCGTACTGCAGCCGCACCGCCACGGTCGTCGAGCCGATGCTCAGCGAGCAGTGGTACGTGAAGGCCGACGTGCTCGCGAAGCCCGCCATCGAGGCGGTGGAGCAGGGGCGCACGGTCATCGTCCCCGAGGAGTGGACCAAGACGTACATGCACTGGATGACCAACATCCAGGACTGGTGCATCTCGCGTCAGCTCTGGTGGGGGCACCAGATCCCTGCCTGGCACTGCGCGAAGTGCCGCGCGATCACCGTCTCGCGCGAGGACGCGACGAAGTGCGCGACCTGCGGCTCGACCGAGATCACGCAGGACGAGGACGTGCTCGACACCTGGTTCTCGTCGGGGCTGTGGCCGTTCGCGACGCTCGGCTGGCCCGAGAAGACGCCGGCGCTCGAGACGTTCTACCCGACGTCGATCATGGAGACGGGCCCCGACATCCTGTTCTTCTGGGTGGCCCGCATGATGATGATGGGCCTGCACTTCATGGGCGACGTCCCCTTCAAGAAGGTCTTCCTCCACGGGATCGTGACCGACGAGAAGGGCGAGAAGATGTCGAAGGTGAAGGGGAACGTCATCGATCCCCTCGACGTCGTCTACGGCATCGACGTGGAGAAGCTCGTCGCGAAGATCCGCGACGGCGGCGCCGAGGAGTCGGGCCTCAAGAACGTCCGCAACACGTACCCGACCGGGATCCCGAGCTACGGCGCCGACGCGCTGCGCTGGACGCTCGCGACCTACCCGCCGCAGCAGCGCAAGATCCCGCTCGCGATCAAGCGCATCGAGAGCTCGCGTCACCTCTGCAACAAGCTCTGGAACGCGCTGCGCTTCGCGCTGCCGCTGCTCGGCGGTGACGATCTCTACGAGCTCGCCGCGCAGCCATGGTGGCGCTGGGAGGGGCAGGGCGCCGGGCGCGTCGTGCGCAGCGGCCAGATCGCCGCGGTCGACGAGGCCGCCGCGCGGGCGCGGCTCTCGAGCGAGGGGG
>CAIXWQ010000996.1 GCA_903923175.1 uncultured delta proteobacterium | reverse complement strand
TGAGCAGCCGCTCGCGCGGCGTGGGGAGCGCAGGCTCCTCCGCGTCGAGCGGCTCGCGCACGACCTCGAACAGCGCGTGATCGAACGGGCTCCCAGGGGCCTTCGACACGCGCACCAGCCGCTCGCGCGCGCCGTCCATGGCGAGGGCGCGCGCTCGATAGTGACAGTATGGATTGTTGCCGGGCCGCCCGAAGAGGGCGTGCGCGGTGAAGCTGCAGCCGCCGAGGCAGGTCGCGGCGAAGGGGCATGTGCGGCAGTAGCCCCACAGCGCGTCGACGCCGCGCGCGCGCGTGAAGGCGAGCTCGGGGGCCTCGGCCCAGATCTCGGCGATCGCGCGCTCGCCGGCGCGCCCGCCGACGTAGTGCGAGGTCTGCAGCGAGGGGCACCCCTTCACTGCGCCGTCGGACTCGATCCCCATCACGAAGCGGCCCGCCTGGCACCCTTGCCAGTGATCCTCGCCGTCGGGCTCGAGCGAGCGGAGCAGCCCCTCCTCCGGCCCGAAGTAGCCGAGGTTGTTCCCCGGCATGAGCAGGATGCCGTCGGCGTGCGCGCGCCGCTTCAGCGCCGCCACGCGCGGCACGAGGTCGAGCAGCTCCCAGGGCTGCAGGATCAGCGCGGGGCGATCCGCCGCGCGCCCGAGCGGCACCGTGAGCTGCACCTGCCACGACTCGATGCGGCCGCCCGCGGGGCAGGCGCGCGGCAGATCGCGCAGGTGCTCGTAGAGCGCCTCGAGATCGCCCTGGTTGTAGCGATTGAGGTTGGTGTTGGCGGCGCAGCGCACGCCGGCCGCGTGCAGGTGACCGAGCGCCGCGATCGCCGCGGCGAAGCTCCCTGGCGAGGCGCGCATCCGATCGTGCGTCGCGCCGAGGCCGTCGACGCTCACCGACGCGTGCGAGAGCCCGGCGTCGGCGAGCGAGCGGGCGAGCGGCGCGTCGAGCCCGCGGCCGCCGGTGGTCATGGTCGGCGCGATCCCCGCGTCGCGCAGCGCCGAGAGCACCTCGCGCACGCCCGGGTGGAGGTAGGCCTCGCCGCCGATCAGCACGACCTCTCGCGTCCCCATCGCGGCGAGCTCGCGCACGACGTCCAGCGCCTGCGCGGTGGAGAGCTCGCGCGCCCGCGCCTCGCCCGCGCGCGAGCCGCAGTGCGTGCACGGCTGGTCGCAGCGGAGCGTGAGCTCCCACACCACGTAGACGGGGCGAAACCGCTCGTGGGCGACGTCGAGCCGACGCGGTTGCACGCGCGAAGCATCGCACGAAGGGCTGACAGCCTCGCCGCCCTCGGGCATCCTCGCCCGATGGCGTTGCGACGATGCGCGGCTTGCGAGGGGTTTCTGCCGGAGGCGGTTTCGTCGTGTCCCAACTGCGCGACGGCCGCGCCGCGTCGCGGTCGGGCGATGGGGCTCGTCGCCGGCGCGCTCGGCGGGGGCGCCTTCGCGATGACGCTGATGGCCTGCTACGGGCGCCCACCCGGGAGCCACGACCGGCCGGCGGAGCCCGCGCCCTCGGCGTCCGGGGCGGGTTCGGCCTCGGCTTCGGCTTCGGCTTCGGCTCCCGCTTCGGCTTCGGCTCCCGCTTCGGCTTCGGCTTCGGCCTCCGCCTCGGCGCGGCCGTCGTCGAAGTAGTCGCTCCGCCCGGGCGCTGCGTCGCCTAGCCGAGCGGTGGCGCGAATGCGTGTTACGAACATTCGTATTCGTGCTACGCCCTCGGCATGGAATGCGGTCCAGCGATCCGAGCCGCGCGTCGCGTCCTCGCGGCGTCGCTGGCCGTCGCCGCGAGCGCGTGGTCGGCACGCGGGCGCGCGGCGGAGCCCTCCGAGTCGAGCGCGCCGGCGCCGCTCGCGCCTGCCGCGCCTGCCGCGCTG
>CAIXWQ010000995.1 GCA_903923175.1 uncultured delta proteobacterium | reverse complement strand
TCGCGCCCATGCCGGCGCCGGCCGCCCCGCCGCCGTCGCGCCCGATCGCGTCGCAGCCACCGCCACCGTCGCCACCGACGCCGCCCGCGCGCACGGCCGAGCAGGACGCGGTGCGCGCAGCGATCCTCGAGCGCCTCGCCGAGCTCGAAGGGAACGAGGGGGATCACTACAAGGCGCTCGGCGTGGCGCCCACCGCGTCCGCCGAGGAGATCCGCCGCGCCTACCACGACGCCGCCAAGCGCTTCCACCCCGACCGGCTCCAAGAGGCGCTGGCGGACGTGCGCCCCTTGGCGGCGACGCTCTTCTCCGCGCTCGGCGAGGCCGATCGCGTGCTCTCCGACCCGAGCGCGCGCGCGGCCTACGATCGCGAGCTCGGCGGCGGCGGCGCGAAGTCCCGGCGCGCCGAGATGGACGAGGTCGAGCGCGTGCTGGAGGCCTCGCTGCTGTTCGAGAAGGCCGGCATCCTGCTCAAGCGCAGCGACGTCGTCGGCGCGGAGCAGATGCTCGAGCGCTCGATCGAGCTCGATCCGAAGCAGGCGAGCTCGCTGGCGTTGCTCGCGTGGGTGCGCTCGCTCAAGTCCAACGACGCCTTGCCGGGCGCGCTCGATCTCGCCGAGCAGGCCGTGCACCTGCAGCCCGAGGACAGCCGCGTGCTCTACTACCGCGGCACCATCCTCAAGCGGATGAACCGCGCGCACGAGGCGATCCGCGACTTCCGCAAGGCGGTCGACCTCGACAAGCAGAACCTCGACGCCGTGCGCGAGGTGCGGCTCCACGACCTGCGCGCCCAGCAGCGCGGGCCGGCGTCCGAGGAGCGCGGGCTGCTCGGGCGGCTGTTCGGCGGCAAGCCGAAGAAGTGAGCGCCGGCAGGTCCGCTCAGCGCGTCGAGAACTTCGGCAGCGCGCGCATCCGCGCGAGGATCGAGTCGAGCGCGAGGGGGAACGTCATGTGCCCGCCGGCGATCCACTGGATCTCGGGCTTCCCCCACTCAAGCCACTGCTTCTCGACGAGGTCCGCCTTCAGGTAGCCGTCCTCGCGGGCCGCGACCCAGAGCTGGCGATCGGGCGCCACCTTCGGGCGCGCGCGCGCGAGCGGGATGCGCGTGAAGGTCTCGCGGCGCTGCTCCTTGCCCATGCCGAAGCGCTCGAGATCCTTCTTCATGCGCCACAGGATCGGCGCCTCCTCGACCGCCTCGGCGAGCTCGAGGTGCGCGATCATCGGCACGACGTAGTCGGGCGTGGGGTCGACGCACGCGAGCAGCATCGCGATGCAGCCGCCGAGGCTCATCCCCGAAACCCCGACCTCCTGGTAGCCGAGGGCGCGGAAGTAGGCCATCGCGGAGCGGACGTCGGTGACGGCCTGGGTGACCGCCTCGAGCGAGCGCACGAGATCCGCGGTCCAGAACCACTCGCCGTGGAACAGCTGACCGGGCGGGCTGCGCCGGCCGTGGAACGGCAGCTGGATGTGCGCCACGTCGACGCCGAGCTCCTTGTAGAACATCGGCAGGAGCGTCCCCTCCTCGAGCCACGAGCCCGGCTCCAGCCACCCGTGCACGTGGAGCAGGATCGAGCGGCGACGCCCCGAGCGCGGCCGCAGCCAGCGCGCGAACGCGGTCTGGTTCTTCGCGTACTCGCTCGCGTGGCGCCGCGCGTACGCCGCGGAGCGCGGGACGTGCGCGCTCTTCCACGAGAGCGTCTCGAAGCGATCGAGCGGGTTGAGCTTGCGCGCGCGGTGGATCAGCGGCGAGCCGCCGGGATCCGGCAGCAGCTCCTCGAGCGCGAGATCGAGGTACGGCCCGAGCTCGTGGCTCGTGTCGGTGTCGGTCTGCCGCAGGTGGAGGAAGCGCGAGAGCTTGCCGATGACGGAGTCGATCGTGGCGCCGTAGCCCATCGCGGCCATCGTACACGGGGCGAGGGGTCGGGCGCGCCGTGCTTCAGCCGGGCGCCTCCGCGTCGAGCGCTTCGAGCGCGTCGGGCGCGTCGGCGCCGGCGTCGCCCTCGCCGTCCACGTCCTCGAGCTGGATGCCGGGTGCGACCGAGGGCGCTGCGGTGGGACTCGTGGGCGCGACGGTCGTGCGCCGCGGTCGACCGCGCGCCGGCCCCGTCTGCCACGGGATGTAGACGGTCGAAGGCCCCCTCGGTGGCGGTTCGTACGCGGGATCGCACGCGTACGCGCTCGCGACGAGCGGCGCGAGCGCGGCCATGACGAGCGCGCGCGAGCGCGGGCAGATGGCACGTGCGGAGGGCATGCGAGCGTTGGACGCGAGAAGACCGGAAGCCTTGGCGGAGAGCAAAGCGGCGCTCGGGCCCTCGACCACGGCCGCGCCGCGCGCGCATCGCGCTTCGCCCGGATCGTTCCAGGCGCTACGCTCCCCGCCATGCTGCGCTTCAGCGAGAATCCCCAGGAAGCCGACAAGCAGATGCGCGCCGTGATCTTCTACCTGACGACGTTCGGGTACATCGACGGCGACTTCGACGAGTCCGAGAAGGCCTTCGTGCGCGACTACGTCGCCAAGCTCGTCGAGGGGCGCGTGCACGGCGCCGTCGGCGCGGACCAGCCCGCGCTGCGCACCGAGCTCGTCGCCAAGTACACCACGCACTTCCTGGAGGTCTTCGAGAACATCGACCGTCAGGTGCGCGAGCTGTTCACCGAGTCGGTGGCCGAAGGCGAGAACCAGACCGACTTCGTGCACGCGAAGCTCAAGCTGCGCTGCTTCGAGATCTTCAAGAGCTTCGGCAAGGAAGATCAGGACCAGCTGCTCGACACGGTCGACGAGCTGATCATGGCCGACGGCACGGTGCACCCGGCCGAGCAGAAGTTCCGCAGCGAGCTCGCGCAGCTGCTGGTCGACGACCAGGGGATCGAGCTGCTCGAGGACGACGACGACCGCGAACGCCCGCGCGTGAGCGACGTCGACGTCGCGCCGCTCGGCGTCAGCGAGAACCACCCGTTCTTCGGGCGGCTCGAGCAGCACTACTCGGGCAAGCCCTACGCGCTCGCGATGCAGGTCAAATCCGATCGCGAGCTGCTCGATCGCGTGATCGCCATCTGGGACGAGCAGCGCAAGCGCGGCAAAGGGAAGCTCACGGGCAAGAAGCAGGTGTCCGAGCTCGTGGGGCAGGAGGGCTTCCTCGACGGCCACGTCTACGTGCTGCCGGAGAAGCCCGGCGTCGAGTACGAGGTCACCGTCCTCGGCGACCTGCACGGCTGCTACTCGGTGCTCAAGGCCGCCCTGCTGCAGTCCGACTTCCTCGCCAAGGTGAACGACTACCACGCCAATCCGGCGGGCAAGCCGTATCCCCTCCTCGTGCTCCTCGGCGACTACATCGATCGCGGGATGTTCAGCTACCAGGGCGTGCTGCGCACCGTGCTGCAGCTGTTCGCGACGGTCCCCGACCACGTCTACGTGCTGCGCGGAAACCACGAGTACTACGTCGAGGTGCGCGGCAACATCTACGGCGGCGTGAAGCCGGCCGAGGCGATCAACACGCTCAAGCCGCACATGTCTATCGAGGTGTTCCAGCACTACTCGCGCGCCTTCGAGGCGATGCCGAACATGCTCCTCTTCGAGAAGACGCTCTTCGTGCACGCCGGCATCCCGCGCGACTCGCTGCTCAAGGAGCGCTGGAAGGACCTCTCCACGCTCAACGATCCGGACCTCCGCTTCCAGATGATGTGGAGCGATCCGAGCAGCGCCGACGTGATCCCGGCCTCGTTGCAGGAGCAGTCGGCGCGCTTCCCGTTCGGTCGCTTGCAGAGCCAGGCGTTCCTGCGTCGCATCGGCTGCCACACCATCGTGCGCGGCCACGAGAAGGTGAACGAGGGCTTCCGGCGCACCTACGACGATCCGGAGCAACTGCTGATCACGCTCTTCTCGGCCGGGGGCTCGACCAACGACGATCTCCCGCCGGGGAGCGGCTACCGCACGGTGACGCCGATGGCGATGACCATCCGCCACAAGGACGGCCACAGCGAGATCGCCCCCTGGAGGGTCGACTACACGCGCTGGAACGATCCCGAGAAGAACGCCTTCTTCAAGGTGGCTCCCGAGATCGAGCACCGCGTCGAGTAGGCGATGGCCGGCGCGCAGCGCTTCGTCGACGCCGCCTCGCTCGCGAGCGCGCCCCGCGCGACGCTCGCGACGTTCGGACGGCTGCGCGCGATGCTCTCGGCGTCGTGCGCGGTGACGGCGCTGTTCAGCACGACCTGCTGGGTCGGCTTCGCCAACGTGATCAAGGAGGGGGCGAACCTCCCCGCGAGCCCCGGGCTCTCGACCAAGCTGGCGGTGCTCGGCGGGGTCACGCTCGTGAAGGCCGGGCTCGAGTTCGGAGCGCTGATGCGCCTCCGTGGCGTGCCGAACGTGCCGCTCTCGGCGCTGCCGGGGCTCGAGCGCCTCGCCCAGCTCGCGCGGGTGTGGGGCGTCGCGTTCGGGCTCGCGTTCGGCGTGCTGGCGGCGCACCTCGTCTACGCGGCGGCGATGGTGGTCGAATTCGTGGTCGGCTTCGTGTTCGCGCTGATCGTGACCGTCGTGACCGTCGGCTCCGCCACGTCGAAGGCGTTCTCGATGTGGTGGAGCGCGTTCGAGGCGATGCAGCAGCCTCCGCGATGGGAGGCGCAGCTGCTCGACGCCGTCTTCGCGCAGCCGGTGGCGGGGCTCGCGCTGTCTCTCGCGTTGACGCTGCTGTTCCTCGGCCCGACCCTCTGCGCCATCTACGTGCACGCGCGCCGCGCCGCGTTCCGCCCCGCGAGCCCGCAGGCCGCGCAGCGCTGAGCGGGGGCGCGTCGGCCCCACCGCGCGCCGCTCGGAGACGCGGGCGCTTGCCGCGCTCGCGCCGATCGTTCTACCAGGCGCCCCGATGTACCTCGCGCTCGGCTTCGCGGCCGCCCTCGTCGCCTTCCTCCTCTACGTCGCCTCGCGCCCCTCCGAGTTCTCCATCTCACGCACGCTCGCGATCCGCGCGACGTCGGCCGAGCTCTTCTCGCGCGTGAACGACTTCCACCGCTGGGCCGACTGGTCGCCGTACGACAAGCGCGATCCGTCGCTGCAGCGCACATTCGAAGGCGCGGCCGCGGGCAAGGGGGCGATCTATCGCTGGGTCGGCAACAAGGACGTCGGCGAAGGCTCGATGGCGCTGCGCGAGTCGGTGCCGGCCTCGCGAATCGAGATCGAGCTCGCGTTCCTGAAGCCTTTTCCGGGCAACAACCAGGTCGTGTTCACCTTCGAGCCGAGCGGCGAGGAGACGCGGGTCACCTGGGCGATGACGGGGCGCTACGCGTTCGTGCCGAAGCTGGTCGGCGTCTTCCTGAACATGGACCAGATGATCGGCAAGGACTTCGAGGCGGGGCTCGCCTCGTTGCGCGACGTGGCGACCCGGCGGAGCTGAGCGCTCTGAGCGCTCCGAGCGCCGCGTGCGCGAGCGCGTCAGCCGGCCTCGCCGAGGAAGTCCTCGATCGCGGTGGCGAGCGCGTCGGGCGCCTCCCACATCGGCAGGTGCCCCACGCCCGGGAGCACGCGCAGGCGCGCGCCGGGGATGGCGCGCGCGAGGCGCTCGCCGTTCACCAGCGGCACCAGCGCGTCGCTCTCGCCGTGCACCACGAGCGTCGGGTGCGGCAGCGTAGGGACGCGCGCGGCGCGATCGCTCACCGCCACCGCGTGCGCCTGCGCGAGGAACGCCGACATCGGCATCGGCTCCTCGAGCGCGATGCGGGCGAGCTCGTCGACGGCCTCGCGGTGCGCCTCGGCC
>CAIXWQ010000994.1 GCA_903923175.1 uncultured delta proteobacterium | reverse complement strand
GGCGTCGAGCCGGCCCCGCACCCAGGTCGAGAACCGCCCGCGGGGCGCGCCTGCGCGCTCGCCCGGGCCAGGAGAGGGGGCGTCGAGCGGATGCACGGCGACGCGCTGCGTGCCCGAACGCGCGGCCTCGGGGAGCTCGCGGGCGACGTTCGACGCCGGAGGATCGGTAGAGTCGGGCGCGGCCATGGTGCTCGAGCGAAGGCGGCGACGAGCGCCTTCGACCGGGAGCTTCGTACTCCGGCTTCGCCACGCACGCCACGGGGAGCGCGGGCGCGAGCTCGCCGCGCGACGTGTCGCGCCCGCCCACTTGCGCCACGACACGCACCGGAGCGGCGGTGGGCGGCGAGCCGGAGCGCGGCCGTCCGCTATGCTTCCACCTGCCATGCCATCGCTCACGCGCCTCACGCGCCTCACGCGCTTCACGCGCTTCACGCGCTTCGCGTGGAGCGCGCTCCCCGCGCTGCTCGCCCTCGATACGCTCGGCTGCAGCACCTCCTCGCCGGCTGCGGCGAGCGCAGGCGACACGGGCGCGAACGACGACGTGGCCGACGTAGCCGACGTGGCGCTCACGGACGCCGCGCTCGACACGACCCTCCCGCCCGGCGGCGGCGCGCCCGATTGCCAGAACGCCTGCTGCGCCACGCCGCGGCCCTCGAGCGGCGCGGCCTGCGCGGCCGCCGACGAGGGGCTGAGCTGCCAGACCACCACGACCTGCGCGGGCGGCTTGCTCTTGCCGTGGTCGCTGGTGTGCACGGCCGGCGCATGGAAGGCGAGCGGCGGCGTGTGCGACGTCGGCGGCGGCGTCGCCGACGACGGCTGCCCGAGCGCGCAGCCGGCGAAGGGCGCGGCGTGCACGCTCCCCGAGGGGACGTGGTGTCAGTACGCGCTCGTGTGCACACCGAAGGACTGCGACGCGGGCGCTCCGAGCGATGCGCGTGATGCGAGTGATTCGAGCGACGGAGCGGCCAGCGGCAGCGGGTGCGCGTCGGTCGCGGGGAAGGTCGGTCCAGCGTTCTGTCGCTCGGGGGCCTGGGACACGACGCCGCTCGGCGCGTGCCCGTGACGGTCGCCCCGGGCTCGGCGGCCCGCCCCGCTCGCGGCCCGCGCGACGAGGTGTAAGGCCCGCCCTGTCGCCGGCGTTTCCCTGGCACCCAGCGCATCGAGCGCGGGTGTCCGGGAGGCTCCGCCATGCTCACCGTCCGCCGTTCCCCCTCGCTCGCGCTGCTCGCGTGCTTCGTGACCGTCGCCACGAGTCTCTCGCAGGTGGGGTGCAGCGGTGGCGCCGCCCCGCGCTCGCGCTCGCCCCACGAAGAGAGCCTCTCGTACGGCGGAGGGAGCGAGGGCCCGGTGTCGGTGTCGTCGGGCTCGACGAGCCCGCGCCCGCCGGTGCCCTACGTCACGACCGGCGCCGGCGCGCCCGCGAGCGGCGGCGACGCGTACTCCGCGCCGCGCGCGTACGCCGAAGCCGCGCCCGCGAAAGGCTCCGGTGGCGCAGGCGCGTACGGAGGCTCGGGGAGCCCGGTCGGCGCGGCCCCGGTCGCCAAGGCCCCGAGCGCGGCGCCGGCGCCGTACGTGACCAAGGACGAGGCCCCCGCGAAGGCGGCGCTGCCCCCGAGCACCAGCGCCCCTGCCTCGGTCGGCGCGCGCGATTCCGCGAAGTCGGCCGCGGCGCCTTCGCCGATCGTCACGACGACCCCCGCACCGGCGACGACGATCACCGCGACCGGCACGGTGATCATCGGCACCAACCCGCTCCCTCCCAGCCCGCCCACGCCGCCCACGCCCGTGGTGACGCAGACGGTGCCGCAGGGGGGCGTGCTCACCGCGTCGGTGCTCGACGACAACGGTCAGCGCGGCGACTTCACCACGTTCCTCGCGCGCTACCCGAGCTTCAAGGAGACCTGGGGGCTCGACGTCGGCCACCGCATCACGGTGCGCGTGGAGGACTCGAACGGCGTCGCGGTGGGCGACGCCCCGATCGCGCTGCGCGCGCCCGACGGCAGCGCCATCCAGCTGCGCGCGCACGCGGACGGTAGCGCCTTCTTCTACGCGCCGGCCGGCCACGTCGTGGTGGTGAACCAGCAGCAGCAGCAGCCGCAGGCGCAGCTCTGGGGGATCGCCGCGCAGGTCGGCGCGCTGCGCACCGAGTCGACCTTCGCGATGCCGCAGGTCGACGGCACCGTGACCGTGCGCTTGCCCGGCGTCCCCGCGCGCGCGGCGCAACCCGCGCTCGACGTCGCGCTGGTGGTCGACTGCACCGGCAGCATGGGCGACGAGATCACCTACCTGCAGGCGGAGCTCGCCGGCGTGGTGACGGCGGTGAAGAGCCAGCAGGGGACGCGGCGCCTCCGCCTCGGCCTGGTGCTCTACCGCGATCGCGGCGACGACTTCATCACCAAGACCTACGACTTCACCGAGGACCTGCCGACGTTCCTCGCCGAGCTGAAGACGGCGAGCGCGCAGGGGGGCGGCGACATCCCCGAGAGCGTGAACGCCGCGCTCAGCGAGACCGTGCACCGGCTCTCGTGGGCCGGCGACGAGACCGGCCGCCTGGCGATCCTCGTGGGTGACGCGCCGCCGCACTATTACGCGGATGAAACGTGGACTTACAAGAATGCACTGCCCGAGCTTGCGGCGCGGGGCATCAAGCTCGTCACGGTCGGGGCGAGCGGCGTCGACAAGTCGACCGAGTATCTGTTCCGCGAGATGAGCGCGTACACCGGCGGGCGCTACGTCTGGCTGACCGACGACAGCGGCGTCGGCGAGGCGCACACGTACGCGGATACGCCGAGCTACCAGGTCGAGCACCTCGATCGCTTGCTGATCCGCGTGATCGGCGACGAGGCGCGCGCGTTCAAGCGCTGAACGCCGCCGGCGACACGCCGCTCACCGTCGCGCATCGGAGCCCCCACCCCCGAGGTCCGATGTCCGCCAAGATCTACGTCACCCCGCGCTCGCTGCAGTGGATGATCTTCTCGCCCGGACAGCGCGGGCTGGAGCTCGAGACGAGCCGACCGCGCGCGATCGAGCGCGCGAAGGTGCTCGCGCGCGCGGGCGGAGGCGGCACCGTGATCGTGGCGCGGCGCGACGGCTCGACCGAGAGCGAAGAGCGCTGCCTCAAGTAGCGGCGTCGTCGGCTCGGAGCAGCTCCGCGAGATCGACCCGCGCGCCGGCCTGCGCGCCGCGCGCCCGCGCGAGCGCGGCGTCGAGCGCGAAGAGCACGGTGGAGAGCGTCTCCTGATCGAGCACGTCGCCCGGCTCGACCGCCGCCGGGCCGCGCGCGACGAAGTTCAGCTCGCAGGCGTGGATGACCGGAAGCCCGCGCTCGGAGCGCGCGCGGATCGGCACGCCGTGCGAGCGGCACACGAGCGGCCGCGCCGCGTAGATCCGGCAGCGCCCTTCGTCGTCGAGCGCCGCGCAGCGCGTGGGTTGCGCGCGCGCCGCAGCGTCTCGCACGGCGGCGCGCGACGCGAGCGAGAGCCCCGCGAGCCAGGCGCGCACCGCTTCGGCCTCGAGGGTCGTGATCGTGAGGCGCGCGTGGCAGCAGCCGTCGCAGCCGGCGCGGCAGGACATCTCCGCGGCGTGGCGCGCCTGCACGCGCGCGGCGAAGTCGTCGACCTTGCGGCAGAGCACGGCGTGTCGTTCGAGCAGCGCGGCGACGGCTTCCACGGGGGGTGGATGCTAGCGCGCGCGGGCGCGCTTGCGAGTCGCGCGGGGCACGCGGAGCGCTGCGCGGCTCGTCGACGTCGCGGTGCTCGCGTTCGCCGCGCGTACGGCCGCGCGGGTGAGTCGAGCGATTCCGGGGCGGAGCGTGTCGCCGAGCGAACCGCGGGGGCACGGCGAGAGCGTCGGGGGTTGGCCTCGGTTTTGCGAGCGGGCGGCGCACCTTCGCTGGAGCGACCGTGAACCTCATCGAGCCCATGTACCAAGCCAAGAGCCCTGCGCGTCCACGCGGCGTCGTTCTCGTCGTCGAGGACGACGACGATCTGCGCGAGCTGTTCGTCGAGCTGCTGGAGCTCGGCGGATGGCGCGCCCAGGGCGCCGCCAACCTCGGGCAGGCGCGCCGCAAGCTCGCCGCGACGCGGCCCGATCTGCTCGTGCTCGACTTCCACCTCGCGGGCGAGACGACGGAGCCCCTGCTCGCCGAGCTCGCGAGCATGTCGTGCGCTCCGGCCGCGCTGCTCGTCTCCGCGTCGATCGCGGCGCGCGACGTCGCGCTCGCCTACGGCGTGAAGCTGGTGGCGAAGCCGTTCGACGCGGAGGAGCTGCTCGTGCAGGCGGACGCGGTCGTCGCGCAGTCGCGCGCGAAGCGCAGCGGGACGCGCCCCGCGCGGCTCGAGGCGGGCGAGGCCTCGTCGCGCCGAGCCGCCCGTCACGACCTGCCTTCGTAGCGATCGGAGCGATCGGAGCGAACGACAGAAGCGCGACGCGTGCGAGGTCGTCCGCTTCGAGGCGTGCGCGGGTGCTACGAACACCAGGCGAGACGCGCAGCAGGGGGCGACGATGACGGTCCGCTCGGGTAGGCACGACGAGGCACCGCGCCCGCGAGATCCTCGCGAGCGGCGCGATGCGCGTGAGGCGCGCGATCCGCTCGAGGCGCTGCGCGAGACCGAGCAGCGCGTGCAGCAGATCGTCGACGGCGTGCGCGATCACGCGATCACGATGCTCGACGCCGAGGGGCGCGTGCTCACGTCGAACGCCGCCTCCGAGCGCATCACGGGCTTCGCGCTCGACGAGATCCGCGGGCGCCACGTGCGGCTGTTCTTCGAGGACGAGGACCGCGCGAGCGGCATCCCGGAGCGGGAGCTCGAGGTCGCGCGCGCGACGGGGAGCTTCGACGGCGAAGGCTGCCGGCGGCGGCGCGACGGCTCGCACTACCCCGCGTCGATCTCGCTCTCGTCGCTGCGCGACGACGACGGGCGCGTGGTCGGCTTCGTGAAGATCACGCACGACGTCTCGCGCTACCGCGAGCTGCTCGCGCGCGAGGAGGGGGCGCGTCGCCGCGCCGAGGCCGCCGCGGTGCGCCTGTCCGTGCTCGCGGAGGCCTCGCGCGTGCTCGCCGAGCAGGAGTCCACGATCGACGCGCTGCTCGACGCGCTCGCCCGCACCATCGCGCGGATGTTCGGCGACACCTGCGCGGTGTCCCTCGCGACCGACGGCGGCGCGCTGCGGCTCGCCGCGCTGGCCGAGCGCGACGAGACCCGACGCGCGCCGGCGGCCCTCGCGCGCGTCGCGCCTCGGCCTCACCACGCCCACGCGCGCGCCGACGGCCCCGCGAGCAGCGCCACGGATCGAGCCTTCGCCGGGCGGCGCACGGTGCGCGCGGAGGGCGAGCGCTGGTCGCTCGACGGCGGCGAGGCTTCGCTCGCCTCGGTGATCGCCGCGCCGCTCCAGGCCAAAGGGGCGTGCCTCGGCGTGCTCACGGTCGCGCGCGCGAGCTTCGGCGCCCCCTACGAGGAGGACGACGCGCGGCTCGTCGAGGAGCTCGCGCACCGCGCGGCCGCCTCGCTCGACAACGCGCGGCTGCAGGCCGAGCGCAAGGAGGCGCTGGAGCGCGCGGAGGAGGCCAGCCGCATGAAGGACGAGTTCCTCGCGGTGGTCTCGCACGAGCTGCGCACGCCGCTCGCCGCGATCCTCGGCTGGACGTCGCTGCTGCGACGCCCGCGCGGGGGCGAGCCGGCGTCGATCGCGCGCGGCCTCGAGGTCATCGAGCGCAACGCGCGCACGCAGACCAAGATCGTGGAGGACATCCTCGACGTCTCGCGCATCGTGCGCGGCAAGCTCGCGATCGAGCCGCGCCCCACCAGCCTCTCGCGCGTGGCGCGCGAGGCGATCGACAGCGTGCGCACCTCCGCCGCCGCCAAGGAGATCGAGCTGCTGCTCGTCGACGAGGGAGAGCCGCACGTCGTGATGGGCGACGAGGGTCGGCTGTTCCAGGTGGTGTGGAACCTGCTCGCGAACGCGATCAAGTTCACGCCGACCAAGGGGCACGTCACGCTCTCGCTCGCCCACGAGGCCGGCTCGATCACGCTCACGGTCGCCGACGACGGCGCGGGCATCCACGAGGAGTTCCTCCCGCACGTGTTCGAGCGCTTCCGCCAGGCGGAGCGCTCGAGCACTCGCCGGCACGGCGGGCTCGGGCTCGGCCTCGCGATCGTGCGCCACCTCGTCGAGGCCCACGGCGGTCAGGTGCGCGTCGAGAGCGAGGGCCCGGGGCGGGGCGCTTCGTTCTCGGCGACCTTCCCGGTTCGAGACTCGCAGCCCGGTGAGCCGGCGGCGCGCCTGGGCTCGCTCCCCGACGCCGACGCGCCCGAGTCGATCGATCTGCGCGGCGTGCGCGTGCTGGTCGTCGACGACGAGCCCGACGCGACGGAGCTCGGCGATCGCGTGCTCCGCGGGTACGGCGCGGACGTCGAGCGCGCGAGCACGGCCGACGCGGCGCTCGCGGCGCTCCTGCGCCGGGCGCCCGACGCGGTGGTCGCCGATCTCGCCATGCCCGGCGTCGACGGCTTCTCGCTGCTGCAACGCATCCGCGCGCTGCCGCCGCCCCTCGGCGCGCTGCCGGTCATCGCGCTCACCGGCTTCGCGCGCGCCGCGGACGAGGCGCGCGCCCGCAGCGCCGGCTTCTCCGCGTATCTCGCCAAGCCGACCGACTCGGCCCGCCTCGCGCGCACCGTCGCCGAGCTCGTCGGTCGCCACGCGTGACCCATTCCGAGAACGAGCGACCCCACCCCCCCGTATCGCTCGACAAACGAGCCATTCGTCACGCGAAGGTGGCTTTTGACAGCCGCAGACGGCGCCGTACAGGATGGGGACCGGATCGACGAGATCCGGTCATCACCGTCGAGGTTCGTCATGCGACCTGCCCGTTTGCTCCCGCTCTTGCTGCTCGCCACCGCTTGCTTCGGCGCGCCCGTGATCGCCGCCGGCTGCGGCGCCGGCGCGGGCGACGAGGGGCTCGCGCGCAGCCAGCAAGCGCTCTCGACGGGGGTCGTGATCAGCGCCGTCTACGGCGGCGGCGGCAACACCGGCGCGACCTACCAGAACGACTACGTCGAGCTGTTCAACCGCGGCGCCACGGACGTCGTGATGAACGGCTGGTCGGTGCAGTACGGCTCGGCGGCCAACGCGTTCTCGGGGATGGCGAAGCTCCCCAACGCCACCCTCGCGGCGGGGCACTACTACCTCGTGCAGCTCGCGACGGGCGGCACCCCTGGCGCCCCGCTGCCGACCGCCGACTACGCCGCGATGGGGACCGAGGCGCTCAACCTGTCGGCCACGAACGGCAAGGTCGCCCTGGTGTCGGACCAGACGCTCCTCAGCACCTGCGGCACCGCGACGTCGCCCTGCACGGGGAGCACGGTCGTCGATCTGGTCGGCTACGGCACCGCCGCCGCGTTCGAGACGGCGGCCGCGGTCGGCCCGACCAGCGCGAACGCCAACACCTCGGCGGTCACCCGCAACGGCAACGGCTGCCAGGAGACCGACGACAACGCGACCGACTTCTCGGTCACGTCGCCGCCGGTGGCGCGCAACGCCGCCACTCCGGCCGTCGACTGCAGCGGCTACGACGCGGGCCCGCCGGCCGAGACCGGCACCACGACGGACTCCGGCACCGCCACCGACTCGGCGACCGCCACCGATTCGGCCACGACGCCGGACACCGCGGTCGCCACCGACTCCGGCACCACCCCCGACGACACGGCGGTCGCCACCGACTCCGGCACCACCCCGCCGCCCGACACCGGCACGAAGGTCGACAGCGGCACGCGGGTCGACAGCGGCAAGCCCACCGGCACGGTGCTCCCGGTCGACGATCCGGCGAGCGCGTGCAGCTGCGACGCGCCCGGCCGTCACGCCGACGCGGGCACGCGCTCGACGCTCGCCGTCACGGCGCTCGCGGGGCTCGCGCTCGCG
>CAIXWQ010000993.1 GCA_903923175.1 uncultured delta proteobacterium | reverse complement strand
GAGCCTGAGGGCGACGACGAGCGCCCCGCCGAGGCGCTCGCGCGCCGCGCGACCGTGCACGTACCGCCCGGCCGACACACGTACTCGGTGCACGCGCTCGGCGCGGCGGCGTGGGTCGAGACGATGCTCTCGGAGCCCTCGATCCACCTGCAGCACGCGCTCCTGGGGACGCGCGACGAGGCGCGCGCCCTCGCGCTCGCGGCGCGTACTTGCGACGCGCACGACGCGCGCGGCGCCCGGAATCTCCCCGTGCTCTGCGCGTTCGCGCTCGCCCTGCTCGGGCAGGACGAGCTCGGCGCGACGAGCCTGAGCCCCCTCGGGTTCGGGGCGGCGATGGCGGCCGCGCCCGAGAGCGCGCGGCGGGTCGCGGTCACCCTCTCGCAGGGGGGACCGCGAGAGCCGGTGCTGGAGCTCGAAGCGCGCGCGGCGGACGGGGACGCCGCGGCGCTCGCAGCGCTCGGCGTGGCCGCGCTCGACGTGGTCGACGACCGCGTGCGCGACGCGTGGTACCGCGGCACCGTCCTCGGCACCGAGTGGCGCGTCGCGCAGCGGGACACGCCGCGCACGTGGACGAGCGTGCTCGAGGATCCGCCGACGGTTGGCGCGCCGGGTGCGGCGGGTGCGGCGGGTGCGACGAACGCACGCGGCTGCGCCGGCCACGATCCCTGGACCGAGCTCGGCGACGCGACGGAGCTCTATGCGACCGAGCCCTACCGGGGCGCGCGCGCGCTCGAGCTGTTCGCGCAGGTCCCGTGCGACGGCGGCGCCCCGCTCGCGCTCGAGGTGGACGGCCAGCGGCTCGCGCCGAACGCCGGCGCCGCGCTGGCGCGCTGGCACGTGCTCGTACACGGCGAGACCGCGCGCGCGCGACGCCTCGACCGGGCAGGAGGGCGCGTGTACGCCATCCGGGCCGAGGCCGCCGCCTGCGGTGCGCGCTTCGTGCGGATCGGAGCGCCGAAGCGCGTGAACGAGCGCCCTGCGCTGGCCTGGGCGAGCGGCGCGAGCGCGCCCGGGGTCGAGCTGTGGCTGCGCGAGGGGACCAGCGCCGGCGGCGTCGATGTCATCGCTACGGGCGCGTCGGGCGCATCAGGCGCCTCGAACGCGTCGGGCCGGCTGCCGGGACCTCGCGTGCACCTGGAGGCACGCGCGCCGAGCTCGAAGGGCGATCCCCGGGACGAAGGCGCGCTGGTGGCGCTCGACGAGGCAGGCGTCCGCTGGACGCGCGTGGCGCGGATCGCGCTGCCGGCCTGGGCGACGGCGGGGGTGCGGGTCGAGCCCGTCGAGGCTGGCGCGCCGAACGCGCAAGACGCGCAGCACGCGAAGCGCTCGGCGGGCGAGGACATCGCGATCCGCGCGATCGTCCGCGCGGCGAGGGCTGCCTCCACCGAGCAGGACGACGACGCCACCGGCGCCGCGCACGAACGGCTCGACGGCGAGCCGCGCGCGCCGACGCCGCTCGACGAGACGCGGCTGGTGGAGCTGTCTCGCGGGGTGCTCGCTGCCGATGCGACGAAGCGCGGCCCGGCCTTCCTCACGCGCGCCCTCGCGCTCGCGGAGGGCGGCGCGGCGCGCGCAGCCCTCGAAGACGCGCGGGCGGCCAAGGCCTGGGGCGCGGCGGGGCCGCTCGGCGAGGACGTCGTCTCGTGGATTCGATCGCGCATCCGCAGGCAGAGGCCGCAGCTCACGCTCGCCCCCGACGTCGCCGCGTACGGGTTCGAGCCCGACTTCGACCCGGGGGCGCCACGCTGCGCGCCCGCGCTCGGCGGTCCGCGCGCAGAGCTCGCGGCGGTCGCCGACGCGCTCGAGACCGCGCGCGCCACCTCGCACGACGCGACGCACGACGCCACGCATGACGCCACGCGCGACGCCACGCGCGACGCCACGCACGACGCCGCGCCGCCCGCGTGGGAGCCTGCGCTCGCCGCCCGAGCCCTCCTGGCCGTGGAGCGGGCGCCCGAGGCCCCGCGCGGCCCGGCCTTCCTCACGCGCGCCCTCGCGCTCGCG
>CAIXWQ010000992.1 GCA_903923175.1 uncultured delta proteobacterium | reverse complement strand
GCGCCGCGCGCACCCCGTGCCGCCGGCCCGACCGCGCAGCCCGCCTCGGCGCGCGGTCACGAGGGGCCGGTCACCTTGCCGAAGGCCGAGGGCGGCGACGAGCCGCGCGAGGCGATGACCTCCGCGTCCGTGCTCCGCTCGACGAGCGCGTCCTCCAGGCGCCGGACGCCGGGCACCCGCGAGAGCGCGCGCGCGACGGTCACGTGCTCGCGGTGGAGCACTGCGCCCGAGATCACGAAGCGGCCTTCGCCGCGGGCGTGCACCTCGACGTCGTGCGGGTGCGAGCAGACGTGGCCGAGCATCGAACGGATGCGCTCGACGACGATGTCGTCGTCGGCCGTCACCGGCCTGGCGAGCGCCTCGAAGCGGGCGAGCACGCCACGCCCGCGGTTGAGCAAGCCGTGCTCACGCTCGACGAGACCATGCGCGGCGGTGTGCCTCGCGCGCACGAGCGCGTCACGGACACGCGCACGTCGGCGAGCACCGCCGTCGGGGTCGAAGAAGTAGGCGAGCGTGGCGCCTGCGACGAACGCGCCGGCGATCGCGGCGATCGCGGCGATCTTGGCGAGCGTCGCGGGCGTGGCGAGCGAGGCGATCCGGAGTCTGGCTCTGCGTTTCATGACTGCCCTCCCGTGGTGATCCGCTGGGAGGGATGACCATGGGAACGGCGTGCCGGCGGCGCGCGCCCCGCGCCCCGTGGATGGCTCGCCGAGCGCGCGGCGGCCGAGGCGCCCCCGCTTCAGCCGATCACGCCGAACGACTCAGCCCTTCTTCGGCAGGATCACGTCCTTGCCGAAGTATGGCCGCAGCGCCTCCGGGATCACGACGCTGCCGTCCGGCCGCTGCCCCTGCTCGAGGATGGCGACCAGCGTGCGCCCGACCGCGAGCCCGCTGCCGTTGAGCGTGTGCGCGAGGCGCGGCTTCTCCTTCGCGTTGCTGCCGGGCGCCGCCGCCTTGCGGTAGCGGATCTGGGCGCGACGCGCCTGGAAGTCGCCCATGTTCGAGCAGCTCGAGATCTCGCGGAACGCGTTCTGCCCCGGGAGCCAGACCTCGAGGTCGTAGGTCTTGCGCGAGCCGAAGCCCATGTCGGCCGCGCACAGGAGCATCAGGCGGTAGTGCAGGCCGAGCTTCTGCAGGACCTTCTCGGCGTGGCCGGTGAGCGCCTCGTGCGCGGCCTCGCTCTCCTCGGGCGCGGTGATCTGCACGAGCTCGACCTTGCCGAACTGGTGATTGCGAATCAGGCCGCGCGTGTCCTTGCCATACGAGCCGGCCTCGCTGCGGAAGCACTCGGTGCGCGCGGTGAAGCGCACGGGGAGCTGCGACTCCTCGAGGATCTCGCCGGCGTGCATGTTCACCAGCTGCACCTCGCTCGTGGGGCTCAAGTACAGATCGTACGAGCGATCCGCGCCCCCTTTCTCGGTCTTGAAGAGATCGGCCTCGAACTTCGGGAGCTGCCCGGTGTTCTGCAGCGACTCGCCTTTGACGAGCACCGGCGGCGTGATCTCGACGTAGCCGTGCTCGCGCGTGTGCAGGTCGAGCATGAACTGCGTGAGGGCGCGCTCGAGGCGGGCCCCCTCGCCGACCATCACGCAGAAGCGCGCGCCGCTGATCCGCCCCGCGCGCTCGAAATCGAGGATGCCGAGCGCGGTGCCGAGGTCGACGTGATCGCGGGGCTTGTCGCCGACCTCGGTGGGCTTGTCGCCCCAGGTGCGGACGACCTGGTTGTCCTCTTCGCTCTTGCCGTCGGGCGTGGTCGGGTCCGGCAGGTTCGGCAGGCCGAGGAGGATGTCGGCGATCTGCGCCTCGATCGCGGCGACCTCGCCCTCGAGGACCTTGATCTCGCCCGAGAGCGCCTTGAGCTCCTCGCGCTTCTGCGCGAACTCCGGCGTCCCCTTGGGGGCCTTCGCCATCGCGTCGTTGGCGCTCTTCTGCGCCTGGATCTTGGCGTCGCGCGCCTGGATGCCGGTGGAGCGGCGCGCGCGCAGCTCGGCGACCTGATCGAGCAGGACGGTGTGCTGCGGGCCGCGGCGACCGAGGGCCTTGCGGACCTCGTCGAGGTTGTCGACGACGAAGCGGAGATCGAGCATGCGGGCCGATTACCACGGCGCGGGCGGTTCTTCATTCGTCCGGGACGAACCCACGCTCTGGGCGCCGCTTGCCTCGCGTGCGGCGGGCCTCCGCGTCCGCGCGCCGTGACCGCGCGCAAGTCGACGCGCACGTTTTCGCCGCCGAGCGGCCAGCCGGCGCTCGGCGCGGCGCCCCTGCCCGTGCTGCAATGCCGGGCGATGGCTTTCGCGTCTCGCTCCGGCAGCTTCGCTTCGCTCGCGTCGCACGTCTCGCTCGCATCGCTCGCGTCTGTCGCGTCGCTCGCGGGTTGCTCCGCGCGCGAAGCCCCGCGCGACACGCCCGACGCGCAGGCCACGCAGGCCGCACCGGCGGCGGC
>CAIXWQ010000991.1 GCA_903923175.1 uncultured delta proteobacterium | reverse complement strand
GGCGAGCGCGCGCAGCACGGAGGACGCGTGCACGTCGGTGCGTACGGCGAGGCGCTGGCGCGCGGCTGGGACTCGCGCGCGTCCAGCGCGAGGCTCGCCCCGCTGTTCGGCGGCGGCGCGACCGTCGCGCTGACCACCGGCGAGATCACCGGCGCGTCGCTGTCGCTCGGCGCGTTCGCGCTCCACGAGCCGGGCGCGTGGCGCGCAGGCGGGGCGGCGAGCTTGTTCGTCGGCGCGTGGATGCCCGACTCCGCGATCGCGTTCGTCCCCTCGCTCGGCGTGCGGATCGACGCGCGCTTCGCCGGCGCGGCGGGCGGAGCAGAGCGCTCGATCGCCGTCTCACTCCAGGTCGATCCGGTGATGGTCGGGCTGCTGCTGGTCGGGCTCGCGGGCTGACGCGCGCGTCTCACGCGCCGCTGCAGTTGCCGTAGCACTCGCAGCAGGGCTCGTCGCAGTCCTCGGGGAAGTCGTCGCAGTCGGCGTTGACCTTGCCGTTGCACGACGAAGGCAGCGGGTTGCACGTGAGGCCGCCGCAGCCCGCGTTGCCCGCGCACACCGCCTCGCCGCAGCAGTTCGCGGTCGACTCGCTGCAGTCCTTCGCGGTGCACGGGCAGCACGCGACGGTCGGGTTCACGAGGCTCCCGCCGGTCTGCGAGAACGTCCCCTTCGGGCAGGTCGCGGTGTCGCCGGAGCCTTCGGGGCAGACGCAGCCCGCGGGGAGCGGGCTCGTGCACTGCGTCTGGCAGACCGCCGCCGTCGCGCACGCGAAGACGTCGAGGCAGCCCGGGAAGTGGTTGCAGTTGTGATCCTTCGGATCGCTGCAATTCTCGGCGGTCGGCAGCGTCTGCCCGGTGCACGTCGTGCTCCACTTGCCGCTCACGCAGGTCTGCGTGCCGGCCCTGCAGGTGCCGACGTTCAAGGTCCCGGCCGGCCCCGTGTAGCAGGCGCGCGTGGCGCCGTTGGTGCAGCCGGTGTTGCAGGCCGCGGCGGTCGCGCACGAAGGGTCCTTGCAGTCGACGAGGCCGTTGCAGTCGTCGTCGAGGCCGTTGGTGCAGTTCTCGACGACCGGCTTCACGTCGCCCGTGCACGCGCCCCACGCCGTGAATTCGCCCTGCTGCGCGCAGGCCTGCGTGCCGTCCTTGCACGTGCCGACGTGGCGCTCGCTCGGATCGCCGGTGAAGCAGGGCTGCGTCGCGCCGACCGCGGGGCAGCCGCAGCCGGCCTGATCGCCGGCGTCGGGCGTGCACGACGGTCCCCCATCGCGTGCGTCGGCGTCGGCCGTCGCCCCGTCGACCTGGAGATCGCCGTCGAGCCCCGCGCCGTCGAGCGCGCCCGTGTCGCCGCCGAGGGAGGCGTCGAGCGGCGAGCCCTGCTCGGTCTTGCCGGCCGAGCAGCCGGACATCAGCGCGAGGGCGAGGCAGCCGAGCGAGAGGGCGGTCCGAGGCGAGGGCATGGCTGAGTCGATACGCTAGCAGCGTATCGAAGCGCCGAGCGCGGAGTGGCCGGCGCGGAATTCCGGCGCGGCCGCTCGCTCCTCCCCCGCGCCGCTCAGAAGCGGTAGCCGAGGCCGAGATCCAGGCGGAAGTCCCAGCTGCTCTCGGCCTGCACCGAGTAGGTGTTCGCGACCCTGTCGACCTGGACGCGGTCCGTCCAGGCGTCGGGCTGCGACATCGCCTTCGAGGCGCGCATGCCGATCGGCAGCTCGAGGCCGCCCGGCAGGTCGATGGCGAGCCCGAAGTCGAGCACGAGGCGCGTGCAGCCGGCCTTCGTGGCGGAGGTGCCGGGGACGCCGTTCGCGTTCGCCGGGACGTCGAGGCTCGCGCTCGGCGTCATCGCCGACACGAACTCGGGGCCGAGGCCGAACGAGAGGCGCCCGTGGGGGCGGCGCATGGCGACGCGGGAGACTGCACGAGGTCGCGCCCGCGACCGCCGCGCCGCAGAGCGTCTTGACGGCGAGCGCCCTCCCGACGACGGATGCGCGCCGCTCGGCGACTCCGCGACGCCGGGACGCCGGGACGCGCCGACCGCGGGGACGCGGGGCGCGGGGACGAGGTCACGCGGCGACGGGGCGCGCAGCGACGCGCGCGAGCAGCCAGGGGAGAGCATGAGCGACCAGAACAAGCGTGATCTCGAGGCGGGCATCGAGCTGAATTTGAAGGACCGCATGACCTATGGCGGCTACCTCGGGCTCGATCAGCTGCTCGCGGCGCAGCACCCGCGCGGCAACCCGGCCTACCACGACGAGATGCTGTTCATCATCCAGCACCAGACCTCCGAGCTCTGGATGAAGCTGGTGATCCACGAGCTCAAGGCGGCGCTCGCGCACCTGCAGCACGACGATCTCGATCCGTGCCTGAAGATCCTCGCGCGCGTGAAGCAGGTGCAGCGGCAGCTCTTCGAGCAGTGGTCGGTGCTCGAGACGCTCACGCCGTCCGAGTACATGACCTTCCGGCACGTGCTCGGCCCGTCTTCGGGGTTCCAGTCGCTGCAGTACCGGACGATCGAGTTCCTGCTCGGCAACAAGAACGCCGACATGCTCAAGGTCTTCGAGTACGACCCCGCCGCGCAGGCCGAGCTGCGCGCGGTGCTCGAGGCGCCGAGCCTCTACGACGAGTTCCTGCGCTACCTCGCGCGCCGCGGCCACGACGTCCCCGAGTCGAGCCTGAAGCGCGACGTCTCGCAGCCGCACCAGCGCGAGCCTGGGCTCGTGCCGGTGTTCAAGCGCATCTACGAGAACCCGAAGCAGTACTGGCCCGAGTACCACCTCTGCGAGCAGCTCGTCGACGTGGAGGAGAGCTTCCACCTCTGGCGCTTCCGCCACATGAAGACGGTCGAGCGCATCATCGGTCACAAGCGCGGCACCGGCGGCTCCTCGGGCGTCGCGTTCTTGAAGCGCGCGCTGGAGCTCACCTTCTTCCCCGAGCTGCTCGAGGTGCGGACGGTGCTGGAGTGAAGGCTACGCGGGGCGACTCGTAGCCGAGCAGCGCTACGCCAGCGCCGGCGTCACCCACTCGGCCACCAGCGCGTCGAGCGCCGAGGGGGCCGCGCGCAGCTTGGCGTCGAGGGCGCGCACGCGCGGATCGGGCGCGAGCTCCTTGCCCGCGTAGGCGCGCGCGTAGAGCACCCAGTTCGACAGCTCGTAGCGGTGGAGGATCGGCCCGAAGCGGTGCGCGTCCCACGCGGCGAGCGCGCCGAGCGCCTCGCGCGGGCCCGGGCAGGCCGCGAGCGCGGTGGTGGCGTCGGTGAGCAGCTCGCGCAGGTCCTCGAACGAGCGCTCGGGATCGCTCGCGAGGCCCGCGAAGAGCTTCTCGGCCTCGCGCTTCTTCAGCCCCGCGGCCTCGGCGGCGTCGGCCATCGCAGGGACCTGCGATTCGAGGAACGTGGAGTTCGGCGAGTGCCCGAGGAGCCGGCCGACGAGGTAGACGTCGAACGCGCTCGCGATCGCCTCGCCGAAGAAGAGCGAGTCGGCCGAGAGCGGGGCGCCCGCGAGCGCGGGGAACGCCTTCACCGACAGGTGATGCCACGCGACGTGCGCGACCACGTCGGCGGCGATGCTGCGGTCGACGAGGACGTCGCCGCCTTCGCTCGCGCCCCAGTAGGTCAGGTTCAGCAGGAGCGCGCGATCCCAGCGCGCCGAGGCCCCCGCCGGGAGCACGCGGAAGGGGTACTTGGCGCGCCGGAGGACCTCTTTCAGGTCGCCGTACAGGCCGACGTGCTCGAAGGAGCCCTCGTCTTCGATCGTCAGCTCGTCGAGTGTCAGGTACTCGAAATCCAGCGCGGTCGGGCTCTTCATCGGCGGACGCTACCACTGGTGCCGCGCGCCCGCCCGGCCTTGCTAACCTCAGCGGCGCGATGCTCCCTGCGCCGACCCCGCTCCGACCCGGCGAGCTGTTCGCGGGCGAGTTCCGCGTGGTCGCGCCGCTCGGCGAGGGGGGCATGGGGTCGGTGTGGCGCGTCGAGCAGCTGCGCACGGGCAAGGAGCGCGCGCTCAAGGTGATGCACCCGGCGCTGGTCGCCGACGCGCGGCTGCTCGCGCGCTTCGAGCAGGAGTCGCGGATCTCCTCGCGCATCGAGAGCGATCACGTGGTGGAGATCGTCGACGCCGGGGTCGACCCCGCCTCGGGCGCGCCGTGGATCGCGATGGAGCTGCTCAAGGGGCGTACGCTCGCGGCCACCGTCGACGCGCAAGGGGCGCTCTCGATCGACGCCGCGCGCGAGGTCTTCGCGCAGCTCGCCCACGCGCTCGGGGCCGCGCACGACGCCGGGATCGTGCACCGCGATCTCAAGCCCGAGAACGTCTTCCTCGCGGTGCCGCGCCGGCCGGGCGCGCGCTTCACGCTGAAGGTCCTCGATTTCGGCATCGCGAAGCTCTTCGCGGAGGTCTCCGCGCGCGCGACCGCGGCGATCGGGACGCCGCTCTGGATGGCGCCCGAGCAGACCGAGGCGGGGCACGGCATCGTGCCCGCGACCGACGTCTGGTCGCTCGGGCTGCTCGCGTTCTGGGCGCTGACGGGGCGCTCGTACTGGCTCGGCGCGCGCGACGACCGGAGCGGCAAGGTGGCGATCATGCTCGAGATCGTCGTCGAGCCGATGCCGCCCGCAGGGCAGCGCGCCCGCGAGCTCGGCGCCACGGCGCGGCTGCCCGCGGGGTTCGACGCGTGGTTCGCGCGCGCGACGGCGCGCGATCCGGCCGCGCGGTTCGCCGATGGGCGCACGGCCG
>CAIXWQ010000990.1 GCA_903923175.1 uncultured delta proteobacterium | reverse complement strand
CGCGTCGGCGGCGTGGTATCAGTCGGCCGTCGTGCAGGCGAACAATCTGCTGGAGGGTGCGGCGGGTAGCGCGGGGCCGAGCAGCTTCACCGGGGATCTCGCGGCAGTGTCGCCGCCGCTCGCCGTCAGCGCGGTGAGCGTGACGACGCGCGAGAGCTCGAGCGTCGGCAGCACGTGCCGCTCGAGCAGCTCCTCGAGCGCGTCGCCCAAGAGCCGCGCGCTCTGGAAGCGGTGCGCGCGGTCCTTCGCGAGGCACTGGTGCACCAGCGCCTCGACCTCGCGCGGGAGCCCCGCGACGAGCTCGCCGAGCGGCCGCGGCGCCTTGCGGTGGATCTCGCGCGCGAGGTCCTCGAAGCGCTGGCCCGCGAACGGCAGCGCGCCCGAGAGGCTGCGGTAGAGGATCACGCCGAGCGACCAGATGTCCGAGCGGCCGTCGACGTCGGGCTCGCCGGCCGACTGCTCGGGGCTCATGTAGGCGGGCGAGCCGACCACGGTGCCGACCAGCGTCACCTCGCCGCTGACCTCCGGCGCGACGCGCACGCCGTCGTCGTCGTCGCGCCCGATCAGCTTGGAGATGCCGAAATCGAGCACCTTCGGCACGAAGCCGCCCTCGAGCGAGCGATGGAGGAACAGGTTCGCCGGCTTGAGATCGCGGTGCACGATGCCGCTCCGGTGGGCGACCTCGAGGGCGCGCGCGACCTCGGCGACCAGGCGCAGCGCGGTGCCCGCCGGCAGCTTGCCGAGCCGGCGGAGCACGAGATCGAGCGGCTCGCCGTCGAGCAGCTCCATCACGAGGTAGGGCGCGTCGCCGAAGCCAGGCTCGCCGATGACGCCGAGATCGTAGACCTCGACGATCGAGCGGTGGCGCAGCCGCCCTGCCGCCTTCGCCTCCTTGAGGAAGCGCTCGACGCGCCGGGCGTTGGCCGCGGCCTCGGGGAGCATCAGCTTCAGCGCGAAGTCGCGGTCGGTCGACTCGTTGCGGGCGCTCCACACCACGCCCATGCCGCCCTCGCCGAGCTTGCGGAGCAGGCGATAGCGACCGCCGATGCGCGTGCCTGCCTCCAACGGCGTCACTGCGGCTAGGATACGGGCACGCCGCCGCGGGCGCCATCGGCGCGGGGCGACGGGCGCGCCTCCCACCTTGTGCTCACGAACGCGCCGACGCCCACGCCCACGATCACGCCGACCGAGCCCACGCCCCGCGACCACGACATGAGCGACGAGCGCAACGATCCCGAAGTGACGCGCGCGGCGGGCGACGCCTCGGCCACCTCGGAGGCCATCCTCTTCGTCGCGACCGGCGCCGCCAAAGGGGCGACGGTCGCGCTGCCGCGGGAGATCGGCGCGCGGCTGCGCATCGGCAAGGCGCGCGACAACGATCTCGTGCTCCCCGACGACACCGTCTCGCGCAGCCACGTGGAGATCGAGCGCACGGTCGACGGCCTGCGCGTGCGCGACCTCGGCTCGCGCAACGGCACGAAGATCGGCAAGGCGCGCGTGGCCGACGCGCTCATCGCGCCGGGCACGGTGCTGCGCGTCGGCGAGGTGGAGCTGCACGTGCGCGTCGAGGCGACGAGCCTCGGCCTGCCGCCGAGCCCGCACGAGCACTTCGGCCTCGCGATCGGGCGCAGCCTGCCGATGCGCCGGATCTTCGCGCTGCTCGAGAAGATCGCGAAAGGCACGGCCACCGTGCTGCTCACCGGCGAGAGCGGCACCGGCAAGGACGTGCTCGCGCGCTCGATCCACGGCGAGAGCGCGCGGAGCAAGGGGCCGTTCGAGGTCGTCGACTGCGGCGCCATCACGCCGACGCTGGTCGAGAGCGAGCTCTTCGGCCACGAGCGCGGCGCCTTCACCGGCGCGGCGAGCGCGCGCGCCGGCGCGTTCGAGCGCGCGGCGG
>CAIXWQ010000989.1 GCA_903923175.1 uncultured delta proteobacterium | reverse complement strand
TTGAAGGACTTGGTAGGAGGCGCAACGGCTGCAGTCAAGGCGGGTTCCGCGAATCTCGACCCCGCTCCCAAGCCCTGCTGCCGGCCGATTTGGCGCGGAGACAACGGGCGCACCGCCGCCCCGCCTCGCCCCCGGGTGCGGGTCTGCGCTCGGCTTCGGCGGCCCGGGGGACCGGGGGCGCCTGAGGCGCGAGCGAGGGCGGGCACGAGCGAGAGAGCGTCGCGGGGCGGGCTGCCCTGCCCGCGCGTCAGCCGTCGATCTTCAGGAGCTCTTTGACCTTCGCGATCACCTGTGGCGCCTGGATGGGCTTGGTGATGTACGCGTTGGCGCCGAGCGCGAGCGCACGCTGCCGATCCTCCTGCGACCCCTCGGTCGTGATGATGATGATCGGGGTGTCCTTGTGGGCGGGATCGGTACGGACCCGCTTCACCAGCTTCAGGCCGTCCATGATCGGCATGTTGATGTCGGTGATGATGAGGTCGTACTTGGCGTTCGCGAGCTTGCGCATGCCGTCGATGCCGTCGTCGGCCTCGGTGACGCGAAGGTTCTTCACGCGCGCGAGCGCGAACACGAGGAGCTGCCGCATCATCGGCGAGTCTTCGACGATCAGGCAGGAGTACTGGGGGCTCATTCGCTCTGGTCTCGTAGCGTGGGGGCGGAGAGGTTCACTCGAGCTCGAGGAAAGGCTCGAGCGGACCGATGCGGGTGCCGTGCTGGGCGAAGAGCCGGGCGGCGGCGAGCGCGGACGCGGCGTGCGCGCCGAGCAGCTTGAAGAGCTCGAAATCGAGCTCCACGAATTCGGGCTTCTGCTCGAAGGTGGAGAAGACCACGATGACACCTACGCTGCGGTCGTCGAGGCGCATCGGGATGCAGGCGGCGGGTGCCTCGACGTTGCCCGCGGTCGAGTCACCGTCGACCCATGAGGCGTGCCCCGAGGTCCACGCCTCGGCGATCGGGCCCTTGCCGGCCGTGACCGGATGCAGCGCCGAGGTGGGGACCCCTTCGCTCGCCACCGCGCGCAGCTGCTTCCTTCCGTCGTCCGCGAGGTAGATCGCGAACGCACGCGCACCGACGAACTGCGCGAGGAGCTCCTTGAGCTGCCGGAGGATCGAGCGCAGGTCGAGCGTCGAGTGCAGCTGGTAGCTCGCGACGTAGAGGCTCGCGAGCTTGGCGTTCTCGGACTCGATGTCGGCGAAGCGCTGCGTGAAGCTGCCGCCGAAAGGGCCGCTGCCGTCGAAGCGCTCCAGCAGCTCGCGCTTCTCGGCCTCGAGCGCTTCGATCTTCGAGAGCAGCTCGCGGATGGCGTTGTCGCTGCGCAGCTGCGAGCGGAGCTTCGCGTTCTCGGACTCGAGATCGCGCAGGCGGCTCCGCAGCGCGTCGTCTTCCTTGAGCAGCTCTTCGGTGAGCTGCGCCCCCTTGCGGAAGAAGGTCTGGATGAAGTCGTCACGACGCGCCATGAGGTCCGGCGCCGGCGCCTGCGCTGGCTTCGGCGCCCCCGGCTTCGCGCGACCTCGCGGCTTCGACGTCATTCCATTCGAAGCTACCAAATCCGGTCGGAGTCACGAGACAAACCTCCGCGGCTACCCCCCCGCCGTCGACCGCCGCGCGCCCACGACCCGAGCGGCGCCGCCCACATAGACCCCTTGACCGCGAACCCCCGGACACGCTTCGCTGGGCTGATCGAAGTGGCACGCCCGCAGCACACGTCGCCCGGCCTCGCCGGCCCCAGCGGCCACCCGCCCAAGCGGTGGCGACCGAGCGCGCGCGGCGACCGGCGAGATCGAATCGGATGACGGAACGCGAGAAAGGGAAGCCGGCCGTCCCCGTGGGGCCTCCGCGGAAGCGTCCGCGCGAGACGCCGGCCGATCGCGCGCGCATCGGCACCGTGATCGCGAACACGTATCGCATCGACGAGATCATCGGCCGCGGGGCGATCGGCGCGGTGTTCAGCGCGATGCACCTGCGGCTCGAGCGCGCCGTCGCGGTGAAGTTCGTCGATCCGACGCTGGTCGACGACCCGGAGATCCGGGCGCGATTCAAGCGCGAGGCGAAGATCAGTGCGTCGATCGGCTCGGCGCACGCGGTCGAGGTGCTCGACTACGGCGTCAGCGAGGAGGGGGCGCCGTTCATCGTGATGGAGCGCCTCGTCGGCGAGGATCTCCACGCGCGCATCCTCCGAGAGGGGACGCTCC
Source organism: uncultured delta proteobacterium (assembly GCA_903923175.1). Classification (GTDB taxonomy): domain Bacteria; phylum Myxococcota_A; class Polyangia; order Polyangiales; family JADJMO01; genus CAIXWQ01. Next base: position 12,166 of record CAIXWQ010000989.1, on the reverse strand, counting down.
CGGTCGACCGCGCGCTGCGCATCGCGAAACAGGTCTGCCGCGCGATCGGCGCCGCCCACGCGAACGGCATCGTCCACCGCGATCTCAAGCCCGAGAACGTGTTCCTCGTGGAGCGCGACGGCGAGCCCGAGTTCGTGAAGGTCGTCGATTTCGGCCTGTCGACGTTCATCCAGTCCGACGACACTCGCCTCACGCGCGCCGGGCAGTCGGTCGGGACGCCGCTCTACATGGCGCCCGAGCAGGCCGGGGCCCGCGCGTTCGACGCGCGCGTCGACGTCTACTCGTTGGGCGTCCTGATCTTCGAGATGACCACCGGCCGCCTCCCCTTCGAGGCGCCGAACCTGCAGCAGCTCCTGGTCGCGCTGGCGACGCAGGCCCCGCGCTCGGTCCGCTACTACAAGCCGAGCCTGCCGCAGGAGCTCGACGACCTGATCCTGCGCTTCATCGCGCGCGATCCGCGCATCCGCCCCAAATCCGCCGCCGCGGCGCTCGCCGAGATCGTCGCGCTCGAGGAGCGGCTCGCGGCGCGCGAACAAGTGCCGACGAGCCGCGGCAAGACGCCAGGCGAGCTCGCGATCGACGGGCTGCCCGGCGAGCTCCCCGACTCGTTCGTGAGCGAGCTCCACGGCCACCTGACGGAGCTGCGGCGCACGGGGCGGCTCGCGACCTCCGAGATCGACGTCGACGCGCTCGACGACGACGGCATCGGCGGCGACGCGAACGATCCCGACCGCGAAGGCGCCGCGGGGAGCCGAGGCGATCGCACCGATCCGATGGACCGGCGCGAGATCGCCGAGCGGCTGGGCGGCGACGCCTCGTCCGACAACGTCCCGGTGGCGCCGCGCGCGGCGGGCAAGCCCGCGCACGCCGAGCGAGAGCGAGAGCGCGAGCGTCACCGACGCCACTCCAAGCGCAACAGCACCAAGACGCCCCGCGCGCCGCGACCGGAAGAGGTCGTCGACGAGGACTCGGGCGTGTTCATCGGCCGCATCGGCGAGGACAACACGCTCCACGAGATCCCGCACACGCGACGGGCCTCGTCGCGCCCGCCGCCGCCGCCGAACGCGTCGCGACACCGCGTGGGCGGGCCGCCGATCTACGTGCTGGTGCTGGCCGCCGCGCTGTTCGCAGTGGTGGCGACGCTCGTGGTGCTGAAGCTGCTGCAGCGGTAGCGCGCGGACGGCGTGCTGCGCGGCGCCGCTGCGAACGACCTCAGCCCTCGCGCTCCAACGCGAGCACCTCGGCGCCGACGAACGTCCGCGACTCGACGCGCCCGACCTCGCTCTCGGCGTCGAAGGCGCTCAGGACGCCGTGCAACGAACGGCCGCTCTTCAACCGGAGCGTGACGCGCTCGCCGACGGCGCGCGTCAGCCCGCGGACGACCAGGCGATGTCGACGGCGCTCCGCGGGCTCGCGGTGGAGCCGCGCGAGCTCGCCGAGGACCAGCGGCGTGCAGACCTCGGGATAGTCGACGTCGATGGCGCGCTCGCCGAGCGCGTACCGCGTGCCCGACCAGAAGTGCAGCACCGCCAGCGACTCACTCGCGTTCGCGGCGAGCACTTCACGGGCGATCGCGTAGAGCGCGTCCCAGTCGTCGAAGCCGCAGAGGCAGGGGCCGCCGCCGTGGCCGGCGAGCAGGACGCCGGGCGACGAGGCGAAGCGCGCCGCGAAATCGCGCTGGATCTCGCCCTCGGGCGCGAAGCGCAGCCCGCGGACGGGCGCCGGGAGCACCGGGCTGCGCGCGGGCACGAAGAGGTTGAGCATCTCGCACATGGCCCTGCTCCGGGCTCCATGGTCTCACGGGCCACGAGCGCGGAGCAGCAGCATCGCGCGATCCGTTCCGCGCGCCGTGCTCGAGGGTTCCGCGTGCCGCCCGTCGCCGCCTCACCACACCCCCGGCACCAACCGATGCGGGACCTTCGCGCGGTATTCCGGGTATCCGACGAGCAGGCTCGCCAGGAGCCGCTCCTCGTCGAGCAGGCGGAAGACGATCGCGGCGGTCATCGGCGGCCAGGCGAGCAAGCCCCACCACGAGCCGAGCGCCAACGGCACGCCGAGCAGCATGACCAGCGCGCCGGCGTACATCGGGTGGCGCACCCACGCATAGGGCCCCGTGGACACGACGCGCTGCTCGGTCCCGATCTCGATGGTGGCGGACGAGTAGCTGTTCTCGCGAAAGACGCGGGAGACGACGTAGAGCCCGAGCGCGACGAGCAGCTCGCCGCCCACGGCGACGTAGGGTGGCACGGAGGACCATCCGAGCCGGTGGTCGGTCGCGGGGACGACGAACAGCGCGAGGAAGATCAGCGACGCGAACGACTGCACGATCTTCTGGCTCGTGCGCAGCTCGGCGGTCGGGCCGACGCGGACGCGGCGCTCGAGGAGCCCGCGGTCGTGGCGCATCAGGTCCACGGTGATCGCCGTCACGCACCCGCCGAAGACGGCGAGGAACGTCCAGGCCTGCCAGTACCGCAGCGTCCAAGCGGGGAGGAAGAGCGCGAGGCCGAGGATGACGAGGAGGTTGAGCAGCCCCGCGAGGGCCTTGAGGTTCAGGTGTCGCATGGCGCAAAGAAGAAGGGGGCGTCGCGCGAGGCGAGCCCCCTTCCGTCGAACACGTCGCGGCGGGCACCGCGACCGGCGGAGCTGGACGCGTCTACAGCAGGTTCGCCGCGAGCTCCGCGAGCTCGCTGCGCTCGCCCTTGGCGAGGCTCACGTGCCCCGAGATCTTCTCGTTGCGGAAGCGCTCGGCGACGACGCTGAGGCCGTTGCTCGCCGAGTCTACGTAGGGGTTGTCGATCTGCTGCGGATCGCCGGTGAGCACGATCTTCGTCGCCTCGCCGGCGCGCGTGATGATCGTCTTGATCTCGTGCGGCGTCAGGTTCTGCGCCTCGTCGACGATCAGGTACTGGTGCGGGAGCGAGCGCCCGCGGATGTACGTGAGCGGCTCGATCTGCACGAGCCCGCCCTCGATCAGCTCGTGGAAGGCGTCCTTGTCGCGCTTGCCGTGGCTGTAGAGGAATTCCAGGTTGTCGAAGATCGGCTGCATCCAGGGGTTGAGCTTCTCGTCGACGTCGCCCGGCAGGAACCCGATGTCGCGCCCCATCGGCATGATCGGCCGCGAGACGAGCATGCGCGTGAAGGTGCCGTCCTCGACGACCTTGCGCAGCCCGGCGGCGAGCGCGATGAGCGTCTTGCCGGTGCCCGCCTTGCCGACGAGCGTGACAAGGCGCACCGAGTCGTCGAGCAGCAGCTCGAGGGCGAACGCCTGCTCCTTGTTCTTCGGGCGGATCCCCATCACGCCTTCGCGCGGCACGCGCAGCGGCATGATCGCGTTCTTGGTCGCGTCGTAGCGGCCGAGCGCGGTGTGACCGGTGCCGCCCGCGTCCTTGAGCACGACGCACGCGTTCGGCCGGAGCTGCTGCTCGGGCTCGGGCGCCCCCTTGGGCGCGCCTTCGGGGAGCGTCGGCCGCGCGGTCGCCGGCGGCTCGAGGAAGCCGTTCTGGAAGAAGGAGTCGATCGCCTCCTTGTCGAGCGTGATCTCGAGGACGCCGGTGTCGAGCGACTCGACCGCGAGGCGCGAGTTCTCGTACGTCTCGGCCTCCATGCCGAGCGCGTCGGCGCGGATGCGGAGGTTGGTGTCCATCGTGACGAAGACCGTCGGCTTGGTCTTGTCGCGGTCGCGGACGTCGAGCGCGGTCTTGAGGATGGCGTGGTCCTGCGCGTTGCCGTCGAGGGCGACCGGCAGATCGCCGCGGGTCGAGGGGACGGCGACCCGGAGCGTGCCGAGACCGTCGCCGAGCGACACGCCTTGGGAGAGCCCACCGACCGCGGCCTTGGCGCGGAGATCGTCGAGCACGCGGGCGATCTGGCGGCAGTTGCGGCCACGCTCGGTCCCTTCCCGCTTGAACTGATCGATCTCCTCGATCACGTAGATCGGGATGATCAGGTCGTTGTCCTCGAACCGGAAGATGGCGAGGGGGTCGTGGATGAGGACGTTGGTGTCGAGGACGTAGTTCTTCTTCATGTCGGTGCGCCCCGGGCAGGCCCGCGTCCAGCGCGGACCCGCTCGCTCGGCGTAAACCACTTCCGCGCCGGTGCCTACGGCGCACCGCGTTCCACGCGCGTTTCCTCCTGGTCCGCTATGCTGCGAACCCGGAGGTCAGCGTGACGCGGAGCCGAACGAGGTCGACGCGGTCGACATGGATGATCGTGGGCGTGCTGGCGCTGGCCGGCGCGACGCTCGCGGCGTGCGGTGGGCGCCAGCCCTGCGGCGGGCCGGTGCACGAGCTCGATCGGAGCCCGGCGGCAGCCTCGGCGGCGGCGTCCGAGGCCCCGCGCTGAAAGTGGGGCACGGGCGGGCGCGCCGATCGCACCCGCCGCGTCCGCGGACTGGCAGCGTCTGCCGCCAGCCCGTGGTTTCGACCCTCCGCCAGGGTCGAGCGTAGATCAGGTCGCCGCCGCGCTCCCCTGCTGATCCTCGATGGCTTCCGAGCGGCGCGGTCGGAGGTTGCACTTGAGCTGGATCTTCCGGACGCGAACCGCGTCGGGGGTGATCTCGACGAGCTCGTCGCTGTCGATCCACTCCATCGCGGTCTCGATGTTGAGCGTGCGCGGCACGGCCAGCATGGTGTTGTCGTCCTTGCCGGCGGTGCGCATCGCCGAGAGCTTCTTCTCGCGGATCGCATTCACGTCGGTGTCGTTCGGACGATTGTGCTCGCCGATGATCATCCCCTCGTAGACCTCGAGGCCCGGCGAGAGGAAGAAGTCGCCGCGCGGCTGGAGGTGGTCCAGCGCGTAGGGCGTGGTCACGCCCGGGCGATCGGAGACGATCGCGCCGCAGGGGCGCTTCATCATCGTGCCGCCCCAGGGCTCCCAGCCGTCGAACTGGGTGTTCAGGAGCCCCATGCCGCGCGTCGAGGTGAGGAACTCGCCGCGGAAGCCGATGAGGCCGCGCGACGGGATGCGGTACTCGAGGCGCGCACGGCCGTAGCCGGGGTTGCTCATCTTGACCATGCGGCCGCGGCGCTCGCCGAGGCGCTCGGTGACGACGCCGATGAAGCTCTCCGGCACGTCGACGATGACGAGCTCGGCCGGCTCGCAGATCTGGCCGCTGCCGGGCGGGAACTCGCGGGTCACGACCTCGGGGTTCGAGACCTGCACTTCGTAGCCTTCGCGGCGCATCGTCTCGAGCAGGATCGCGAGCTGCAGCTCGCCGCGCCCGAAGACCGCGAACGTGTCGGGGCTGTCGGTCTCCTCGACGCGGAGCGCGAGGTTGGTGCGCGTCTCGCGCATCAGGCGCTCGCGCAGGTGCCGGCTGGTGAGGAACTTCGACTGCTTGCAGCGGCCGGCGAAGGGCGAGGTGTTGACGCCGACGCGGATCTTGATGGTCGGCTCCTCGACCGCGATGCGCTCGAGCGGGACGACCGTCTCTCCGACGCCGGGCGGCACGGCGAGGGTGTCGCCGATCTGCGCCTCGGGGAGGCCGGCGATGGCGATGATCTCGCCCGCGTACGCCTCTTTGATCGGCGTGCGCTTCATCCCCTCGAAGGCGTAGAGGACCTTGATCTGCCCCTTGGTCGTCCCCTTCTCGCCGACGACGTGGAGCGGGTCGCCCGACTTGAGCACCCCCTCGAGGACGCGGCCGATGGCGATCTTGCCGACGTAGTCGTCGTGGTCGAGGTTGCTCACCAGCATGCGGAGCGGCACGTCGACGGTGGCCTTCGGCTCGGGCACGCGCTCGATGATGGCGTCGAACAGCGGCGCGAGGCTGGTCGCCTCGTCGGCCATGTTCTTCTTGGCGATGCCGAGCTTGCCGACCGCGTAGAGGACGGGAAAGTCGGCCTGGAGGTCGTTGGCCTCGAGCTCGCAGAAGAGGTCGAAGACCTCGGAGAGGACGTCCTCGGCGCGTGCGTCCTGGCGGTCGATCTTGTTGATGACCACGATCACCGGGAAGCCGCGCTCTAGGCACTTGCGGAGCACGAAGCGCGTCTGCGGGAGCGGCCCCTCGGCGGCGTCGACGAGCAGCAGGGCGCCGTCGGCCATCGAGAGGATGCGCTCGACCTCGCCGCCGAAGTCGGCGTGGCCTGGCGTGTCGATGATGTTGATCTTGGTGATGACGCCGTCGGCGGCCTTCCAGCGCACGGACGCGTTCTTCGCCAGGATCGTGATGCCACGCTCCTTCTCGAGATCGTTCGAGTCCATGACGCAGTCGACGACCGCCTCGTTCTCGCGAAAGACGCCCGACTGCTTGAGCATGGCGTCGACGAGGGTGGTCTTGCCGTGGTCGACGTGGGCGACGATGGCGATGTTGCGGAGCGCGATTCGGGACATGGGGGCGCGCGAGTTAGCACTTCGCGCGGCTCAAGGCCACCTCGGCCCGGAATCTGCGACAGGAATGGCACAAAACGCGAACCGCCCACGAGCTGGTCGCGAGCGGTTCGGGTCGGGAGCGAGGCCCCTGAGCGGGTCGGCCTACTTGCAGAAGCCGTCGATGCAGAGGAGCGCGCCGGTGCAGGTCTTGGGCGGCGTGGCCGTGGGATCGCACTGCGAGCCGAGGTTCGTGGACGAGCCGCAGACGTTGTGCGCGCCCGACGAGGTCGTGACCGCCTTGCAGACGTTGAACTTGTCGACGGTCGCGCAGCTCGTCGCCACGGCCGGGTCGCAAGAGACGTAGCAGTTGTGGTGGAGGCAGATGGAGCCGAGCGAGCACTTGTCCTGCGCGCCGTCGGCCGTGCCGGACTGGTCGCAGAAGAAGGTCGGGCGATCGTCGACGACGCACCCGCCAGAGACCGAGACGGTGCCGGTGCTGCACGAGCCGTCGGTCGCGGCGGTCTTCACGCAGCGGCCGTTGACGAGCGTCTGGCCGGTCGCGCAGCTGGTCTGGCCGCCGCCGGCCGTGCAGAGGCTGGTGGTCGAGTCGCAGGTGTAGCCGGCGGCGCAGCTGGTCGCGCACTTGGTGGTGCAGCGGCCGTCGACGCACGAGGTGCCGTCCTTGCACTGCGTGGAGTCGGAGCAGAGGTCCTTCGGCGCCTTGCAGATGCCGCCGAGGCAGAGCGAGCCCGCGCCCGTTTTGGTCGCGCAATCGGCGTCGGCGACGCAGGCGTTCGGGTCGGTCGAGCTACAGAGGTAGGCGCCCGTGCCCGGGTCCTTGCAGGCGTATCCGGAGACGCAGCCGGTGGCGCGGCAGTCGGACACGGTCGAGGCGCAGTAGAAGGCCCCCTTGCCGTTGTCCGTGCAGGCCTTCCCCGACGCGCAGCCGAGCTCGGTGGCTCGACAGTCGTACGCGACGCACTGATAGGCGCCGGTGCCGACGCTGTTGCAGGTGTAGCCGTCGGCGCAGCCCGGATCGCAGCTGGTCGCCGCGTCGGTGTCGGGGACGCCCGAGTCGTAGTCGGGCGGCGTGGTCTGCGCGCAAGACGGGTCCTGCGAGCACGAGTCGGCCGAGTAGATCGGGCACCCCGCGAGACCTGCGGCGAGGCCGAGGAGCGCGGTGGCGCCGACGAGAAGCTGCGACGCGTGGCCGAGGACGAGCGAGGACGTGCGCGGGGACATCGTGGACCTCCGAGGGAAGCGGCTCGCCGACGCGGGGAGCAGGTGGCTCCCCGGCTGACGACCGCCGGCACCCCAGCAGGCTAGCAACGAGCGTTCCGCACGGCCAACGCCCCGAGGACCGGCCGGCTCACGCAGGCCGACGGCCGAGATTCCTCGCGCGATCGGCCCAAGGGGGGCGGGAGCACCGGCCGATGGTTCGCGTCGGGCGTGGCCTGGCGTTCACGCCCGGGGGTGACGCTGCGTGCGGGGTGGCGCCCGGCTGGGGCGGGCGGTCGCGAAGTTTCCGGGTCCTGGGGCGCGTGCTAGGGTCCTCTCACTCGCATCGGTCCGCGGCGACGCCGCCCGCCCCCAGCTCGACCGCGGAGCGGTCGTCTCCCCGCGGACAGCGGGCCCGCCGATGGACGTCACCTGCCCGCGCTGCCAAACGGACTACGAGTTCGACGACGCCCTCGTCTCCGAGCGCGGGACGACGGTGAAGTGCACGAACTGCGGGCACCAGTTCCGCGTGTTCCGGCCGCGTGCCGGCGCGGGCGCGGGGCCTGCGCCCGAGCTGTGGCGCATCGAGCGCCGCGCCGGCGAGCCGCTCGAATTGCGCAGCTTGGTGGAGCTCCAGCGCGCGATTCGCGCCGGGCGCGTGTCGCGTGACGACCTCCTGCGCCGAGGCGACGCTCCGCCCCGACGCGTGGGCGACATCCCCGAGCTCGAGCCGTTCTTCCCGGCCGTGCGCGCCGACACGACGCACACGCAGCCGATGCCGACGATCGAGCGCCCGTCCCCGGGTGCGGCGGGTGCGACGAGCGCGACGGGCACGCGCGAGCCGAACGCCAGAGAGAACGAGAGGGAAGCGGGCCTGACGCGTGACGACCGGGATCGCTTCCCGGCGCACACGCCCGCGTACGGCCGGACGGCCGCGATGGTGCCGCCGCAGGTGGAGCCGGAGCGACGGGTGCCGACGCAGCGCCCTGCACCGGTCGCGGCGATGACCGTCCCCGGGGGCATCCAGGCGATGCGCCTGCCGCCCGCCGAGCCGCCGCGCGGGACGACGCCGCTCGGGATCGCGGCGTACGTGCCCGCGCCTGCCGCTCCGCACGCACCTGCCGCGCCGCACCCGCCCGCCGTGCCGAACGCGGCCCTCGGGACGACCCTCGCGACGGGCAACCAGCGGCCCCCGACGACCCAGCTCGGGATGGTCGCGGCGACCGCCCCGGCGCGCGCGCCCGAGTCGCCGCCGGCGGCGCACCACGTGCCGCGGACCGATCCTCCGCCCGTGGCCGTCTCGCCGGCCCCCGGCGGGGATCGAGAGGACGACGAGGGCCCTGCCACCGATCCGCCGCTGCTGCCGCGCGAGAGCGAGCCGCCCGCGTACGACTCGCTGTTCCCGCCCCCTCCCCCTCGGCGCGGGCGCGCGGGCGCGGCGCTGCTCCTCGTGCTGGTGGTCGGCGGAGGCCTCGCGCTGATCGGCGCGACGCTCGGCCGGGGCTGGATCGACCGGCTGCGCGGGCGCGGCCCGGCCGCGAGCGCCTCGGCGAGCGACGGCGCGCGACTGCAGCGCGAGCTGTCGCTGGGCGATCGCGCGCGCGCCGACGGCGACTTCGCCATGGCCCGCGAGGCGTACCTGCGGGCGTCCGTGATCGACGATCGCTCGACGGCCGCGTGGGACGGCCTGTGCACCGCCGAGACCGAGCTGGCGACCGCGCACTGGATCGCCGGGCTCGCCACGGCGGGCTCGACCGAGCTCGGCCAGGCGGCCACCGACGGCTTCGCGGCGGGGCGCTCGTGCGCGCGCTGGGGAGAGCTGGCGCGCGCGGGGACGGGCGGCGGCCCGGGGGCGGAGCGCGTCGCGGCCGATCTGCGGAGCGCGCGGGCGCTCGCCGCACAGGGCGACGGCAACGGGGTGCGCCTCTACCTCGGGGCGCACTCGGGCGACCCCTTGCTGGAGGCGCTCGTTCCGCTCGCCGACGCGACGAAGAAGGACGCGGCGACGATCTCGTCGGTCGGCCGCGCGGCCGCGCCGACGCTCGCGAAGCTCCCGCTCGCGACGACCGCGCTGGTGTCGGACGTGGCGCTCGCCGCGTGGAGCGCGGCCCTCGGCGACGACGCGGCGCGCTTCCAGGAGGCGCTCGCCGAGCTCGCCAAGCGGGCGCCGAAGCTCGCGCTGCTGGAGACGCTCAAGCTGCTCGGTCCGTCGGTGGTCGGCGACGCCGGGCGCGGAGACGCCTCCTCGATGGCGAGCGACGCGGCGCTCCCGGACGCGGCCGACGCGGCGCCCTTCGACGGCGCGCTCGCCAATCCCGACGAGCTCGGCGGCGACTACCGCGGCCTCGCCGAGCGCGGACACCGCGCCCTCGCGAAGGGCGATCTCGTGCTCGCGGAGAAGATGTTCCGCGGCGCGCTCGAGGCCCACCCGGGCGACATCGACGCGCTGTTCGGACTCGGCCAGGTGGCGCAGCGCCGCGGCGAGCCGGGCAACGCAGAGACGTACTACAAGCAGGTCCTGGATCAGTCGCCCGGGTTCGCGCCGGCGCGGCTCGCGCTCGCCGACGTGCAGTGGGGCGCCGGGCAACAAGGCGAAGCGGTCAAGAACTACGAGGCGTACCTCGACCGCGGCGGCGAGGGCGACGGCGCCGAGCGAGCGAAGACGCGCCTCGCGAAGTTCAAGGGGGGCGGCGAGGCGCCGAAGCCGGAGCCGACCACGACCACGACCACGACCACGACCGCGCCGACCACGACCGCCCCGACGAGCACGCCGACCGCCACCGCCACGGCCACTTCCCCTCCCCCGGCGCCTACGGCATCAGGGAGTCCGTGATTCGACGCCGCGCGTATGCCCGTGCCGCCCTCTTCGCGACCACTGCGACCCTCGCGCTCGCGTCGGCCGGCTGCCGAGGGCGCCCGCGCACGTGGGACGCGCCGATCGAAGGCGAGCGCCTGCGCGAAGGGGGCGCGGCGCTGGTCGAGATCGACCTGACGGCCGGCGCGCCGGAGCAGACGAAGTCGGGGCTCCTCTCGCTGCCGTCGCACAACAGCTTCGACGCGCTGGTCGGCGCGCTGCGGCGCGTGGAGGCCCGCGACGAGGTGAAGGGGGTCTTCGTCGCGTTCGGGACCGCGGGCCTCGGCTGGGCGCGCGCCCACGAGCTCGGCGACGCGCTCGCGCGGCTCCACGCGCGCAAGATTCCGATCAGCTGCCACGCCGACGCGTGGGACAACACGAGCTACGCGGCGGCGGTGCGGGGGTGCGACACCATCACGATGAGCCCCGGCGGCGAGGTCGAGCTCACCGGACCGGCGGCGACGGTGCCGTTCGCGAATACGCTCCTCGAGAAGAACCTCCACGCGCAGGTCGACATCCTCCAGGTCGGCAAGTTCAAGGGGGCCGCCGAGCCGCTCACGCGCGACGGGCCGAGCCCGGAGTACCGCCACTCGATCGAGAACGCGCTCGGCGCGGTGCGAGACGCGTACGGCAAGGCGCTGGCGACGCGCGGGCTCGAGGCGCTGCTCGGCGGCGGGCCGTTCATGGCGCAAGAGGCGAAGACGAACAAGATCGTCGACGAGCTGCTCGACCGGAAGGCGGCGCGCGAGAAGGCGAAAGCCGCGGCCGGCGGGGCGCCGATCGACGTCGTGTTCGGGCCCGGCGCCGAGGGCGGCCAGCGGCTCGGCGTGCTCGACGTGCTGCGGCAACTCGGCCAGCGCGGCGGCGACGCGCCGACGCGACCGCACGTACGGCTGCTCCGGCTGAACGGCGAGATCGTGCTCGGGGGCGAGTCGGGGCTGCTCGGCGGCCCGGCGGGGATCGTCGCGCGCAAGCTCGTCGACCGCGCCCACGCGCTCGCGAAGGACGACTCGGTCAAGGCGGTGGTGCTGCGCATCGACTCGCCTGGCGGGAGCGCGCTTGGCAGCGACCTCGCGTGGATCGCGCTCAAGGAGCTGCGCGCGATCAAGCCGGTGGTCGTCTCGGTCGGGGAGATGGCGGCCTCCGGCGGCTACTACCTCGCGACCTCCGGCTCGAAGATCTACGCGGAGCCCGAGTCGATCGTCGGCTCGATCGGCGTGGTCGGCGGCAAGGTCTCGTTCGGCGGCACGCTCGACCTGATCGGCGTGCACACCGCGACGTTCGGCGACAAGCGCGCGGCCCAGCTCGGCAGCATCACGGAGCCGTGGGACGCCGAGACGCGCACGCGGCTGCTCGCGGGGATGACCGAGATCTACGACCTCTTCCTGACCCGCGTGGCCGAGGGCCGAGGGCGCAAGCGCGAGGACTTCACCGACGCGGTGGAGGGGCGCGTGTTCGGCGGGGAGCAGGCGAAATCGCTGGGCTTGATCGACGAGCTCGGCGGCCTCGGCGACGCGCTGGCGGACGCGAAGCAGCGCGCGGGGCTGTCGGCGGGCGCGCCGGTCGTCGTCGACGAGGCGGGAGGGCTCCTCGAGGCGCTCACCGGCGAGGACGAAGCGCTGGCGGCCTTCGGGCTCGCGCTCCCCCCCGGGTCACCGCAGGAGTTGGTCGCGCTGCGGGGTTGGCTCGTCTCGTTCGTCCGCGCGACCCATGGCGCGGGGGTCGCGGCAATGATGCCCGCCCCCCTCGTCGTCAGGTAGGCTCCGAGTCGGTGTCGACCGACCA
>CAIXWQ010000988.1 GCA_903923175.1 uncultured delta proteobacterium | reverse complement strand
GTCGTCGACGTCGGACTCCTGCGTGGTGGTCACGGCGAGCACGAGCCTGCCGCCCGGCACCCCCGGCACGGCGAGCACCACGCACGTCTTCGCCCCGCGGGCCAGCCCGCGATCGACGGCGAGCTGCGCCTCGACGGCCGCGCGCGCGGCGGCCGGGAGCCCGAGCTCGCCGAGGTGCGCCTCGAGCGGCGAAGCGACGACGATCACGAGCGCGTCGAACCCCTCGGAGAGCGGCGACGAGGCGGAGCGGAGCGTGGGGGGGGCGTCCATGGCGCGCGATGCTGGCACGACCTCGCGCCGCGCGCGAGGCGCCTCGCTCACGCGAGGCAGACGCGATTGCGACCTTCGCTCTTGGCCCGGTACATCGCCTCGTCGGCCCGGCGGAGCAGCTCCGCGCGCGGCTCCTCCGGCAGGCGCACGGCGACGCCGATCGACACGGTCACCGACACCGCCCCGGCGCTCGACATCACGCGGTTCGCCTCGATCGCCGCGCGCGCCCGCTCGGCGACGCGGGCCGCGTCCTCGATCGACGCGCCCTGGAGCACCAGCGCGAACTCCTCGCCCCCGAGCCGCACGACGCCGTCGCCGCGCCGCACCACGCCGCCGAGCACGTGCGACACGGCGCGCAGGACGTCGTCGCCGACCTCGTGCCCGAAGGTGTCGTTCACGCGCTTGAAGAGATCGAGATCGAGGACGGCGATCGCGAGCGGCGCGAGCGGCGCGAGCGGCGCGTCCGGGGCCGAGGGGGCGTCGGGGAGCAGCTCGTCGAGCCCGCGGCGGTTGAGCGCGCCGGTCAACGGATCGACCTCGGCGAGGCGCCGCAGCCGAGCGATCTGCAGGTAAGGGGCCGACATCCCAGCGACGAGCGAGAGCAGCTCCTCGTGCTCCGCCTCGAAGTACGCAGGGAGCGCGTGCACGACCGAGAGCACGCCGATGCAGATCGCGCCGTCCATGAGCGGCACGCCGAGGAACGAGTGGAACCCGGGGCGCATCCCCGCGCGATGCACGAAGCGAGAATCGACGGCCGCGTCGCCGGTCCGCAGCGGCTGCGCGTACTGCGCCACCCAGCCGACCAGCCCCTCGCCGAGGGCGAATTCCATCGTCTCCACGTCGTGCATCGGCTCGCCCGCGCGCGCGCCGAGCAGCAGGCGCAGGCGCGTGTCGTCGAGCAGGCGCACGCTCGCGCGCTCGACGTCGAGGAGCGCGGCGACGCGCCCGACGAGCTGCTGCAGCATCGCCTCCAGGTGCGCCGCGCGCTGGAGCTCCTGCGTGAGCGCGACGAGGGCCTGCACGTCGATCGCCATGCCCAGATCGTACACGACGCCGGCACGCTCGGGCCGCGCCTCGTGGGAGGCGCGCGTCGATCGCTCGTCGACGTCACGGACACGGACGGTCGTCACGATTCGAGACGCCCGTCGCGCGCGAGCAAGTCGAGAATCATCGACGATTCGCGTTGGCGCGCGACGTGCTGACGTCCCCTGCCAAGGAGGCACTTCCATGAAGCTCACGTCGCTCTTCCGGTCCATCGCCCTCGTCGCCGCGCTCGCCGCGCCCCTCGCCCTCGCCACGTCGGACGCCTCGGCGACGCCCACGAACGGCGCAGAGGCGAAGGGGGGCAAGGAAGGCAAAGCCAAGCAGCCGCGCGTCACGGTGGACGCGACCTTCGAGCGCTACGTGCTCGACGCGCACGGCCACGTCCGCGCGCTGCTCCTGAAGGATGGCAGCCTCGTGCATGCGCCGGAGGCGGCGGTGCGCGACACGTCGATGAAGGCCGGAGACGCGCTCAAGATCGAGGCGCACGCGAAGGCGACCGGCGGCGTCACGCTCTACGGCCGCGCCCTCGTGAAGAAGAACGGCGTGGTCGTCGTCGACGCGACCAAGAAGGTCGAGCACGGCGAGCACGTGAAGAGCACCGGCAAGCTCGGGGACCTCTCGGCCACGGGGAAGATCTCGTTCTTCCTCTACGGCCACAAGGGCGCCGTGAACGGCGTCGTGCTCGCGGACGGCACGGTCGCCCACGCCGGCAAGGGGGCGAGCCTCGACGAGTACAAGCTCAAGATCGGCGACGCGGTGACCGTCAGCGGCAAGGGGGGGAGCTACGCCCTCGGCCGCGCGCTGAAGCTCGAGTCGATCAAGCTGCCGAACGGCGACGTGAAGAAGCCGTAGCCGCGGCCCGATCGCTCTGGTCCTCGAACCCTCGACCGCATGGCCGAGCCGGTGGCCTCCTCGCCGCCGACTCGGCCTTTCGCGTCGGGGGGTTGACGATCCCGGTGCGGTGCGTATATAACCAAATGGTTCCTAAACGTGTTGGTTATCAAATGACCCGAGCCGAGAACCTCGACGCGACGTTCGCTGCCCTGGCCGACCCCACGCGACGCGCCATCCTCGCTCGCCTCGCGCAGGGCGACGCGAACGTGGGCGAGCTCGCGAAGCCGTTCGCGATGAGCCAGCCCGCCATCTCGAAGCACCTCAAGGTGCTCGAGCGCGCCGGGCTCATCTCGCGCAGCCGAGAGGCGCAGGCGCGCCCCTGCCACCTCGAAGCGAAGCGGCTGAGAGAGGCGACGGAGTGGATCGAGCGCTACCGGCGGTTCTGGGACGAGAGCTTCGACCGACTGGACGCATTGCTCACCGAGCTGAAAGCGAAGGAGAAAGACCGTGGCGGAAAAGACTAGTCAGGTGACCGTGGGGGCCTCCGGCAAGCCGGAGCTGCGGATGACGCGCGTGTTCGACGCGCCGAAGCGGCTGGTGTTCGCGGCGTGGACGAAGGCCGAGCACGTCTCGCGCTGGTTCACCCCCGCGCCGCTGACGACGCCGAGCTGCGAGGTCGACCTACGGGTCGGCGGCGCGTTCCGCGTGGTCATGCGCATGCCGAACGGCGTCGATCACCCGATGGACGCGCGCTTCACCGAGGTCGTGCCCGAGGAGCGCCTCGCCTTCTCCGCGCGCGTGAACGGCGATCTCGAGATCGAGACCACGGTGACCTTCGCCGAGCACGACGGCAAGACGACGCTGGCCGTGCACCAGACCTACTCGCACGAGTCGGACGCGACGCGCGGCGCGTACGCGGGCTGGACGGCGACGCTCGATCAGCTCGCCGCGCACGTCCGGGCGAACCAGTAGCGAGACGCGAGGCCGCAGCCTTCACGCCGCGTCGGGATCGATGCCCAGATCCTTCATCTTCGCGTAGAGCTGCGGCCTCGCGATCCCGAGCAGGCGCGCCGCCTCCGCGCGGTTGCCCTGCGCGCGGCGCAGCGCCTTGCGCACCAGCGAGCGCTCGAGCGCCTCGACCGACGCGCGCAGGTCGAGGCTCCCGCCGTCGTCGTCCTCGGAGGCGCCGGACGCGCGGGACGCGCCGCTGGTCGCGCTGGCGACGCCCGCGCCGGTCGGCAGGGCGAGATCGGCCGCGTCGAGGACGTCGCTCGCCGACATCACGCACGCGCGTTCGAGCACGTGCACAAGCTCGCGCACGTTTCCCGGGAACTCGTGGCGCACGAGCGCGGCCATCGCGGCCTCGCTCAACGCGCGCCGGCGCCCGCTGGCCGCGCCGATGCGTTGCAGCGTGTGGTCGACCAGGAGCGCGAGATCGCTCTTGCGCGCCCGCAGCGGCGGCACCTCGATCCGCAGCACGCCGAGCCGGTAGTAGAGGTCCTCGCGCAGCGTGACGCCGGCCGTGCGCGGCTCGACGTTCTTCGAGGTCGCCGCGACGATGCGCGCGCGCGACGAGAGCGGAGCCTGGCTCCCGACGCGCTCGAACACGCCGTCCTGCAGCACACGCAGCAGCTTGGTCTGCAGCGCGGGCTCGAGATCGCCGATCTCGTCGAGGAACAGCGTGCCGTCGGCGGCCGACTCGAAGCGCCCTTCGCGGCGCGCGTTCGCGCCCGTGAACGCGCCCTTCTCGTGACCGAAGAGCTCGCTCTCGACGAGCCCCGGCGGCAGCGCGGCGAGGTTCACGGCCACGAAGGGCCGCCCCTTGCGCGCGCCGTGCTCGTGGATGGCGCGCGCGACCAGCTCCTTGCCGACGCCGCTCTCGCCCGTGATC
The DNA here is from genome assembly GCA_903923175.1 of uncultured delta proteobacterium. Classification (GTDB taxonomy): domain Bacteria; phylum Myxococcota_A; class Polyangia; order Polyangiales; family JADJMO01; genus CAIXWQ01. The sequence continues at coordinate 6,735 of CAIXWQ010000988.1, read as the reverse complement.
AGCACCGGGACGTCGCTCGCCGCGGCGCGCCCTATGGCCTTCCACACCGCGAGCATCGGCGCGCTCGAGCCGATGAGCGTCGCGGTCGACCCCTCCCGCGGGGGAGCGGGCGCCGGCGCGCCCTTGGCCGGCGCGCTCGCGGCGCCGCGCACCGCCCGGGTGACCGTCGCGAGGAGCGCGTCGAGATCGAACGGCTTGGTGACGTAGTCGAACGCCCCCTCGCGCATCGCGGCGATCGTGCGGTCGCTGTCGCCGTAGGCGGTCGCCATGATGACCGGCAGCGAGGGGCGCGCGGCGCGCAGCTCGCGCAGGAGCTCGAGCCCGTCGCCGTCCTTGAGGCGCACGTCGAGCAGCACGCACGCGACGTCGCCCAGCGCCACTCGCTCGCGCGCCGTGGCGATGCCCGGCACCGCGGCGCAGGCGAGCCCCGCCCCCTCGAGCGCGCGGACGAGCCCTTCGCGCACGGTCCGCTCGTCGTCGACCACCAGCACGATCCCGCGCTCGCTCATGCTCGCTCCTGCGTGATCGTCGAGAGCTCCACGCGCATTCGCGTGCCCGCGCCGACGCGATCATAGCGGAGCGTGCCGCCCATCGCCTCCGCCAGCGCGCGCGACATCCAGAGCCCGAGGCCGGTCCCTTCCGGCTTGGTCGTGAAGAACGGCTCGAAGAGCTCGGCGACGTGCGCCTTCGGGATGCCAGGCCCCTCGTCCAGGACGTCGACGAAGACGCGGTCCCCCTCGCGGCCGATCGACACGCGCACCGCTCCGCCGCTCGGGCTCGCTTCGATCGCGTTGCGCACGAGGTTCTCGACGATCTGGCCGAGCGCGTCCGGGTCGGCCTGCGCGGTCGCCTCGCCTTCGCGCGCGAGCGTGACCTCGCGCTCCTCCGCGGACGCGAGGCAGCCCGCGAGCCGCAGGTCGATCGGCGCCGCGAGCGCGGTGCTCGCGAGCGGACGAGGCTCGCGCCGACCCACCGTGAGCAAGGAGCGCACGACGCGATCGAGCCGCTCGACCTCCTCGAGGCACGTGTCGACGTCGCCGCGCGCGGTGGCGCCGAGCGCCGGATCGCGCTTCATCAGATCGAGCCGCAGCTTCAGCCCCGCGAGGGGGTTGCGGACCTCGTGCGCGACGCCGGCGACCACGCGTCCGAGCGCGGAGAGGCGCTGCGCGTGGGCGAGCTCGCCCGAGAGCCGCTTCTCGGTGTCGCGCGCGTCGGCGAGGTGGCGCGCCATCGCCGACACGGCGCGGGCGATCGCCGCGAGCTCGGTGGCGTGCGGCTCGTCGATCGGCGCGCGCAGATCGCGCTCGAGCCGACCGATGCCGCGCTCGAGCTGCGAGGCCCCGCTTCGGAGCGACGCGAGCGCGCCGACCACGACCATGGCGAGCACGAGCGTCCCCACGGCGAGCACGATGGCGCTGGCGCGCCAGCCGACGCCGCCAGGCGGATCGGAGCGCACGAAGATCGCGGCCCACGCGAGCTCTCCCGAGGAGGTCGGGGCCGTCGACACCACGACCACTTCGTGGGCCTCACGATAGGACTCGTCGAGGCCACCTTGTGCGGGGCTCTCGCGGCAGGCGCGGCCGATCGCGCCGTGCTCGTCGGGCGAGAGCGTGGCGCCGGCCTTCGCGTTGCGTCGCCCGCCGCGAGCCACCGCGCGCAGCGAGCCGTCGTGGCCGCAGAAGCCGCCGCGGACCTGCGGCTGGCCGCTCAACGTCGCGCGTGCGAGCTGCGCGGGCTCGGCGTCCGGCGCGCGCTGCCACGCCGAGGCGAGCTCGTCGGCGACGTCGCGCGTGACCATCTGGGCCTCTTCGCGGCGGGCCCCTTCCGACGACGAGAACGCGAATCCGAGCGTCGCGAAGCCGGCGAAGAGCACCGCCACGGCGAGCGCCAGCACCACCAAGAGCCTTCGACGCAGCGACATCGCGCGGCGAGTCTATTACGACGCGCTCGCTTCGCGAGCCTCACGGCACGGCCCGAGCGACGCTCGTCACTTCGGCGGCGCAGGATCGAGCCCGCTGCGGATGACGATGAGCGTCCCCTCGGCGGCGCCCGCGCGGTTCGCGTAGACGCCGTGCCAGCCGGACGGCACGCGCGGGTAGGTGTGATGGAAGAGCCACATCGCGTCGCGCGGCGAGAGGTTGATGCAGCCATGGCTGCGCGGCTGCCCGAAATCGTCGTGCCAGTACGCGGCGTGGAACGCGTATCCGGCGCTGAAGTACTGCACGTACGGGACGTCGTCGACGCGGTACGCGCGCTCGGGCTTGCCGCCCTCTTCCTTCGGCGGCTTCTCGTCGGCCGACATCTTCACGGTGACGTGCTTCGAATGCACGCGGTACATCCCGCGCGGCGTCGCGTGCGAGGTCGCCGGGTCGGCGAGGTAGTCGGCGCCGGTCGACACCAGCGTCGCGAAGATCGGCGTCAGCCCGCGGTAGAAGACCATCGCCTGCTTGGCGATGTTGACCTCGACCCACGCCTCGTCGCTCGCCGACTTGTAGGGCAGCTCCTTCGAGGCGTCGATCCGCACGACCTCGTCGTAGCGGACGAAGTAGCGCTGCCCCTTCGGCTGATTGGCGAGCAGCTTCGCGAGCGAGTCGGGGAGCGTGCGCAGCTCGTGGAACTTGAGGCCGCGGAGCAAGGCGTCCTTCTCGAGGATCTCGAGGTGCCCCTGCTGCGGCAGCACGATGTCGTCGCCGAGCGGCACGCCTTTGCCGGTCTTCTCGTCGAGCGTGAAGAGCCGCGCTGGCTTGCGGTGCGCCCAGACGAACGGCAGCCGCTCGCCCGGCTCGCCCTCGCGCGCGAGCTCCACGCCATGGAACTCCGCGAGCCGCGCGACGCGGTAGTCGTCGGTCGGGACGACCCAGCCTTCGGTCGTGTAGTAGTACGAGCGCCCCTCGTGCTCGAAGGCGCCCTGGAACGACAGGCGCATGCCCGGCCACGAGGAGCCGACGCTCACCGCGTCCTTCGGGTAGAGCAGGCCGAGCACGTTCGGCACGTGGCCGCCGTTGCGCAGGAACTCGGGCACCTCGCCGAGCGGCATCGCGATCGCGGGCGGGCGCTTGGCGGGCTCGAAGCGGTCGAGGAACTTCGCGTACTCTGCGGCGTGCTTCACCGGGTCGCCTTCGAGGCCGCGCTGCTCCTCCGCCGTCGGCAGCCGCGTGTACATCGGCGCGCCGCGCGAGGTGCCGTAGCCGGGGTAGGGGAACGGCTTCGAGGTGTCGGGGTGATAGACCGAGGCGGCCTTCACCGCCGGATCTTCGAGGTTCGAGGTGACGCCGTCGGCCCCCTCGCAGACGAACCCGCCCGGCTCGACGCCGTACCAGGTGCACTTGGCCGGCTGCCCCTTCACCTTGTCGACCGAGCGCACGACGCGGGTGCCGGCGCGGAGGTAGCCCGCGACCGACGCCTCGAACGAGGGCTTCTCGTAGATGTTGCTCGCGAACTTCGTCGTCGAGAGCAGCGGGCCTCGGGGGGGCGGCGCGCAGAATTCCGCGGCGTTCGGGCCGCCGCCGACGGCGGGGACCTCGACGACGTCACCGGCGCCCGCGACCTCGGAGGCGCTCGCGCTCGCGGTCGAGACGGCCGCCGACGTCGGGCCCCGCGGCGCCGCGCTCGCGCGCTTCGCGCCGAGATCCACCTTGCGTCCGCACGCGGCGGTCAACACCAGCAAGGCCGCGAGCGGAAACGCGGAAGGGCAAATTCTCTGGCGCATGGCTGCGCCGCAGACATGACGCGAGCGCGGGCCGGAGGCAAACAAACCGACGGCCTTCGCCGCTACTTCTTCCCGAGCAGCTGCGCGAACGGGTTGTTCGCGAACCCGCTCGACTTCGGCGCGCCTGCGCCGGGGCCGCGCTGGCCGCCGCCTTGCTGCTGAGCCCGCGGCGCCGACCCCTGCGGTCGCCCGTGCTGGCCCTGCTGCACCGTCGGGGGCTTCGGGCTCCCCGTCCCTCCGCGGTCGTCGGTGCGGGCGCTGAGCGAGATTCGCTTGCGCACGAGATCGACCTCGAGGACGTGCACCTTGAGCTTGTCGCCGACCTTCACCGCGTCGTTCGGATCCTTCACGAAGCGATCGGAGAGCTTCGACACGTGCACGAGGCCGTCCTGGTGCACGCCGACGTCGACGAAGGCGCCGAACGCCGTGACGTTGGTCACCACGCCCTCGAGCTCCATGCCGGGCTGGAGATCCTGCATCGTGCGCACGTCGTCGCGGAACTTCGGCGGCTCGAAGGTCGCGCGCGGATCGCGCCCGGGCTTCTTCAGCTCGGCCACGATGTCCGCGAACGTGAACTCGCCGACCAGGAGCGCCGAAGGCGTCTCCGTGTCACCCGCGCCGCCGACGTACTTCTTGGGGTCGATCTTGGCGACCGCGTTGTCGTTGGCGATGAGCGACGCGACCGGCACGCCAAGGTCGCTCGCGATCTTCTCCACGAGCGCGTAGCGCTCCGGGTGCACCGCGCTCGCATCGAGCGGGTGCTCGCCGCCGCGCACGCGCACGAAGCCGGCGCACTGCTCGAACGTGCGCGGGCCGAGGCCCGGGACCTCGAGCAGCGCCTTGCGCGACTTGAACGCGCCGTGCTCGTTGCGGTGCTGGACGATCTTCTTCGCCAGCGTCTGCCCGATGCCGGCGACCTTGGCGAGCAGCGGCGCGCTCGCGAGGTTGAGCTCCACGCCGACGGCGTTCACGCAGCTCTCGACGACCTCGTCGAGCTTGCGGCCGAGCAGCGCCTGGTAGACGTCGTGCTGGTACTGGCCGACGCCGATGCTCTTCGGATCGAGCTTCACGAGCTCCGCCAGCGGATCCTGCAGGCGCCGCGCGATGCTGATCGCGCCGCGCACGGTGAGATCGAGGTCGGGGAACTCCTCGCGCGCGACGTCGCTCGCCGAGTAGATGCTCGCGCCCGACTCGCTCACCGGCACGCAGACGACCTCGCGGAGCCCTTCGGCCTTGAGGATGTCCTTCACGAAGTCCTCGGTCTCGCGACCGTGCGTGCCGTTGCCCACCGCGATCGCCGCCGGGTTGTACTTCTTGAACGCCGCGCGCAGCTCGATGCGCGCGCGCTCGAGCGCGTGGTCGCCCTGCACGAGGTTCACCAGCCCGTGCTCGAGGAGCTTGCCCGTGTCGTCGACGACGACCCACTTGCAGCCGGTGCGCTGCCCCGGGTCGATCCCGAGCACCGTGCGCGTGCCGAACGGCGCCGCGAGCAGCAGCTGCCGGAGGTTGAGCGCGAAGACGTCGACCGCGCCGCGATCCGATTGCAGCTTGAGGTCCACGCGCACGTCGCTCTCGACGCTCGGCAGCAAGAGCCGCTTGTACGCGTCGTGCGTGGCCTTCACGAGCTCCATCGCCCACGGCGACTTCGGCTCGACCTTCGCCATTCGCTCCATCTGCGGGAGCACGCGATCGGCGTCGATCGTGATCTGCGCGCGCAGCACCCCCTCGGTCTCGCCGCGGCGGATGGCGAGGTAGCGGTGCGACGGGATGGTCGCGATCGCCTCCTCGAAGGTCTCGTACATGTCGAACTTGGTCGTCTTGCCGACGTGCTCCTCGTTCTTGGACGAGCGGATGATCCCCTCCTTCGCGAAGGCCTCGCGCAGCAGCTTGCGCACGGCTGCGTCTTCGGAGATCCGCTCGGCGCAGATGTCGCGTGCGCCGGCGAGGGCCATCGCGGCGTCGGTGACCTCGCCCTTCACGAACGGCGCGGCCTCGGCCGTGGGGTTCCCCTCGAGCGGCTGCGCCCAGATGCGCTCGGCGAGCGGCTCGAGACCGCGCTCGCGGGCGATGATCCCGCGCGTGCGGCGCTTGGGCTTGAACGGGAGGTAGAGATCCTCGAGCTCCGCCTTCGCCTTGCAGGCGCGGATCTTCTTCTCGAGCGGCTCGGTGAGCTTCCCCTGTTTGCCGATCTCCGAGAGGATCGCCGCGCGGCGCTCCTCGAGCTCCATCAGGTACGTGCGCCGCTCCTCGATGGCGCGGATCTGCACCTCGTCGAGCCCGCCGGTCGCTTCCTTGCGGTAGCGCGCGATGAACGGGACGGTCGCCGCTTCGGCGAGGAGCTTGACCACCGCCGAGACGCTGGCGCGCGGGAGCTGCAGCTCCTCGGCGAGCGCCGGGACGGGGTCGTACTTGAAGGGCTCGCGAGGCGACTCCACCACGTCGGTCATGTCCACGGACTACGTGGCGGCTGCACGCGTGTCCAGTCTTGAAAGTGGGTGCAGTTTGGGCCTAGCGCTGGCCTCGACCGAGCGAATTCACCGCGATATCGAGGGCATCCACCGCCGCGCGCGCCGCCGCCACGTCGGTCGGCGTCTGCGCGGAGACCCTCCCGGCCTCCGCGGCGAGCGACTCGGCCACGCGCACGTCGACCCCGCGCCCCGCGAGGGCCCGGAGCTGCGCGTGTCGCGCCGACACGCGCCCGCGCAGCTCGTCGCGGATCGCCAGGGATTTCTCGGCGATTCGCGTCGCCTCGCGCGCCTCGGCGAGCAGCTTGTCGGCCTCCTCGCGCCAGCGCGCGAGCCCGATCTCCGCGGCCGAGAGCTTCCCCGCGCCGATCGCCTTGCCGAGCGTCGCGAGCCACTCCTCGAGCCCTTGCAGCTCCGTCGTCGGCTTCGGCTTCGCGCGCGTCGCGGGCTCCGCGACCTCGCGCGCGAGCTTCGCGTACGCAGCGTGCGCAGCCTCGAAGCACTCGCGCAGCGCGCGCCGCGCCCCGGCGACCCCGGCCAGCGCGACCTCGACCCGGTCGG
>CAIXWQ010000987.1 GCA_903923175.1 uncultured delta proteobacterium | reverse complement strand
GCGCGCCCCGCCGAGCCTGCGCGCGCCCCGCCGAGCCTGCGCGCGCCCCGCCGGCACCTCCGCCCGGGACCAATGCGCACGCTCGGGCGTCGAGCGCATGTCCGCTTTCGTCAACCGACGGCTTGGGATGCACTCGCGATCTCGCGTCGGCTGGCACACCGACTGCTCGATGCCAACCACGGGGCCGTGGCTCCGAGGAGGAGGCATCATGAGCTCGATTCGTAGCGTCTGGGCTGCGCTCGCGATCGCGGCCGTGGGGTGCGGCGGCGACGCCGGCGGCGCGGGGTCTTCGACGAGCGGCGCGCCGACCGACACGGCGTCGACCTCGGCGGCGTTCGAAGGCGGACATCACCCCATCGGTCACCGCGCGCGCGTGGCGACCCGCACCGACCTCGTATCCGACGTCGCCGGCGTCGCCACCGTGCTCGAGCCGGACCTCGTCAACGCGTGGGGGCTAGCCTTCAGTCCGACCGGCTTCGCCTGGCTCTCTGCGAACGGCGACGGCCTTTCGCTCGTGCTCGACGCGAACGGCAAGCACGTCATCGATCCGGTCAAGATCCCGCCCCCGGAGCGCGGCGGCGCGACCTCGGCGCCGACGGGCCAGGTCTTCAACGGAGACCCGGACTTCTTCGGCGGCGATCGGTTCATCTTCGTCACCGAGGACGGCACGGTCTCGGGCTGGCAGTCGAAAGACGGCGCGTCCGCCGTGCTCCATCGCGACCTCTCGGCCACGCTGGCGGTCTACAAGGGCACCACGCTCGCCACCGATCCGAAGGGCAACACGCGGCTGTACGCCGCCGATTTCCACAACGGCAAGATCGACGTGTGGGACAGCGACTACGACCCGTTCGACACGAACGGCGGCTTCCGCGACGACCAGCTGCCGAGCGGATACGCGCCGTTCGACGTACAGGCGATCGAAGGCGTCGTCCTCGTGACCTACGCGCTCCAGGACGCCGACGCGAAGGACGACGTGAAGGGGGCGGGGAACGGCTACGTCGACGCCTTCACGCCCGGCGGCGCGCTACTCTCGCGGCTCGTCACCCGAGGCGCGCTGAACTCGCCCTGGGGCGTCGCGCGGGTGCCCGACGCGCTGAGCCCGCACGCGCGTCGGCTCCTCATCGGCAACTTCGGCGACGGCATGATCAACGTCTATCGGATCGACGGCGACTGGAGCGCGCCGGACGTCTCGCACGAGGGGGCGCTGCTCGACCGGAGCCGCGCGCCCCTCGTGATCGACGGCCTCTGGGCGCTGCAGTTCGGCCCGGGCGCCGGCGGCTTCGGGGCCACCCAGCTGTATTTCACCGCCGGCCCGAGCGACGAGCAGCACGGGCTGTTCGGCGTGCTCGACCTCGAGCGCGTTCGCCAGCGCTTCGACGAACGCTGAAGCGCGGGGCGCCCGCTACGCCGTGCGCCGATAGAAGTCCGAGCGCTTGTATGCGCGCACCAGCCGCCGGACGAGGATCTTCGTCGTCGCGCCGATGGGCACCGCCAGCAGCACGCCGATGAACCCGAACAGCGTGCCCGCGGCCGTCATCGCCAGCAGGACCTCCACCGGCCCGAGACCGACGCTGCGGCCGACGACGCGCGGCGTGATCAGGAGCCCGTCGAGCACCTGCACGCCGAGCATGACGGCCATCACCTGGAGCACGAACGAGGCGCTGTGCCAGTCCAGCACCGCCATCGCGACGGCGAGGATCAGCCCCGTCGAGAAGCCGACGTAGGGCACGAACGCGAGGCAGCCGGTGAGGATCCCGAGCGGGATCGCGAGCCGCAGCCCGACCCACTGCAGCCCGAGCGAGTAGAGCGTGCTCAGGATGATCATCGCGAGCAGCTGGCCGCGCACGTACCCCGAGACCATCTTGTCGATCTCGCCGAAGGTCTCGAACATCGGCCGCTGCCAGCGGCGCGGGATCAGCTTGCCGCCGCGCTCCACGATGCGGTCGAAGTCGATGAGCAGGTAGAACGCGAACACCGGCACGATGAGCAGCGACAGCAGCACGAACGCGTAGCCGAGCGTGCCGAACAGCGCCTGCGAGACGTACTGCAGGGCCTCGGGCGCGTGCCCCTTGATGTCGGCGCCGTAGCGCGCGACGAGCTCCTTCACGTTGTGCGGGAGCTTGAACTTGAACTCCCGCATGAGCCACGGCTCGAGCTTCTTCACGAGCGCGTCGATCTGCGCGGGGAGCTTCGCGCCGGCCTCGGCGAACTCCTCGCGGAAGTAGCGGAGCGAGTGGAGCGCGGTCACGACGAACCCGCTGGTCAGCGCCCCGAACACGAAGAGCGCGCCGAGCGGCCGCGGGACCTTGATCCGCTCGAGCAGGTCGACGATCGGATCGAGCGCGTACGCGACGATGAACGCGAGGATGAACGGCGCGAGCACGTCGCGCAGCTCGTAGGCCACGTACACGGCGCCCACCGACAGGATCATCGGGAGCCACCACTTGCCGGGGCGGATGGCGATCGAGGGGGTCTCGGGCTCCGGCGCCGCGGGGGGCGGAAGAGAGCTGGGCTCCGGGGTCTGGAGCCGCGGGTCAGCCATGATGATCGCAGCCTAGCGCAGCGGGCCGATCGCGTCGCTCGAAGCGCGCCCCGGCGCCCGCGATGGCGACAGGCAGCGCGTCGCCTCGCGTCGCCTCACTGCTTCGGCTGCTTCTTCGCGAGCTCCTGCTTGGCGAGCTTCGAGATCTGCCCCGAGACGTTCTTCGACTTGGTGAGCTTCTTCAGCTCGTCGACGCGCAGGTGCACGAGCAGCCGCGAGGAGATCGCGACCGGCGTCTTCGGATTGCCCACCAGGTTGAACTTCACGGTGTGCGACTTGGTCCAGTCGCCGACCGAGCCGATCAGGCGCAGCACGTCCTCGCTCACCGCGCGGCTCGCCGCGAACGCCGCGATCTCGCCCTCCTGGATCAGCGGGCTCTTGATGACCGCCGCGGCGACCTGCTTGTTCTTGTCGCGCACGAGCAGCGAGCGCGAGGCCGCGCCGCCGAGCATCGCGGCGCGGATCTTCTGCGAGACGGTCATGTTCCGGATGCGCTGATCGAGCGGCAGCGCCTTCTCCACGACGACCTCGTTCCCCTCCTCGTCCTCGGCCACGAGCTCGTGCGCGTGCGCGGCGAGCGCCTCGTCGACCTGCTGCGCCTCGCGGAACAGGATGTCGTCGGGGGTCGGCTCGGCGTCGGGGGCGGAGATGAGCTCGCCGACGATGGCCTCGGAGGCCTCCTTGAACGCCGGGATGTGCAAGTGCTTCCCGTTGCGCACGGCGAGATCGAGGATTCGATCCGCCGTCGACATGCGGGTCGCCTTGTTCATGTACAGGCACTCGATGATCGACGTGTGCGCGAGCAGGCGCTCCTCGTTGACGGCGATGAGCTCGGTCGTCGTCTCGCTCCCGGTCTTCGCGAGCCGCTCGATGGTCTCGATCGGCACGTTCGGGTGCGTGATCAGCTTCTCGAGCGTCGCCGCGTCGTGCGGGTAGAGGTGCGTGAGCAGGTCGACGATCGCGCCCGGCAGCTCGGGCGCGTTCAGCGCCGCGCCGAGCACGGGCGGCGGCAGCTTGGCGAGCGTCGCCTCGGCCGCCGCCTGCG
>CAIXWQ010000986.1 GCA_903923175.1 uncultured delta proteobacterium | reverse complement strand
CCGGAGCGGCGCGCCGCAGCAGCCGGAGACGGGCGCGATGCGCGCGCCGACGAGCTTCGCGACCGCGACGAGCGCGTCGGCCGCGGGATCGTCGGCGCCCGGCGCCGGCACCGAGCGGCTCGCGAGGCAGCCGACGAGCACGCGGATCTCGGCCGGAGACGCGCCGGACGCGCCGGGCACGTCCTCCGCGAGCTCGGCCACGTCCGCGCCGCGCGCCCGCGCCCGCTCGATCGCGCGCCTCAGCCCGTGGTCGGCCTGGCGGGTCTTCTCCGCGTGCTCGGCCACGATCGCCTTCGCCGCCGCGGGCGCGAGACCGTCGCGCATCCGATCCGCGCGCGCGTCGAGCAGCGTGCCCGCGACGTCGTTGTGGAGATCGCACGCCTCTCGGCACGAGAAGCACCCCGTGCACGCCCACGCCGGAGCGGCCTGCGCGGCCGACGACTCGACCGCGCCCTTCTTCAGGAGGTAGGCCGCGCTCATCTTCCCCCAGGGGGTCGTCGTCTCGCGCCCGTCGGCCGCCGAGACGGGGCAGTACGCGCGACAGAGCTTCGGACAGAACGCGCAGGACTCGAGCTCCGGCGCGCGCTCGTCGAGGAGGGGGAGCACCATCGCGAGCATCATAGTCCGCGCGGCCGCCGCGCCGCACGAGCGCGGCCGGCGTCCTCGCTCGCCGCGACCCGAGTCAGGGCTGGATCGCGCGGTTGCGCGGCAGGGTCCGGGTCGGGTTGGCGAGCCGATCGATCACGATCGACTCCCACCCCTCGGGCGCCACTTCGGGGACGAGCAGCAGGCCGCCCGGCAGGTCCGAGTACGCGTAGAAGTGCCCCGTCGCCTCGGAGATCGTCGCGCCGTCGGGCCCGACGTAGCGGTACGTCGTGAGCTCACCGACCGGCGGCTCCTGCGGCTCGACGGTGTCGCCCCACGTGAGCGTGCCGTCGATCCCGACCGCCACCATGCGGAACTTCGTCGGCGCGCCCGCCGGATAGAAGATGTCCGCGCCGCCGGTGACCGCCTTCATGCGCGAGAAGAAGGCCTTGTACGTGTAGTCGGAGATCCACGAGCTCTGGCAGTAGCCCATGATGTCGCCGTAGCTCGTCGGGTTGAACATCGACTTGGCCGAGATGTCGTAGCCCCACGTGCCGATCAGCCCGCCCGTGTACGGGAACGACGCGTCGGTGCCGCTCGGCTGCGAGCACTGCGCGACGCCGCCCGACTTGGTCGGCGAGTGGTTGCGGCCGTGCGCGTGGCCGACCTCGTGGGCCATGGTCATGGCCGAGTCGACGCCGGTGTAGCCGAGCCCCGTGCTCACGCGCGCGAACGAGTCGGTCGCGCTGCTCGCCACCGTCGAGAGCCCGGCGACGCAGCCGCTACCGCAGAACGTGTTGAACGACGAAGACGGGTCGAACGCGGCGAAATAGTAGACGTCGGCCGCGGCCTTGTCGGTCTGCCGCAGGGTCGAGAGCGAGTTGAGGATGGTGTCGAACCCGCTGCCGCTCGCCGAGATCGTCGAGCTCCACGACCACGGCGCGTGCACCGTGATGGTGACCGACTTCGCCGGGTAGAGCTTCATCATCGTCTGCTGGTAGATGGCCATCTGCGCGGCCGACGTGTCCGGGAGCCGCCCGCTGCCGTCGGCCATGTACTTCACGGGCACGAAGACGATCTTCAGCGTCGAGCCCGGATTGTCGGCGGCGAAGCCGACCCCGGACACCATCGCAGCGCCGCCGCTCGCCGCGCCCGTCCCCTTGGGCACCGTCAGCTCGACGGTCGCGGTCGTGTCCGCGTTGAACGCCGTCGCGGGGAGATCGAAGTCGAAGGTCGAGGCGAGCGAGGCCTCGCTCGAGGCGCCCGAGAGGGTCTTGGTGTCCGTGTACGTCTGCGCGGCGCCGCCCGACGTCAGCGTGAGCTGCGCGTTCACGGCCTTCGCGCTCCAACCGGCCTGCGGCGTCACGTAGACGCGCACGAGCCCGGGGCGCCCCGCCACCACCGGCGCGTTGTGCGCGCTGATCGTGCTCCCTTTCCAGAGGCTGATCTTCACCCCTTGGAAGACGGCGATCTCGGAAATCGCGAGGCCGGACGCGTAGTCGTAGCTCCCTGCCGGGGGCGGCGGCGCGCTGTCGGCGGGCGGCGTCGTGCCGGTGTCGGCGGGCGGCGTCGTGCCGGTGTCGGCGGGGGGCTTCGTGCCGGTGTCGGCGGGCGGCGTCGTCGGCGTGCCGCTGTCGGCCGCGGGCGTTCCCGTGTCGTCGCCGGCCGTGCCGGTGTCCGTGGTGTCGTCGCCGTTGACCGGGACGGTCTGGTCGGGGAGGTCTTCTCCGCCGCCTGCACAGGCGGCGAGGCCGGCGGCGCCGATGCCGAGGAGGACCGCGAGCGTGGTGGTCTTCAGCTGGGTGCGTCGCATGTTCTCGCTGACTGTAGCGGCTGGCGCGGCAATCGCCCGCAACTCGGCCTCGGCCTTAGACCAAAGCGAAAAGTTCCGCGTGGAGCGTCGAAGTCGTGCGCCCCCGCGGCCATTTTGCGCCGCCACCTCGCGCTTGATAGGTGTCGAACGTGAGCGAGCGGAGCACGACCTCCCACGACGACGCCTCCACGGCGAAGGTCGGACCCACCGGCGACGAGCCGCTGCGGCTCGGGCACTATCGCGTGGTCGCGACGATCGGCAGCGGGCTCTTCGCGCGGATCTACCGGGGGATCGCCGAGCCGTTGGGGCGCGCGGTCGTGCTGAAGGTGCTCGAGTCGACCGCCGGGCCGCACACCATCTCGCACCGCCGATTCGCCCGCGAGGCGCGGCTGCTCGCGTCGCTTCGCCATCCGAACATCGTCGAGCTGTTCGACTACGACGAGGGGCTGGCGGGCGAGCGGCCGCCGTTCATGGTGCTCGAGCTGGTCGACGGGCCGACGCTCAAGGAGCTGCTGGAGCGGCTGCAGCGCGTGGAGCCCGAAGAGGCGGCGAGCATCGCGCTGGAGATCGCGCGCGCGCTCGCGCACACGCACCGTCACTCGGTGGTCCACCGCGACGTGAAACCGGCCAACGTGCTGGTCGGCGTGGTGGACGACGTGCGTCGCTCGAACGATCCCGGACCTCGCACCGACGCGCCGCGCGGCGCGACCACGGTCGCCGTCAAGCTCGCCGACTTCGGCGCCGCCAAGAGCCCCCCCGACGGCGCCTCCGACGCCGCCGCCGACGCGCTCGCCCGCGACGAATCGGAGGGGGGCGGCACGCCCGCGTACATGGCCCCGGAGCAGCTGCTCGGCGAGGAGGTCGACCACCGCGCCGACCAGTTCGCGCTGGGAATCGTGCTCTACCAGATGATCGCCGGCGTGCGCCCCTTCGACGGCGACGACGGTCGACCGGTCGTGCAGCGCGTGCGCCGCGACCCGCCGAAGTCGTTCCGCGCCTACGGGCTCGCGGTGCCGAAGGACCTCGAGCGCATCGTCCTGCGCTGCCTCGCCAAGCGCCCCTCGGATCGCTACGAGGACACGCAGGACCTGGTCAACGAGCTCGCGCGGCTGCTCGAGGGGCGCGGCGATCCGTCCGGCGATCTCGGCGGCGTCCACCGCCGCGTGCTGGCGCGCGCCGGCATCGTCGACGAGCGACGCGCGCTGCGAGAGGAGGCCCCGCGCCGCGGGCACAGCCGGACGTCGCCGCTGCGCGTGCGCGCCTACCCGATCGGGCCGACCGTGCTCGGCCTCGCGCTCTCGCTGGTGGCGATGGCCGCGGGCGGCGCCGTGATCCAGTGGCGCGGCGGCGCGATCCGCAGGCCGACCGAGCCTGCGCCGGTGCGCGCCGCGAGCGGGCCGGAGTCGGCGCGGCTGCGGGTGCTCGCCAGGCCGTGGGCCGACGTCTCCATCGACGGCCAGCGCGTCGACGTCACCCCCATCGGGGCGCCCGTGTTCGTGCGCCCCGGGCGCCACGTGGTCACGTTCGCGCACCCTGCCGCCTCGACGCAGCGACGCGTGGTCGAGCTGAAGCCGGGCGAGCAGCAGACGCTCGACGTGTCGCTCGACGTCGCGGTGCCGGTCTACCCGGACGAGTTCGCGCCGGCGGCCCCCTCGGCTTCGGTCGTCCCGGCCCCGTCGACGAGCGCCGGCGGGAGCGGCAGCGACGGGAGTGGCGCGAGCGGCGGCAGCGGCGGCAGCGGGAGCATGGGCTCGCCCTTCGGCGTCCCGTCGACGCTCGGCACAGGAGGGGCACCGTGAGCGACGCCGCGCTGTCCCGCCGCGCTCCGCGAGGCTCGCCCCCGACGAGCTTCGCGCGCCTGACGCGCCTCGGGCTCAGGAGCGTGCTCCTCGCCGCGCTCGCGCTCGCCGCGCGGCCGGGCGACGCCCGCGCGTTCACGCACGTGGTGCGCAAGGGCGAGACGCTCGCGTCGATCGCGAAGGACATGTACGGCCGCGCCGACTTCGAGTTCGTGCTGGTCGGCGCGAACTCGCTCGACGCCAAGGGCGGCACCTTCATCTCGGCCGGCATGCGCCTCGAGATCCCCGCCCTCGGCCACGAGCGCACCGCGCTCGGCGACACCTGGCCGGCGCTCTCCGATCGGTTCCTCGGCTCGCCCGATCGAGCCAACATCCTCGCGCACGCCAACGGCGCCAAGCCGTGGACGCCCCCCGAACCCGGGACCGAGATCGCCATCCCGTACGTGCTGCGCCACGTCGGCAGCGAGGGAGAGACCGTGTTCGACGTCGCCCAGCGCTACCTCGGCGACAAGATGCTCGCGTGGCAGCTGGTGCTCTTCAACGACCTCCCCGGCAACGACATCCGGCGCGGCCAGGCGGTGCTGATCCCGCTGACCGAGCTCCCCTTGAGCGATCGCGCGAAGGCCGAGGCCGAGCAGGCGCTCGCGCTCTCGCAGCACGAGTCGGGCGGCGGCGCCCGCGCGCGCCAGAAGGTGATCGAGGCGAAGCTGCCGGAGCTGCACACGCTCGTGCGCGACGGGCGGTGGATCGAGTCGGTGGGGCTTGGCGAGCAGCTGCTCGGGATGGGCGACGCGACGAGGCCGCAGCGGGCGCGGATCGGCAAGCTGCTGACGGTCGCGTACGCCGCCCTCGACGCGCGCGGCGCCGCCGCGCAGGCCTGCCGCCTCTACCTCGAGAACGTCACGGTCGCGCACCTCGAGCCTGCGATCACGAGCCCCAAGGTCGTCGAGGCCTGCGAGCACGCGCGCGTGCTGCTGCGTGCCGCCGCGTCGGCGCCCGCCCCCTCGCCTCCTCCTTCCGCCTCCGCGGCGCCGGCGGCGCCGTCCCAGTCCGCCTCGCGCTGATCGCCGCCGGCCGAGGCGAGCCCCGTTGGCAGCCGCCGTCGGCGACTTATAGGAATTGGAACCTGCGCTCATGACGCGGGGCGGCTCGACCGCTCGCCGTCGGGGCGCCTCGCGGGTCGGTGCAGCACGGCCTGCCCCCTCGCACGCACGGCAGAGCGACCGTCTCGCTCGAAGAAACCGGCGCGAAGCCCCCGCAGTCGGCGCCGCTCCGCCGAGCGCGCTCGAAATGAGCTCGGGATCGGCGCGCTCAAGCCGAACCGATCGCGCCCTCGGCGCATCTTCGAAACAGGTCGCGCTCGACACGCATTTTCACTATGCAAGTAGGATCGGGCCTCATAGCGGTCCGATCCGCCCCGCGCAGCCCGACCGCTGCGACCCAGGAGCCACGAATGTCCGAGAAAAAGGCGCCCCGCGACGAAGACATCCAGTTCGGCGAGGATCTCCCGGTCCTGCCGATTCGCAACGCCGTGCTCTTCCCGGGCGCGGTGGCGCCGTTCGACGTCGGCCGCGAGAAGTCCGTCGCGCTGGTCGAGGACGTCGACAACCTCGGCTCGCCCGTCATCGCGATCTTCGCGCAGAAGGACTCGGCGACCGACGACCCCGGCCAAGACGACCTGTACCAGTACGGCTGCGCGGCGCGCGTGCTCAAGGCGCTGAAGCACTCGAGCGGGAACTACTCGCTCATCCTGCAGGGGATTTGCCGCATCCGGCTCGGCAAGGTCCACCAGACCGCGCCGTACCTGAAGGCGAAGATCGAGCGGCTGCCGGAGACCTCCTCGAACGAGGTCGAGGCCGAAGCGCTGGCGATGAGCCTGCGCGACATCGCCAAGCAGGTCATCCAGCTGATGCCCGAGCTGCCGCGCGAGGCAGGCTCGCTGATCGACAGCATCCAGGCGCCCGGCGCGCTCGCGGATCTCGTCGCGGCGAACCTCGACGCGCAGATCGAAGAGAAGGCGAAGATCATCGAGACGACGGAGGTCAACGAGCGCATCCGGATGGTGCTGCGCCTGCTGACCCGCCAGCTCGAGGTCCTCCGGATGCGCGAGCGGATCAACTCGCAGATCAAGGAGGACATGGGGAAGAACCAGCGCGAGTACGTCCTCCGCCAGCAGCTCAAGGCCATCAAGGAAGAGCTGGGCGAGGACGACGGCGATCAGGGCGACCTCGACGGGCTCGAGGAGCGCATCTCCAAGGCGCAGCTCCCGCACGAGGCCGAGGGGGTCGCGAAGAAGCAGCTGAAACGCCTGCGCGCCATGCAGGTCGGCTCGGCCGAGTACACGGTCGTGCGCACCTACCTCGACTGGATCCTGGACATCCCCTGGCACAACCAGACCCAGGACATCATGGACATCTCGGCGGTGCGCAAGGTCCTCGACGAGGACCACTACGGCCTCGAGAAGGTCAAGAAGCGCATCCTCGAGTACCTCGCCGTCCGCAAGCTGAAGCAGGACAAGAAGGGCCCGATCCTCTGCCTGCTCGGGCCGCCCGGAGTCGGCAAGACCTCGCTCGGCCGCTCGATCGCGCGCGCGCTCGGCCGCAAGTTCCACCGCATCTCGCTCGGCGGCGTGCACGACGAGGCGGCCATCCGTGGCCACCGCCGCACGTACGTCGGCGCGCTGCCGGGCCAGATCATCCAGGGGATGAAGAAGGCCGCGACCGTGAACCCCATCTTCATGATGGACGAGGTCGACAAGATCGGACACGACTTCCGCGGCGATCCCGCGGCGGCGCTGCTCGAGGTGCTCGATCCGGAGCAGAACAACACGTTCGCCGATCACTACCTGGAGATCCCGTACGACCTCTCCAACGTGATGTTCATCGCGACGGCGAACATCGCCGATCCGATCCCGGCCCCGCTGCGCGACCGCATGGAGATCCTCGAGATCCCCGGCTACACGCGCCGCGAGAAGCTCGCGATCGCGCGGCGCCACCTGGTGCCGAAGCAGCTCGACGAGCACGGCATCAAGCCCGAGATCCTCGACATCACCGACGCGGCGCTCGAGGCGATCATCGACTTCTACACGCGTGAAGCGGGCGTCCGCTCGCTCGAGCGTCGCGTCGCCGACGTGGTGCGCGGCGTCGCGGTGAAGGTCGCCGAGGGCGATCTCACGCCGCGGAAGATCGAGACGGTCGACGAGCTGCACGAGTACCTCGGCGCGCCGAAGTTCACCTCCGAGGTCGCCGAGCGCACCGAAGAGGCTGGCGTCGCGACGGGGCTCGCGTGGACGAGCGTCGGCGGCGAGATCCTCTTCATCGAGGCGACGAGCATGCACGGCGCCGGGAAGCTCCAGCTCACCGGCCAGCTCGGCGACGTGATGAAGGAGTCGGCGCAGACTGCGCTCTCCTTCGTCCGCTCGCGCGCCGAGCAGTACGGCATCGCGAAGGACTTCCTCGAGAAGCGCGATCTGCACATCCACATCCCCGCGGGCGCGATGCCGAAGGACGGCCCGTCCGCCGGCGTCACGATGCTCACCTCGCTCGTCTCGCTGCTCACGGGGATCCGCGTGCGGCACGACGTGGCGATGACCGGCGAGATCACGCTGCGCGGCCGCGTGCTGCCGATCGGCGGGCTCAAGGAGAAGGTCCTCGCGGCCCATCGCGCCGGCATCAAGCGCGTCATCGCGCCCGAGCGGAACAAGGCCGACCTCGACGAGGTGCCGAAGGAAGTGCAGGACGCCATCGAGTTCTGCTGGGTCCAGAAGATGGACCAGGTGCTCGAGTACGCGCTCGAGTCGATGCCGAAGCCGACCGAGAAGGTCGAGGGCGACGGCGGCACCGAGCCGCGCGTGACCATGCCGGGCGGCTCTGCCGCGCCGGCGCAGCAGGCCGGCAACACGAACTAGCCGTCGCGCAGCTCACGCAACGGGCCCCCGACTCGCAGACGCGAGCGGGGGCTCGGGCGTTTTAGGGGCGCGCGTGGCCGCGCCCCGGCACGATCCGGCGATGCTGCTCACCGAGCCTTGGTGGGAGCCTTCGACGACTTCGCGGGCGCCTTCGACGACTTCGGCGCCGCCTTCGTCGACTTCGTGGGAGCCGTCGTCGACTTCGCCTCGGGCTTCTCGGCGAGCGCGGCGATCAGCGCCCTTCGAAGCGCGCGGTCGTCGCACTCGAGGCCGCCTTGCACGATCTCGGCGACGACGTCGGTCGGAACGCGCTCGAGCGCGGCGACGACGGCCGCCTCGCGACGCGGCTCGGCGATCGCTGCGATGCAGGCTCGGAGCGTCTCGTGCTCGTGCGGGTAGTTGTCGAGCACGAGCAGCGCCTCCGAGGCGGGTTCGATCGGCCCCCCGGCGCGGACGATCGCGTGCAAGACGGCGTTGAACACCTCCGGGCGCACGCCGAACCGCGCTTCGTGGTGCTCCCACGGCTCGCCGACGAACGAGCTGAGCAGCGCGGCCATGCGCTGGCCCCACTCGCCCATCGTCGCGGGAATCTCGCGCAGCTCGCGGCGAAGCATGTCGACGAGCTCGACGGAGCCGTCGAAGTCGCTCTCCAGCATCAGCAGATCGGCGAGCACCTCGATGCGGCGATCACGCGGGAGCGCGGGCAGCAGCTCCTCGACCACGACCTCCTCGTCGGCCTCCCGGAGGCGGGCGTAGAGCGTCGGCTCGCCCTCGAAGAGCGGCCCGGGCGGCTCGAGGCCGAGCCAGCGCCGTTTGGCCCACGCGGGACCGGGCAACGGAAAAGCATGGATCGGCACCTCGGGATGCGTCGCGAGCAGCTCGACGACGGCGCGCCGCGTGCCCTCGAGCTCGCGCGCGGCGAGGATCCGGCGAGCGTCGCCGTCGTCCTCGGACGCAAAGCCGATCGCCGCCATCACCCCGCCGATCTGGCTCCGCAGGGCGCCCCAGTGCTGCTTGGTGCGGCTCTCTTTCTCGGGGAGCGACGCGACGAGCGCGAACAGGTCGTCGAGGCGACGCTGGATCTCGGCGGGGATCATCGCCACCAGCAAAGGACGAAGGAGCGGCCGCCGTGACGCCCACCGCGGTCGCGCGCCCGCGCCCGCGCCCGCCTCAGCGAGCGTGCGGCGGCGCGATCGCGTCGAGCACCGCGCTCGCCGACGCGCTCGCGGAGGCGCTGGCGGCGGCGGAGCTCGACGCCGGGTGCGTGAGGCTCACGAGGAAGACCCTGTTGCCTTGCCTGCGGCTCAGCCAGCCGCGCGCGCCCATGCTGGCGTAGCCGCTGGCGATCGCCTCCGCCGCGGCGTCGGCGTGCGCATCGGCGACCATGAGGATCAGGTAGTCGCCGCCGCGCTGCGCCGTGAGCGTGACCTGCGTGAGCGAGTCCGACTTCGAGCGGTTCTCCGACACCACTTTCCATCCGAGCGCCTCGCTCGCCGCGCGCAGCTGGCGCGTGAGCTCGTCCTCCGGGCTCGGAGCGGGCGGAGGCTTCGTCGTCTCCTCGGCGCGGCGAGGGCGGCGATGCGGCCGCTCGTCGTCGTCGGCGACGATGGGCGGCGGTCGTGGCTGCCACGCGAAGACGCCGAGCACCCCGACCGCGCCGAGCGAGCCCAGGAGCGCGAGCGAGAGCACGAACGACGCGGTCCTCCAGCGCCGCACGGCCCGGAGCAGCTCGTCGTGGCGCGGCGGCGCGGTCGGCTCGGGCACGGCGGACACGGGGGGGAGCGTAGCGTCGCACGGCTGCTGCTGCCGATGGATCCTCCACGCGCGCCGTGCGTCGATGCCCGCATGCCGCGCGCGCGAGCGACGATTCCGGCGACGCTCTTGGTGATCGGGCTCGCTTGCGCCTGCGGAACGCGCGGCGGCTCCTCGTCCTCGCCGCCGGGCGGCGCGCCGCCGAAGCAGGGCGCGCCCGCGACCGCCTCCGTCCCCGCGAGCGCATCGGCCGCTTCGCCCTCGTCGAGCGCTTCGACTGCGCCGACGGGCGCGCCCGGGCTCCACGTCGACGTCACCGCCCCGGGGACCGTCGTCCTGCGCAACGACGGCGAGGCCGCCGTGCGCGTCGCGTGGGAGCTGCCGATCGAGCGGGAGGACGCAGGCGGGTGGACCGCTGCCCACGCGATGCAGCTGATGACCAAGTGCTTCGAGCCGAAGCCGAGCGACGGGTGCGTCACCATCGCCCCGCACGCCTCCTTCACGCCGCTCCCGTGGACGGGGTGGTTCGGCTGCACGCAGTGCGGCTCCTGCCGGGCGAACGCGCCCGCGGGCGACGGGCGCTATCGCGTCGTGGCCGTCGAGTGCGACGGCGGCGCGAGGCACGCGGGGCCGTCGATGGAGATCGTCGGCGAGGGGCGCTTCTCGCACACGGCGCACATCTACGCGCCCGCGAGCGCGCCCGACGCCATCTGGGTCGACAACGAGAGCGACGCGCCGGTCTCGCTGCGCACCGCCGTCGAGGTGCAGCGGCTCGACGCCACGCGCGGCGCGTACGACGCCGTCGCGGACGCCGACATGGCGCTCCTCGAGACCTGCGCCGCGCCGCGGCCCGCGTGCGTGACGATCCCCGCGCACGGCACGCTGCACACGATGCCGTATCGCGCGGGCTGCCCCCTCTGCAAGAAGTGCAGCGCGCCGCCGCGCCCCGGCACCTACGTGATGCGCGTCTCGGTCTGCGATCCGAGCAAGCCGCTCTACAACGACGTCTACGGCGCGAGCTTCGCGACCGCGCCGTTCGTCGTCGACGCGGCCGGCGGCGTGAAGCCCGCGCGGTGACCCGAGCTCACGCCCGCGCTCTGCGCACCGTCGCGGCGGCGAGCGCGCGCAGCGAGGGGGGGTGCTGCGCGAGGAACAGCGACGGCTCGAGCAGCTCGAGCTCCATCAGGCGCGGACGCCCCTCGGGGTCGCGCGCGAGATCGACCCGCGCGTAGAGCAGCCCGGTCGGCGCGCGGCGCAGGATCTCCTCGGCGACCGCGCGCTCGTCCTCGGCGATCGGCACGCTCACGCCCGAGACCTGCTCGGCCTGCCCGCCGAAGCGGGGCGACTTGCGGATCGCGTGCGAGAGCGCGCCGTCGATCCAGACGAGCGAGCGCTCGCCCCACCCCTCGACCGAGCGCTGATACGGCTGCACCATGATCTCGTCGATCGACGGTCGCGCGAGCATCGCGGCGACGTGCGTGCGGGCGCCCTCGAGCCCCGCGGCGTCGTCGAGGCGCACGGTGCCGAACGACGCCGCCGAGACGGCCGGCTTGATCACCAGCGGGAAGCCGACCGCCCGCGCGGCGTCGGCGAGCGCGTCGGGGCTGGAGGCGCGATCGAGCCAGCGCGTCGGCACGACGGGCGCGCCGGCCTCGGCGAGCGCGCGCAGGTAGCGCTTGTGCGCGTTCCACTGGACGGTCGCGAGCGGGTTGCAGAGGCGCGTGAGCGAGGCGACGCGCTCGGCCCAGGCGAGGAACGCGTCGAGCGCGTGGTAGTAGTTCCACGTCGAGCGGATCACGCAGAGATCGAAGTCGCCCCACTCGACGCCGTCGTCGTCCCACGCGGCCATCGAGGCCTCGGCCCCCTCGTCGCGCAGCGCGGCGAGCAAGAGCTCCTGATCGAGATCCGGCTCCGGGAGGACGCTGCAGGTCGCGACGGCGATTCGAAGAGGCACGCGGCGACGCTAGCGAAGGCGCGCGCGGGGCACAAAACGACGAGACGCGGCGGAGCTCTTCGCTCGACCGCGTCTGCCGGCATCGACCGTGGCTCGCTCAGAGCGCGAGCGCGACGCGGGCCGAGAGCTCGTGGAGCGTGTTCGCGCCCGCGTTCGACGCGTTCTTGCTCTGCCCCGGCGCGGCGGCCTGGTTGTCGACCCCCTTGGTGCCATCCCAGTGGTACATGCTCCACTCGGCGGTGACGCGGATGTGCTTGGTCGCCCAGTACGTGCCCGCGACCTGGAACGCGTCGACCTTGATGTCCTTCGTCGTGCCGTCGAGGCCGCCGGTCTTCACGCCCGGGATCAGCGTCGTGCCGTCGAACGAGCGCGCGGTCGAGTCGTAGTTGAGGCGCATCTGCTCCCAGCGCACGGCGAACTGCAGCGCGCGCTTGGGGTGCGAGGGCTGGTGGAGCTTCGCCGGATCGAGCTTCGGATCCGGGTAGCCCGCGGGCTCGCCCGCGATCCGCGCCTCGCCAAAGGGCCAGTACGACGCCTGGACGTAGTAGCTGTACCCCTTGAGCGTGCCCGCGCGCTCGGTGTTGCCGAGCGAGGTGTCGAGCGCCTCGCGGCGCCCCTCGTTGACGTAGACGAACTCGCCCGCGAGATCGAAGCGCTTGAACGGCACGAAGAGCTCCGCCGCGCCCGCCGTCTGATCCTTGCTCGGCATGATGTGCGTGAGGCCGGCGCCGGTGCCGTAGGTCGGCGACCAGAACGTGTAGCCGCCCGGCGTCGAGAGCCCCGGCGCGTCGTAGCGCACGTAGCTCGGATCGCGGCGCCCCCAGCGCGCGCTGAAGCCGAGGTGCGCGCGCTGGAGCGGGTTCTTGTCGTCGCCGGCGAAGGGGCGCACGAGGACGCGCCCCATGACGTCGGCGCGGTTGTCGGGCGACGGGCGGTTCATGCCATCGCCGCCGGTGAGCGCGACCGCGTAGTGGAAGTGCCCCTTGGGCGACTCGCCGCGGGCCATCAGCCCGAGGTCCTTGTTGTAGGGCGCGCCCAGCGTCCGCACGGTGAGCGAGCGCTCCATGAACGTCAGCCACTTGTCGGACGTGATGTTCTCCATCGTGAACGGCGTGTCGAACTGGCCGATCTGCACGCGGAACCACTTGCTCGCCTCGAAGCCGACGAACATGTCGGTCGCCTGACCGCCGTTGTTCTGGGCCTCCGAGCCGCCGAGGCCGCCGCCGGAGAAGTCGCCGCCGACGTAGAAGTACCAGCGCTTGAGGATGCGCCCGCTCATCTCGACGCGCGCGCGCTTGAGGGCGACGTCGGCCTTGAGGCCGGTGCCATTGCTGCGCTGGTAGTCGGGCACGCCCTTGCCGGCGAAGCCGTACGTGTCGATCTGGAGCCGGCCGGACGGCAGCAGCAGGAAGGTGTCGTTGGCGTCGCGGAGGAAGAACTTGCCGTCGCCGTAGCCCGCGAGGGGCGCGCCGCCGTGGTGGTGGCCGTGCCCTTCGCCCGGCCCCTCTTCGCGGCCCCCTTCGGCCGCGGGCTCGGACGAGCTGGTCCCCGGGCCGCCGATCGGCTCGCCGTAGACCGGCGGCGGGACCTCGATGGGCGCCGGCGGCGGCGTCGCCGGATCGATGGCGCCCTCGGCGGCGAGCAGCCGCGGAGCGAAGGCGACGAGGGAGAGGGCGAGCGGGAGGGACGCGAGGGTGGTGAGGCTTCGGTGCGCCATGGCGGGCCGGAAGATACAGTCTCGACTCCACTTCGACCACGACCCGTCGCCCGGTCAGCCCGCAGAGTTCACACGCCGCTCACCGACGATTCGAGGTTTGTCGGAAAGCGCGCGGGTGGCCGAGTCCCAGTTCACGAGAACGTCGCAGACGGAGCCGAGCCCCGCGGGCGCGCGCGCGGCGGCTACCCGCGCCGGGCGAGCGTGCTCGGGTCGAAGTACCCCTCGGCGGGCGGCGGGCTGGCGCGAAGCCCTTCGAGCCCGGCGAGCGCGGCCGCGCGCGCCGCCGCGAGCCCCGCTTCGTATCCCTCGCGGTAGCCGTCGTCGTCGTGCTCGCCGTGCTCGTCGTGCTCGTCGTGGTCATCGTGCGCGTCGTGCGCGTCGTGCGCCTCGTGCTCGCCGGTCGCGCGTGCACGCCCCCGGCGAACGAGCACGATCGGCACGACGACGAGCAGCAACAGCGTGAAGACGCCGCCGATGATCGAGAGCCACATCAGCGTGGGGTTCTGCTTGAGCGAGAAGACGACCTGCGCGAGCCACGAGCGCTTCGGCGCCGGCACGAACGCGCCCGTCACCTCGATCGAGCCGACGATGTCGCCGCAGAGCCCCGGGTCCTTCCCCTCGACCAGGTTCGCGCACGCGATCGAGCAGGCGATGACGCTGGTGTTCGCGCCGTCCTTGTAGAAGCCGATGAACGAGACCCCCTGCAGCTTCGCGGTCTCGCCTCCCTTCTTGGACTTCGCGCTGCTCGCGCTCGCCGAGAGGCTCGCCTCCGCGGCGAAGGGCTGCTCGACGCGATCACCGCTGGCGGGGCGCTGCGCCTCGGGCTCGATGGAGCCGAGATCGCTGTACTTCTTGGCCTCGGCCTCGACCCCGGCGACCATCTGGGTGAAGGCCGCGTCGCGGATGTTGTCGGCCCAGTACTCCGCGGAGGCCTTGCCGCAGGCGACCACGACCTCGTGCAGCTCGGGGGGCTTGCCGGTCGGCTCGTGCACGCCGAAGCCGCGCTCGACGACGATCGTCGCGTCGGGGTTCGGCGGGAGCTCCGGCAGCTTGCCCTTGGCGAGCTCGGGCCAGTCCTTCGGGGCCTGGAAGGAGATGGTGAGATCGGCGACGCCGAGCGGGATCGTGCGCCGATCGAACACGGGCTTGCCCGACGGGATCCGCGCGCTCGCGGAGGTGGCGGGCGGCGCCTCGGTGGGCGACTCGGCCGGCTCGTCGCTGGCGCTGGCCGACGCCGTGGCGCCGGGCCTGCCGGGCTCCTTCTGGGTGCCCGTCGCCGAGGGGGCGACCTTCTTGCTGGCCGAGCCGGTCGCCGAGCTCCCCGGCTTGGTCGCCGTGCCCGTGCCGGGCGTGAGCGTCGTCGAGCCCGGATCGGGCGAGAGCACCTTGGTCGTCGGCTCGGTCTGGAGATCCTGGGCGTCCGCGCGACGCGGCCCCACCGACACGACCGCGCCGAGGCCGAGCGCCAGCAAGACGAGGACGACGGCCCGCGACGCGTTGCTGCGCATGTCCCAGGTGATCTAGCAGGCGTCGCGGTCAGGCCGCCACGCCGAAGCCTGGACGTCGAGGCGACAAAAAACGGAGGACGCGGGCGCCGAGCCAGAAGCCCGCGCACCCGCGCCCGAACCACCGACGAAGAGAGCTCAGGCCTTCTTCGAGTCGGCGGCGGTCTTCGAGTACCCCTCGGGGTGGACGGCGAAGGCCGGCGTGCCGTTCGCGCGGCGCTCGCGCTTGTTGCGCTTGCCGTTCGTCGTCGCCTTCCGCTTGCGGATCCGCTCGTGCTGCTGCGTGCTGGAAACCATGGTGACCCTCGGGACTCCTGAGAAAGGGCGGGCGTTTTGCCACGCCCTGCGCCGCTTGACAAGGGCATCCGCTCGGATCTGGCCGGTCCGCGGCCGGGAGTGCTAGATCCGGCGGCGTGGCCGCGAAAGAAATCGACGACGAGCTGCGCGAGCTGCGCCGCGAAGTGATCGAGTCGCGCGGCCTGGTCATCAAGACCAACAACCTGACGAACGCGCTCGCCGCGGACCTGAAGGCCATCGCGAAGCGCCAGGCCGGCTACGAGCGCCGGATCAGCTGGAACAGCGCGACGGCGTACACGATCTTCGTGCTCCTCGTGCTGTTCGGCCTGAAGGTGCTCTGGGACTACCGCCTCGAGAACATGGCCGGCCGCACCGAGGGCTCGAGCCGGGAGCTCGAGTCGCTCCGGGCAAAG
This sequence comes from uncultured delta proteobacterium, assembly GCA_903923175.1. Lineage (GTDB taxonomy): Bacteria > Myxococcota_A > Polyangia > Polyangiales > JADJMO01 > CAIXWQ01. The sequence goes on along the minus strand of CAIXWQ010000986.1, from coordinate 1,933 downwards.
GTCGACGAGCTCGAGAAGCGCGAAGGGGGGAAGATCTCGCAGGAGAAGCGCGCGCTCTCCCTCTACGAGCTGATGAAGCTCGGCAAGCGCCCGGAGTTCCTGGAGCAGATGGACCTCGCCGCCAAGGAAGGGCTGCCGAAGGTCGAGCTCGCGTTCTTCCAGGACGTGGCGGAGCGGTATCGCAACGAGCTCGCCCTCGAGCGCTACGCCGCGGGCATGGATCACGTGCGCCTCGCCCGCTGGCAGGAGGCCGCGACGGCGTTCGAGGACTCGCTCCGCATCAAGCCCGAGGCGACGACCGGCCCCTCGGCGCGCCTGGCGCTGGCCCACTGCTACTGGAAGCTCGGCAAGCCGCGCGACGCCATCCCGATGTACCAAGCGCTGTCGGAGACGGCAGGCGAGAAGGACGTCCAGGGGCAAGCGGCCTGGGAGCTCGCGCAGGTGGAGCAGGAGATCCAGGCGTGGAACGACGCCAAGGCGACGCTCCGCGCGTTCATCAAGAAGTTCCCCGACCACGCGCGCAACATCGACGCGCGCCAGCAGCTCGCGGAGATGTCGTACAAGCACTGAGCCCGACGCGGCGAGCCGGAGCCCCGCGAGGCGCGGCGTGGCAGCTGCGAGCGTCGACGGGATCGCGTACGTTCGTGGGGCGCATGAGGGCTCGTCGGGCATGACGGCGGAGGCGGCGTCCGCGATCGGCAAGTACCGCCTCGTCGCCGAGCTCGGCGAAGGGGGGATGGCGCACGTCTACCTCGCGGTGGTCGACGGGCCGGGCGGGTTCCTGAAGCTCCAGGTCGTGAAGCGGATCCGCGGCGAGCTCGCCGAGGACCCCGACTTCGTCACCATGTTCATGGACGAGGCGAGGCTCGCCGCGCGCCTCAACCACCCGAACATCGTGCAGACGAACGAGGTCGGTCGCGACGGCGAGCGGCTGTTCATCGCGATGGAGTACCTCGACGGGCAATCGTTCGAGGCGATGCACCGGCGCGCCAAGGCGCTCGGCACGACGGTGCCGCTCGAGCTGCAGCTGCGCGTGATCGTGGAGCTGCTCGCCGCGCTCGAGCACGCGCACGATCTCTGCGACTACGACGGCACGCCCCTGAACGTCGTGCACCGCGACGTCTCGCCGCACAACGCCTTCGTCACGTACGACGGCCAGGTGAAGCTCGTCGACTTCGGCATCGCGAAGGCGGCCGACGGCTCGCTGCGCACGCGCACCGGCGTGTTCAAGGGGAAGTGCGCGTACATGGCGCCCGAGCAGTTCGACGGCGCCGACGTCGATCGCCGCGCGGACGTCTTCTCGGTCGGCGCGATGCTCTGGCAGGCGGCGACGGGGCAGCGGCTCTGGCGCTCGATGACCGACGTGCAGATCTACGCGCGCCTCAGCCACGGAGAGGTGCCGGACGTGCGGGAGGCGAACCCCGCCGCCGATCCGCGCCTGGTCGCGATCACGATGCGCGCGCTGTCGCCCAGCCGCGACGCTCGCTACCCCTCGGCCGCGGTGCTCGCCGCGGAGCTCGAGGCGCTGCTCGACGAGCTCGGCTCGCGGGTGACCGCGCGCGACGTCGGGCGCTGGGTCGCCGAGAGCTTCGCCGAGCGGCGCGAGAAGCTGCGCAAGGTCATCGAGCGCCAGCTGAGCCGCCGCGCGTTCGTGGCTGCCGACTCGGCCGAGGTCCCGGTGCTCTCGAACCTGCTCGAGGGAGGCGCCGACGCGTCGGGTCCGCGGTCGGCGGCCGGTCCGAAGGCGAGCGCCAGCCAGTCGGGCGCGCGCATGACGTGGGCGGCGCAGTCGAGCGAGCCCACGCGCGTCGAGCGGCCGGCGAGCGAGTCCCCGACCCGGCTCACGCGGCCCCCCGCGGTCACCGCTGCGGGCGCGTCCCACGCCGCGCCCACGCCGTCGAAGGGGCGCGTGGCCGTCGCGCTCCCGCTGGTG
>CAIXWQ010000985.1 GCA_903923175.1 uncultured delta proteobacterium | reverse complement strand
CTGCGCGCCCGCGCGCTCTGCGCGAGGCCGCGCGTGGCGAGACAGCGCGCGGCGTGGCCGCCCGCGCTCCGCGTGCGCACCCCGTCCGAGACGTCCGAGACGCCCGGCAGCCCGCGGCGCCTGGGCTGCCGCGCGTCGGGCGCGACGGCGAGCGCGTCGCGCAGCGTGCGCAGCTCGTGGAGAATCGCGTCCGCGCGGCGCTGGACTTCGGGCGTCGAGCGATCGATCAGATCCGAGAGCCGATCGACGAGGTGCGTGAGCTCGGCGGGCGAGGGCGCGGTCGCCCTTCCTGAGCCGAGCTGCTCGTCCATCCGCGTGAGCGTCGTGCGCAGCGCCTCCACGAGCTGCGCGACCGTCTCTCGGTGCGCGCCGTGCGCGAGGCGGCACAGCTCGTCCGCGTGCCCGAGCGCCTCGCGAACGCCTCTCTGCACCTCGATTCGCTCCATGCGCCCTCGCCTCCCGTCCGATCCTTCCGATTCGACGACGACGCGCGCGAGCGGTTGCGCCGGGGGGCCCGCACGAGCGTCGGGCGGATCCCCGGAGACGCCAGCCGAGCGTCATCCGCCCGCACGGCCGTCACGCGACGCCAGAGGAGAGCGCACCGCCGAGGCGGTCGACGTCTCGAGGAGCGACAACGCCCGCTCGACGACATGCGTCACGCTGAACCCGAGCTTCTCGAGCACGACCTCGCCCGGGGCCGAAGCGCCGAAGCGATCGAGCCCGATGACCGCGCCGCGCGCCCCGACCCAGCGCTCCCACCCGAGCGACGAGGCCGCCTCGACCGCCAGCCGCGCGGTCACCGCAGAGGGGAGCACGCTCTCGCGATAGTCGGCCGACTGCTCCTCGAAGAGCCGCCACGAGGGCATCGAGACCAATCGCACGCGAACCCCTGCCGCGCCGAGCCGCGCCCCGGCCGCGACGATCGTGGTGACCTCGGAGCCGCTCGCGATCAGCACGAGGTCGGGGGTCGCGCCCGCCGTCGGGTCGAGCACGTAGGCGCCTCGACGGAGCAGCTCGGCCGACGCGTAGCGGGTCCGGTCGAGCGTGGGGACGGCCTGGCGCGTCAGCACCAGCGCCGTCGGGCGGCCATGCTCCTCGAGCGCCACCTGCCAGGCCCAGCGCGTCTCGTTGGCGTCGCACGGGCGTAGAACGAGCAAGTCCGGAATGGCGCGCAGCGCCGCGAGCTGCTCGATCGGTTGGTGACTCGGACCATCCTCGCCGAGGCCCACGGAGTCGTGGGTGAAGACGAAGATGGAGCGCAGCCGCGCGAGCGCCGCGAGCCGCATCGCCGGGCGCATGTAGTCCGAGAACACGAGGAACGTCGCCGCGAAGGGGATGAAGCCCCCGTGGTACGCGAGGCCGTTCACGGCGGCCGCCATCGCGTGCTCGCGGACGCCGAAGTGCAGGTTCCGACCGGCGTAGCTCCAGCTGCCGCCGACCGCGCCCTGCACCTCCTGATGCGCCTGGTTCGTCGACTCGAAGTCGCCATGCCCCTTCATCCAGGTGCACGTCGAGGGATCGAGGTCGCCGGACCCGCCGACGACCTCGGGCACGCTCGCCGCGATCTGCTGGAGCACCGCCTCCGAGGCCTTGCGGGTCGCCATCCCCTTCGGGTCGGTGGGGAAGGTCGAGAGCGAGGCCTCCCAGCGCTCGGGGAGGCGCCGCGCGAAACGACGCTCGAGCTCGCGGGCGAGGAGCGGGTGCTCGCGGGCGTAGACTTCGTAGCGACGCTGCCAGTCCGCCTCGAGGGCGCGGCCGCGCTCGACGGCGCGGCGGAAGTGGCGCTGGGCGCCTTCGGGGACGAAGAAGGTCCGGTCGACCGGCCAGCCCACGCGCTCCTTCACGCGCCGCACCTCGTCCGCGCCGAGCGGGCTGCCGTGGGCCTCGAAGGTCCCTTGCTTGCCCGGCGAGCCGTGGCCGAGCACCGTCCGCACGGCGATGAGCGAGGGGCGCGTCGCCTCCTCGCGCGCGGCGGCGATCGCGCGCTCGATCGCCGCGAGATCGTTGCCATCGGTCACCTCTTGGACGTGCCAGCCGTAGGCGCGGTAGCGAGCGCCCACGTCCTCGGTGAACGTGATCGGGGTGGTCGCCGAGAGGGTCACGTGGTTGTCGTCGTAGAGGACGATGAGCCGACCGAGCGCGAGCTGCCCCGCGAGCGAGCCGGCCTCGCTCTGCACGCCTTCCATCATGTCGCCGTCGCTCGCGAGCACGTAGGTGTCGTGGCCGAAGATCTCGTGACCGGTCCGGTTGTACCGCGCCGCGAGGTGCCGCTCGGCGATGGCCATTCCCAGCGCGTTGCCCAGGCCTTGGCCGAGCGGGCCGGTCGAGGCCTCCACGCCCGGGGTCACCGCGTGCTCGGGATGGCCGGGCGTCAGGCTCCCCCACTGCCGGAAGCGCCTGAGCTGCGTGAGCGGCAGATCGTACCCGGTCAGATGGAGCAGCGCGTACAGGAGGGCCGAGCCGTGACCCGCCGAGAGCACGAATCGGTCCCGGTCCCACCAATGCGGATTGGAGGGGGCGTGCCGCAGGAACCGATTCCAGAGCACGTACGCCATCGGCGCGGCGCCCAGCGGCAGGCCCGGATGCCCGGAGTGGGCGTTCTCGACCATGTCCACGGAGAGCATGCGCAGGGTCTCCACGCAGAGTGAATCGATGCTTCCGCGATGAACGGTCTTCGCTGCGCGCATGACGCCTCCCCTGGCAGGCCGCTGAAAAGGACCGTGCGAAGACGGTGACCGTCGGACGGGTTGCGCGACGAGCTCGAGCGAGTGCGAGCTCGTCGCGCGGTAGCTGGGCGACGAGCGCCCCATTCCAGCAACTCGTCGGAGCTACAACGCCGGCTCGCCGGCCCGCAGCACCTCGTAGGCCCCCATCGCCACGACGCCGGCCACGACCAGCTCGCCGACCCCCACGACGCTCGCGACGACGACGCTCGCCGCGCCGATCGCCGCCACGGTGGCGAAGGGATGGCGCTTGAGCCCGCGCCACACGCGGACCCCGCCGTGCTTCGCCACCCGCTCGAGCATGCCGCCGAGCGTGCGCTGACGCTGCGGGCTGGCGTGTCCGAGGGAGTCGTCGATGTCGTCGTGGAGTCGTCGCGCCGCCACGCCGCGCGCCGAGCCAACGTGCGACGCCGCGCCGGCGGAGCTGCCGTTCGACCCAGCCGCGCCTCCGCTCTCCAGGCGACCAGCGGTGATGTCCATTCCGCGCCTCCTCTCCCCTTCCCCGCCGCACGCGCGCGCAGGGAACGTCCCTCACGCACGCAAGCGCCGTTCCTCACCCGACCGGCCGCGCGGGGCGCACCGCGACGCGCGGCGGAGCGCGTCGACGGTCGAGCGACGCGCCTCGGCTCGCCGGGGCTCGGGCTCACTCTCGCCACTCGGCGCCTCCCTGATCCCGGTGACGCTCTCGGGAATCGGCGCGATGCGCCGCCGTGCTCGGCTCCTGCGCAGATCGCTGCAGCTCGGCGAACACGCCGTGCGCAGCCACGAGCTCCTCGTACGTGCCACGCTCGACGATCTGGCCGCTGTCGAGCACGAGGATCCGATTCGCGCCGAGGAGCGTCGAGAGCCGGTGGGCGACGACGATGACGGTCCGGTCCGCGAGGGCCGCGGCCAGCGCGCGCTGAACGTGCCGCTCGTTGATGTTGTCGAGCGCCGAGCTGGCCTCGTCGAGGATCAGCAGCGGAGGGTTCTTGAGAAACAGTCTGGCGATCGCCAGCCGCTGTCGCTGACCGCCGGAGAGGTTGCGGCCGTGCTCGGCCACCGGCGCATCGTAGCCGCCGGGCATGGCGAGGATCTCCTCGTGGATGCCGGCCATCTGCGCCGCCCGCTGGACGTCGGAAGTCGCCCTGCGCGGCGTCACTCCGTACTGGATGTTCTCCGCGATGGTGCCCGAGAAGAGGAAGGGCGACTGGCCGACGTAGCCGATGAGCCGAGCGATGGCCTCGCGCGAGACCTCCTCCAGCGGGACGCCGCCGAGCCAGACGCCGCCGTCGGTCGGGTGCACGAGGCGCAGGAGCACCTTGAGCAGGGTCGTCTTCCCGCAGCCGGACGGTCCTGCGATTCCGATCGTCTCCCCGCGCCTCACCGTCAGGTCGATCCCCCCGAGCGCTTGCCGACGCTGCCCGTCCGCCAGCGGGTAGTCCACGCGCAGCCCTTCGATCCGGAGGAGCCCGTGCGGGCTATCGAGGTCCGGCTCGCGCGATCGGACGACCGCGAACGAGCGGTCCACCGGCTCGCCCAGCAGCTCGAAGAGATCTCCGATGCGCAGGCTGCTCTCATGGGCCTCGTCGATCAGCCGATGGATCTCCGTCAGCGGCGTCATGACGCTCGAGAACAGGATCGAGAACGTCAGGATCCCACCGAAGCTGATGGCCCCGCGGATTGCCAGGTAGATGGCGAGGGCGAGCACGAGCATGTGGAACAGCCCCTCGTTGAGCGCCTTGGCGGCCCCGAACAGGGACATCTGGAAGTGATGGTGCAGCTCGCGGTTGCGCCGGTTCTCCGCCGACCGCGCGACGCGCCGAGTCTCCTGGTCGCGCGTGTTCGCCGCACGCACGTAGTCGAGGCCGCCGAGCTGCTCGACGACCATGCCGTCCATGTCCTCGCGGCTGCGCAGGAGCTGGATTCGAACGTCCTTCTGAGACACCAGCTGCCACAGCGTCAGGCCGATGCTCGCCGGGACGACCCCGAGCATGACGAGGCCGAGCCACGGCTGCTTGGTGGTCGCCGCGACGAGCGCGAATCCCCCGCTCATCGCAGCGGGGAAGAAGTCGAGGAACACCAACCGAAGGAGGCGCACGAACCCGTCGACGCTACGAGAGATCCGGCCGTGCAGCGCGCCTACCTTCTCGTGGGTGAACCTCGACAGGTCGACCTCGAGCAGGTGGGACACCAATCGCACCATGAGATCCCGATCGATGCGCGTGCACGTGTTCTCGACCAGGTACCGCCGCAAGACGCCGAGCGCCTCGCGCAGCACGTAAGCGACGCCGATGAAGCCGAGCCACGTCAGGGCGGCACCGTAGATGGCGCGAGGAGGCTGTCGCTCCTGAAGGCCGCGCCGGACGCCATCCACGAGATCGCCCAGGAACAGCGGCATCGCCGTATTGGCGGCGCTGGTCAGCCCCATCAGCAGCGTGGCGCACGCGAGCGCCGCTTTGTGCCGCCCGGAGACGATCCGCCAGACTTCGACGCCGCGCCGTCGAATGAGCTGCAGCTCGTGCCTGACGCCGTTGTACGCGCGCTTGACCATCCGAACCCCTTCGACGGCGCCAGGCCCACTTCGAAGTCGACGCGTTGGAGGAGCAACTTGCGCACCCGTCGCGTCGCGTCACCGAGGTGCGCAGGTGGCCTGGGCGATGCAGGTTCCCGAGTCGACGTGAGGCGTCGGCGCCGGTCCTACGGGGAGTCGTATGCGTGGAGCGCACCCGTCGCTGTGGTCCCGGCTGCGTGAGGTCGGGATTCCCTTCTTCAAGCTCGAGGACCGGGCTCAGGCCATCGCCGGGCTCGTGCTCTTGCTGATCGGGCTGGTCGGCGTCAACGCGCTCAACGTCGCCAACAGCTACGTCGGCCGCGACATGTTCAGCGCGCTGGCCGGACGGACGGCAGGCCGCTTCTTCAGGTTCGCCGGCGTGCTGGCCTGCGTGTTCGCGGCCTCGACGATCGTCGAGGTGCTGAACCGCTACGTGGAGCAGCGTCTCGGCTTGCGCTGGCGCGCCTGGCTCACGCGGCGACTGGTCGGACGATATCTGGCGGACCGCACCTACCAGCGACTCATCGGCCGCGAGGACATCGACAATCCCGACCAGCGAATCTCCGAGGACGTCCGAAGCTTCACGTCCATGACGCTCTCGTTCATCGTCCTGCTCGTGAACGGCATCTTCACCCTCGCGGCGTTCGCGGGCGTGCTCTGGTCCATCACCCCTTGGCTGCTACTCACCGCCATGCTGTACGCGTTCGCCGGGACCTCCGGCTCGATCCTGATCGGGCATCGCCTCGTGCGACTCGACAACCTGCAGCTGAGGAAGGAGGCCGACTTCCGATTCGCGCTGGGGCGGGTGCGCGAGCACGCCGCCGCCGTGGCGCAGCTCGGCGGCGAGCACGCCGAGACCGCGCGATTGGGCGATCGGCTGGAGTCGGTGGTCGTGAACTCTCGCCAGATCATCGGCGTGAGCCGGAACCTGGGCTTCTTCACGACGGCCTATGGCTATCTGACGCAGATCATCCCCGTCGCCGTGGTGGCGCCGCTCTACGTCCGCGGTGAGGCCGAGTTCGGTACGGTGACGCAGGCCGCGATGGCGTTCACGCAGGTGCTGGGCGCCTTCTCCCTGATCGCCACGCAGTTCCAGCAGGTCTCGCAGTTCGCCGCCGTCATCGGTCGCCTCGGGCCGATGTGGGAGGCGACCGAGCCGGAGGCGCGCGTCGTCGAGGAGGCCGCGCGCGCCGCCGCTCGACCGGAGATGACCATCCCCGCGGTCGAGACGAAGCCGAACGCGCACGTCCTGGCGTACGACCACCTGACTCTACAGACGCCCCAGAATGGCAGGCCGCTCGTGAGCGACCTGTCTCTCGAGCTGCCGGAGGGCAAACGCATGGTCGTCGCGGGGCCGATGGGCGCAGGGAAGTCGGCGCTGTTCCTCGCCACGGCAGGGCTCTGGCGCGGCGGGGCGGGCCGGATCGTGTCGCCCGGGCCGCGACACGTCATGTTCTTGCCGTATCCGCCCTACACACCCTCGGGACGGCTGCGCGACCTGTTGCTCTATGGGCTCGATTCGGGGGACCTCGGCGACGATCGGCTCCTCGAGGTCCTGCGCGAGGTCGGTCTCGAGCGGGCGATCGCGGAGGCGGGCGGGCTCGAGGCAGAGTCCGACTGGTCGAGCGTGCTCTCGGAGGGGGAGCAGCAGGCGCTCGCGTTCGCGCGGCTCCTGCTCCAGAATCCGGCGTTCGCGTTCATCGAGCACCCCACCGGCTCACTCGACGCCGAGCAGGTGCAGCGCCTCTATGGTGCGCTCGCGCGCTCCGCGATCACGTACATCAGCATCGGGGACCACCCCGCGCTCGCGGGCTACCACGATCTGCGGCTCGATCTGCACGGGGACGGGAGCTGGCAGCTCGTGCCGACGGAGGCCGTGCGTACGGGCGAGCCCGGGCGTGGCGCCCACGCGTAGGCTCAGGCTCACGGCCGGGTGACGGAAGCGCTTCACCGCGACGACCGCGAGATAGCCGGCCGCGACGACGAGGAGCCAGCCGATGCCGCGGACGAGCGCGCGGATGGTCCGGCGCGGGAGCTGGTCTTCGTAGCGCTTCACGGCGGCGACCAGCACGCCGAACCAGGCCGTGATCCCGAGCGCCGCGCCGACGGCGAGCCAGAGCGCCATCGACGGCGCGAAGTCGACCCACCCGGTGGAGTACAGGGTCGTGATGGCGCCGGTCCAGGTCAGGAGGATCGTCGGGTTCAGCGCGGTCACCGAGAGGCCGGCGAGGAAGCTCCTCGTGTCGTCGCGGTCCGGGCCGCGCGTCGACGGGCGATCGACCCAGCGCGCGAAGCGCAGGCCGATGAACAGCAGCAGCAGCGACGCGGCCGCGTCGAACCAGGGGCGGAGGAAGCGGAGCTGCGTGAGGAAGGTCGAGAAGGCCCAATACGCGACGCCGGCATAGAGCCCCTCGGAGACCGCGGCGCCGGCCCCCGTCCAGAACGCCGCGCGATATCGCCGCTGCACGCCGCGCGAGACGACCATGACGGCGACGGGACCGACCAGCGGCATCGAGCCGACGAACCCGAACGCGGAGCCGAGCGACGCGGTGGCAAGGGCCGTGCGGAGGAGGTCCAGGTCCCGGCTCATCGCGGCGGGGGGACGACTCGAGGCGGGGTGGGCGCCGCGTCGACGCGCGCGCGTGAGGTCGCCTTCACGGCGGCGCCTCGGT
>CAIXWQ010000984.1 GCA_903923175.1 uncultured delta proteobacterium | reverse complement strand
TCGCCGTGGGCGGCGGGCTGTGGGCGTCCGGCGTCGGTCGATCGAAGCCCGGGCCGGAGCCGCGGCCGGTCGCGCCTCCGAGCGACACCTCCGCCGCGACGCCTCCCGCGGCGGTGGCGACGTCGGCGAGCCCCGCGCGCCCCGCGGCCGAGATGACGCGCGTCGCGGGCGCGAAGCTCACCCTCGGCACGCCTGCCGCGGGCTTCTCCGAGTGGTGCGCGAAGGTCGACGACCCTGCGTTCTGCGCGACGCTGCTCGCACGCGAGGCGCCGCGCGAGGCCGAGGTCGCGACGTTCGATCTCGATCGCCAGGAGACGACCAACCAAGCCTTCGCGCTCTGGCTGCGCGCGCGCCTCGCCGACGGCGGCGCCCGGCTCGGCGCGTACGACGACCCAGGCCCTGCGGCGGGGCAGGGGGCGAAGATCCCGAGCGCGGCCCTGTTCGTCGACGGAGGCTCGATCGCCCGGCTCGACGGCGCGTGCCCCGGCGGCGGCCTCGCCGAGCGCGCCAGCAAGCTCGAGGTCGTCGAGGGAACGGCCGATCGGCCGGTCGTCTGCGTCAGCCAGGCCGCGGCCGCGGCGTACTGCGCCTCCGCGGGCAAGCGCCTGCCGACCGAGGCCGAGTGGGAGCTCGCGGCCGGCGGCGCCGAGAAGCGTCGCTTCCCGTGGGGCGACGCGGCGCCGACCTGCGGCGAGCTCGCCTTCGGCGGCACCGCGACGCGCCCGTGCCCGCCGCTCGAGCGGCTGCCGCTGGTCGGCTCGTCGCGCCTCGACGCGACGAGCGACGGCGTCCGCGATCTCGGCGCCTCGGTCGCGGAGTGGACCTCCGACGTGCAAGCGAGCGGCGCCGTCGTCCGCGGCGGCAGCGCCTATGGGCTGCTGGTCGATCTGCGCGCGCAGAAGCGCGACGTGCGCCCCAAGGTGACGCTCATGATGAAGAACGTCGGCTTCCGCTGCGCGAAGGACGCGCCGCGCACGGCCGCTGCGGCGCCCGCGGGGCGCGGCGATTGACGAGGCGCGCCCGCGCTCCCGACAATCTCGCTCGATGCCGCCGATCTTCGTGGTGATTGAAGAGGGGGCCGAGCGCGGTCGCAAGCTGCCCATCGCCGAGGGGCGCCCGATCCTGCTCGGCCGCGGCGACGACGCGGGGCTGCGGCTCCCCGAGGACGATCTCCGCGTCTCGCGGCGGCACGCCACGCTGCGGCTCGAGGCCGGCGCGCTCGTCGTCGCGGACGAGGCGAGTCGGCACGGCACCTTCGTCAACGAGGAGCGCGTCGATCGACGCGCGCTGCGCAACGGCGATCGCGTCCGGGTCGGGCGCACGGTGCTGCGCGTCGACGGCGTGCCGGCCGCGCCTCCGGCCGCCACCGAGCTCGGCGACGACGCCATGCTCGAGACGGTCTTCGTCGCGACGGCGGCGACCGAGTCCGCCCCCAGCGAGGGGCGCGCCTGGCCGTGCGACGGCTGCGCCCGCCCACACCCGACGCGCGCGTGCCCCGGAGAAGGGTACGGCTGGCTCTGCGACGAGTGCGCGGGGGCGCGCCGTCGAGCGAACGACGCCGTGCAGGAGCTCCGCTTCGGCGGGTTCGAGTGCCTGCGCGCGCTCGCCGACGGGGGCATGGGGCGTGTCTACGAGGCGCGCCACGTCTCGAGCCACGCGCACGCCGCGCTCAAGGTGCTCCTCCCCGACGCGCCCGAGGCGTTGAAGGCCATCCCGCGCTTCCTGCGCGAGCAGCGCGTCGCCTGGACGCTGCAGCACCCGCGCATCGTCGCCACCTTCGAGGTCGGTCGACACGTGAGCGACGGTCGGCTCTACCTCGCGACCGAGTTCATGAACGGGGGCGACGCGGCGAAGCTCGCCTCCGCGCGCCTGCCGATCGAGGCCGCGGTGTCGGTCGCCGCCGATCTTTTCGAGGCGCTCGCGTTCTCGCATGCCCACGGGATCGTCCACCGCGACGTGAAGCTCGAGAACGTGCTGCTCGATCGCGCCGACGCCCGCGGGCTCCAGCGCGCCAAGCTCGCCGACTTCGGCCTCGCGAAGGCCTGGGCCGAGAGCGGCGCGACCCAGGTCACGGGCGAGGAGCGCATGGGCTCGATGTTCTACGTCGCCCCCGAGCAGCTCCTCGACTTCAAGGGGGCCGGGCCGAGCGTCGACGTCTACTCCGCCGGCGCGGCGCTCTATCGCCTGCTCACCGGCGTCCCCCACCTGCCGCTCGGCGACGAGCCGATCACCGTGCCGCTGCTGATCGCACGGACGATCGACGACGCGCGCGTCCCGCTGCGGCAGCGGCGCCCCGAGGTCCCGATCGATCTCGCCGCCTGGGTCGATCTGCTCGTCGCGCGCGATCCGGCCAAGCGCGCGCAGATCTCGGCCGCCGAGGTCGCAGCGATGCTCGCGCGCGGGCTCGGGCGCGCTCCGTAGCGTCGCGCCACGTCGCGCCTCGTGGCGCCTCGTCGAGCAGCACCGATCCGCACCCCACGCTCATGGGGGGCCACGCCCGCGCAGATCCTCGGCTGCGCTGGC
>CAIXWQ010000983.1 GCA_903923175.1 uncultured delta proteobacterium | reverse complement strand
GTTCCTCCTGGCCGCGGGCTGCGGAAGCTCGGCTTCGACCGACGTTCCCGGCGCCGACGCCGGCCCGCCTGCGGCGCCCGGTCGTACCGCTGGGTCAGCCGCCGAGGTGTTGAACGCGATCCGAGGCTTCTCGGTGAAGCGACCCGTGCGATCAGATGCCGCGTGGAATGAGGCTCTCGCGTTTGCCCCGACCGCCACGCCGCGGGCGATCAACTTCGGTCATTGGTCCCCAGGCGCGTCGAGCCTCGACGTGGACGTCACCGCCGCCGACCGCGTGCTTCGAGACGCCGTGGCCGAACGCGTCGACGTCGCGAACGGGATGCTCGTTCCCTTCCTGCCGGAGCGATCCCTTCGAGGACTCCGGCACGGCGCGACCATCAGCCTTCCGACCTCGGCAGCCGGGAAGTTCAAGCTGACCGACGCCGATTCGAAGATCGGAATCGAGGTCGCGCTTGAAGGCGTCGCCGATGTGCCGGCCGAGATCCTTGACGGCTACGTCGTGTATGCGGGCGCACTCCGAGGCGGGCACGTCCTCCACCGGCCAACCGCCGAGGGAACCGAGGACTTCGTGCTCGTCCCGAGCGCGGACACGCAGCGGCTCACCTACAGAGTGACGCTCGGCAGGGACGTTGCGGGGTTGCGGCTCGTTGCGAACACCCTGGAGTTTCTCGATGCCGGCGGTGCCCCGCGGCTTCGGGTCGCGCCTCCCTACGTCGTGGATTCAGCCGGGGTTCGGTCGGACGCGATGCTCTCGGTCCTCGGCTGCAGCGTGGACACGAACCCCGCCGGGCCGTGGGGCCGGCCGGTGCGGAGGCCGGGCGCCACGGCGTGCGGCGTGGGCGTCTCCTGGAACGCGCACGCGCTGAATCTGAAGCCGCCTGTGCTTGTAGACCCTGTGTGGATAGCGACGGGGAGCCTGGCCGTGGCCCGCGTCGATCACACGGCGACCGTCCTGGCTGACGGCAGGGTACTCGTCGTCGGGGGCGACGGGGCTTGGGGCAACTACCCCGGTTATCCCAGCACGGCGGCGACAGCCGCGTTGAACTCTGCGGAGCTGTACGACCCAGCAACGGGAACCTGGGCCGGAACCGCCAGCTGCGGAGCCGTAACCCACCACACGGCTACGGCTCTCAAGAGCGGCAAGGTCTTGGTCGCAGGCGGGTTGAGCGGCTACGTCAGTTCGTACGGCGGGGGCTTCCCGCCGTTCCAAGACCTCGCCGACGCCTGCACCTACGATCCGGCAACGGGCTTGTGGGCTGGGACCGGCAGCCTTACGAGAGGTGCAAGGGATAGCCTCGTTTCAGTGACGCTGACCGATGGGCGCGTCCTTGTTGCCGGTGGTACGAAGGTGAGTTGGCCAACGACATTCCCTGTCTCTTACTCGCCCACCCTCACGCCGGTTTCGTCGGCAGAGATCTACGATCCCGGCCTGGGTACATGGTCGGGCGCTGCGGACGTGCCTCTCCCCGGAGTCCTTCCCAACGCGGTGCTACTCGGCGACGGAAGGGTTCTGGCCAGTCGGTATCTCTACAACCCAGCTGCGAACTCGTGGACGACCACGGGGCCGACGAACCTTGGCTTCGCAACCGTCTTGCCCTCGGGCAAGGTGCTGCTGATCGGCGCTCCGTCACAACTCTACGACCCGGCGACTGGCACGGCGACGGACGCGGGGGCGCCGCTCGTATCCAGAAATTGGTTCACCGCAAGCCTGCTGCATTCTGGGAAGGCGCTGATCGCTGGAGGAAGCAGCGGCACGGCGACGGTCGACGCGGAGTACTTCGACCCGGCAAGCGGTTGGAGTTCGGCTGCGCCCATGACCAAGCCGAGGTTCGCGCACACGGCCAGTGTGCTCAACTCCGGCCAGGTGCTCATCGTGGGTGGGTTCTTGACGAGTGGATACGCCGGGATGTGGCCG
>CAIXWQ010000982.1 GCA_903923175.1 uncultured delta proteobacterium | reverse complement strand
GAGGACGAGGCGGCACCGATCGGCTTGCGCGCCGATCCGATCCGCAAGGACGTTCACGGAACGCCGGCGCTGGCGCTGCTGCCGTCGATCACGAGCCACTCACGGAGCTCGATCTTCCTCGGCCAGGTCCCGAACGCCCCTTGGATCGCCGAGACCGTGTGGCGTGACGAGACCGAGAGCCGTAGCGATCCGGCCCGATTCAAGCAGAACGAGGTGCTCGGTGACCGCTCGCGCCAGCTCTTCTTGAAGGGGAACCTGGTCGATCACGGCGAGGCGCTGCGCAAGGCGCTGCTCGATCCGTCGATCGAGGTGGTCGCGGCTGTTTTCAACGCGGTCGACGATCAGATCGGCTCGTCGAACACGGGGGCGGTCATCGCGGTGCGCGCGAAGGAGATCTCCGGCTTCTTGCCGAGCCTGCGCGCTGCGCTCGACGCAGGACGCCGCATCGTGCTCACCGCCGATCACGGCCATACCCCTTTCGTGGCGAAAGCGCTGCGCTCCGGAGACGCGCCGAAGGACGCGTCGAGCGCGCGACATCGCCTCCTGCGCGCGGGCGAGTCGCCGCCCGCCGGCTTCATGGAGATTCCGGACGGGGGCCTGGCGGGCGTCGAGGGGCGGAAGGCCTTCGCTTGGAAGATGGGCGTCTACCAAGGCGGGCAGCAGGTCGGATTCCACGGAGGCTGCTCGCTCGAAGAGATGGTCGTTCCACTCGCCGAGCTCATCGCTGGTGGCGTCGCCGCGGATGAGCCGTCCTGGTGGCTCGATGGCGTCGTCGCGGATCCGACCCCTGAACACGCGCCCTCGCCCGCGTCTGAGCCCGCGTCGACGCCGGCCGCCCGGAGCTCGGCCTCGGCGAGCGTGACGACGCTGACGGCTGCCGCGTCGGTCCGTCAGGGGGGCCTCTTCGAGCGCGAGACGGTGCTGGCGGCCGCATCGTCCAACCTGGAGCTGCCCGACTCGCTTCGCGCGCAGCTCGACGCGTCTGAGCTGGCGGCGCTGGCTTGCGTGGCGCAGAACCACCACGTGCGCATGTCGGACCTCGCAGAGCGGCTTCGCCGACCGCCGACCAGGGTGCCCGGGCTCATGTCCAAGCTCATCCGGAAGCTGCACGACGCGGGCTACTCGTTCATCCGGCGACAAGTGCTGCCCGACGGCGAGGAGCAGTACGTCTACGAGCCGAACGGAGGGAAGGACGCGTGACGGCGGTCCCGAAGGCGGTCGCACGCGACATCGTCGCGGCCCTGCGCGCGGGCGCGGTGCCGCGCGTGGGCCTCGAACACTACGCGACGGGGCTCGAGCGGCTCCTCCCCATCATCGAGGGGGAGCTCGACGAAGTCTCCGCAGGCGCAGGGCACGGCCGTTCGAAGTGGATCCGAGGCGAGTACGGAAGCGGCAAGACGTTCGCCACTCGTCTCCTGTGTGCGCACGCTCGTGCGCGTGGATTCGCAACGACCGAGGTGCAGATCTCCATCAACGACACCCCGCTCCACAACCTCGCGGCGGTCTATCGCCGGCTGATGGAACGCCTGGCGACCGATGCCCACGGCGACGGAGCGTGGCGCGCGGTCGTCGATGCGTGGATCTACGAGGTCGGCGAGGAAGTGACTCGAATCAAGGGGGTCGGCGAGGATGACCCTCAGTTCGAGTCGCTGGTCGCAGCACGCTTCGAGGAGAAGCTCGCGGAACTGAGCAAGCGCACCCCTGCCTTCGCGCAGGGGCTCCGCGCGTACCACCAGGCGCTGCAGAAGGGCGATCCAACGACGGCGCAGGGGGTGCTCGGGTGGATCGCCGGTCAGCCACTCAGCGGAAGGTCGATCACATCGGCGGCGGGCCTGAGGGGGAACGTCGACGGACAGGCCGCGCTCTCCTTCCTGCGGGGCGTACTGACGCTGCTGCGCCAGTCGGGATACGCCGGATTGGTGCTCGTGCTCGACGAGGTCGAGACG
>CAIXWQ010000981.1 GCA_903923175.1 uncultured delta proteobacterium | reverse complement strand
GTGCGGCCCAGAGCGCGATCGCGAACATCGATGTTCTTGATCCGGACAGCGATTCCGGGCACTTACATAAACAGGTGAAGCGTCGCACGCCGGCCCAGCAGCGAGCGTTGCGACGAGCGGCGTGACGGCGAAACCCGAGTCAGAGAGCGCGCGATTCCGTCCGCATCGTGCTGCGGGGATGCAGTGTTAGGTCAACGCGCGCCGTGGAATCCAGAGGGGGCGGCTTCGACTTCCTATCCAGTATGAGGCGGCGGCTCCGTCAAGCGCGGGCGTCGATCTTTCTCTCTGTTTCTCGTCGTTGTCTTCATCGTTCCTCGAGCATCGTTCGGGTTGTCGTGGTGCGAGGCACACCTCGGGCAAGCGGGCCGCATGGCGCGGCGAGCGGCGAGTGCGTTGAGAGAACGTCGTGAAAGCGAGCTCGATTCAGTCCGGTATACGCGGTGTTCCGACCTGCGTTGTCGCGTGATGGTCGGCCCGCAGACTGGGATGCAAAGGCGAGGTCGGCGGCGCAGTCTCCCACAGCGAACTGTTAGGCATTGCCTACGTCAGGATAGGACACGCGCTCATCCACCCTCGAGATGTCGGCTCGGACATCGACGCGCTCTCGGCGCACTGTCGTCGAGCGAGGTGCTCGGCGAACGTCTTTGGGAACTTGTGGTTCGGGTCGCGTCACGCGACCTCGGCGACCCTCCTCTTGCGCGGGCTCGCGGTGCGACTCTTCGGCTCGATGCGCGAGCGGGTGAGTGGTTCGATCTTCTTGATCGCGCGTCCGGCGAGCTTTCGCCCCGCGGCCTCGAACCGGGAGGCCTGGGCCTCTGTCCACGCGGCCTCGACATGCTTTCCGTCGGCGCTCTGGTGCGCGAGCCAGGCCGGATCGTAGGGGCGATCCTTCTTCCAGATGGCGTAGAGGATCCCAGCGAGCCGCCGGGCGACCGCGATGGATGCGATTGCGCCCTTGCGCCGACGTTTGAGCTGATGTGCCCATTCGACGAGAGGGTCGTCGGCCCCTTTCGATCGGAGGATCGTCCATGCCGCCTGCACGAGCATCGTCCTGAGGTACGCGTTTCCTTCTTTGGTGATCGACCCGAGCTTGCGACGAGTACGGCTCGAGTCCTCACGTGGCACCAAGCCGATGTACGCCTCGACCTGGTGGGCATTCTTGAAGCGGCTGGGATCGTCGATCACGCATACGAATGCGGCGCCGACGATGAGGCCGACGCCGGGCGCGGTTGCGCAGATCTGCATCGCGCGATCATTCTTGCAGATCTCGACCAAGCGCGTGTCGAGGGTGGCAATCTGCGCGTCGAGCGTCGTGACGACGGCGATCATCGGCGCGAGCTCTGTCGCGAGCGCGTCGTCGAGCTTGGCGTCCTTCATCGCGCGGGCGAAGTCCTCGGTGCCTGCGATCGGAAGGCGAACGCCTTGCGACCGCGCGATTCCCCGCGCAGCGACGATCAAGCTCGCGCGCGTGCGGACCAAGAGCCCACGTTGGTTGAGCCGGTCGCGGAGGAGCCTCCGTGCAGGAGAGAGCTGGTGGGCCCGAGGTGTCGTCCCCTTCTCGATGGACCGCGCGAGCACCTCGGCGTCGATTCGGTCGGTCTTCCGTCCGTGATCCCCGATGCCGATCTGCGCGAGCTTCGTCGTGTCGACCAGCACCGCCTCGTGCCCACGCGCCTTCAGCCAGTCGCACACGTGCCACGCCGATCGGCTCGCCTCGACCGCGACGCTCGCCTTGCCCCTGGCGGGGCCGAGCAGCCCCTGCAACTCGTCGACCTCGCGAACGGTCGCCCGCTTCACCACGCACCCGCCGGCTACCTCGCAGAACACGATCTTCCCCAACGCCAAATCGAGTCCTACGCTCCTCATGGCCGGCTCCTCTCGGGCCTCCCTCACTTGCGACACCGATCGCGTCGAGGTGCTGCCCACGAGAGTGTGCGGCGAGGAGCCGGCCTCTTCACCTTGCGCGACGCCCCGAGCCGGGCGCGGCGCGCGCTCTCGGGACCCTCGGGATCGATCCCGAGCTGCGCGCGCCGTGCCCGGCGACGCGGGCTCGAGCGGACTTTGCGGGGGGCGAGGATTCTTCATCTGCGGGGCCGGCGTGGCGGATCCAGGACTCGCGATCGCCGCCTCATCCTGTCTCCTCGTTCGCGGCGGACGTGGTCGATGACTATTCCGATTTCGTCAATCGGCCCGTCGAGCGACGCTACATCGACGACAAGGCGACCGCCGCCGGGCTCGTGCCCTGATCGATCGGCGCGCGGGCGACGCGCGTCAGTGGCCAGCCAGCGAGGCCGGCGCGCTCGCGGCCGCCTGCGCGCGGAAGTAGCGCTGCGACGCGAGCATCGCCAGGAGCGCGACGACGCACGCGACGACGAGCGCGGACCACGGGAAGGCGCGCGCGCGCTCGGTCACGACGGCCACGGTCGCCGGCGCGCTCGGTCGCGACGCGGGCGGGGGCGCCCGGACGTTCACGGGCGAGGTCGCGGCCACGGCGCGCTTCGGGAGCGACGAGGGCTTGCGCGGCGGCGGGCGCGAGGGGCGCGG
>CAIXWQ010000980.1 GCA_903923175.1 uncultured delta proteobacterium | reverse complement strand
GGACCAGGAAGCGCATCTTGTTCCTCGCCGACCGGAACATCCTCGTAGACCAGACCAAGACCAACGACTTCAAGCCCTTCGGGGGCGCGATGACGAAGGTGGCGAACCGCAAGGTCGACAAGTCCTTCGAGATCTACCTCGCGCTCTACCAGGCCCTCACGGGCACCGAGGAGACGAGCGACATCTTCAAGCAGTTCTCCCCGGACTTCTTCGACTTCATCGTGATCGACGAATGCCACCGGGGCAGCGCGGCGGACAACTCCGCCTGGCGTGATCTGCTCGACTACTTCAGCTCCGCGACCCAGCTCGGTTTGACGGCCACGCCGAAGGAGACCAACGACGTCTCCACGACGTACTACTTCGGCGACCCCGTCTACACCTACTCGTTGAAGCAGGGCATCGAGGACGGCTTTCTCGCGCCGTACAAGGTCGTGCGGATCGACCTCGACAAAGATCTCCAGGGATGGCGCCCGCAGCAGGGGAAGCTCGACAAACACGGCAATGAGATCGAGGACCGCATCTACAACCAGCGGGACTTCGATCGGACGCTTGTGCTGGAGAAACGCACCGAGCTCGTCGCGAGAAAGCTCTCCGAGTTCCTCAAGGCGACCGACCGGATGGCGAAGACCATCGTGTTCTGCGAGGACATCGACCACGCCGAACGGATGCGGCAGGCGCTGGTGAACGAGAACGGCGACCTCGCCGCGGTGAACCGCAAGTACATAATGCGAATCACCGGCGACAACGAGGAGGGGAAGGCGGAGCTCGACAACTTCATCCACCCCGAGGAGCCGTACCCTGTCATCGCCACGACCTCGAAGCTCATGTCGACGGGCGTGGACGCGCAGACGTGCAAGGTCATTGTCCTCGACCAGACGATCCGCTCGATGACCGAGTTCAAGCAGATCATCGGGCGAGGCACTCGCATCCGCGAGGACCAGAACAAGCTCTACTTCACGATCCTCGACTTCAAGCGGGCGACGGAGCTATTCGCCGACCCCGAGTTCGACGGCATGCCGGTGCGGGTGTACCAGCCCGGGCCTGACGATCCGCCTGCGCCCCCGGAGGGTGACGAAGAACAAGCAGGGGACGCTGGGGAGCAGTGCGGGGACGCGAACCCGCAGGCCCGGCTGGGGCCAGGTGCCGCAGGCGGTGACGACCTCTGGGGCCAGAACGTTGACGGCGCTGCGCCGGGCAGGAGGAGGTACGTCGTCGCCGACGTGGCCGTGCACGTCCTTCACGAGCGCGTTCAGTACTACGGGCCCGACGGCAAGCTCATCACGGAATCGTTGCGCGACTTCTCGAGGAAGGCCGTCGTGAAGGACTACAAGTCGCTCGACGACTTTCTCCGGCGCTGGAAGGCTGCCGACCGGAAGAAGGCCGTGGTCGACGAGCTCCTCGAGCACGGCGTGTTCTTCGATGACCTGGCCGAGGAGGTCGGGCGGGACTGCTCGCCCTTCGACCTGGTGTGCCACGTTGCCTTCGGCCAGCCCCCGCTCACGCGCAAGGAGCGGGCGAACAACGTGAGGAAGCGGAACTATTTCACCAAGTACGGCGAGCAGGCGCGAGCCGTCCTCGAGGCCGTGCTCGCGAAGTTCGCTGACGAGGCGGTCGAGGACATTGCCGACATCGCCGTCCTGCGCGTCGCGCCCATCACCAAGCTCGGCACCCCCCTTGAGATCGTGCAGGCGTTCGGGGGGAAGGACGCCTACTTGAAGGCCG
>CAIXWQ010000979.1 GCA_903923175.1 uncultured delta proteobacterium | reverse complement strand
CCGCTCGGCGTGACCGTCGGCGCGTCGAGCGGCCCGCTCTCCTCGACAATCCCGGCCGGCACCGTCTGCAGCGACGGCTCGAAGGCCGCGCGCGTCGTGACGATGCAGACGCTGAAGATTCCCGCGGGCACGACCCAGGCGGTCGTGGTGCGCTGCCGTCCCGCGACGGACGACGGCACGTTCGCGGCGGTCGCCGTAGGCGCGATCGCAACGCTCGAGAGCGTCGTCTCCCCCGCGGCCGAGTGGGCCGTGCGCAACGCCGCCGCGCTCTCGCCGGCGCTCACCGAGGCGCAGAAGGACGCCGCCTACCTCGCTGCGATCGACGCGACGAAGGCGCTCTCGGGGCCGTCGCGGAAGTTCAACTACATCGCGAGCGCGCGCCAGTCGAACGCGATCCGGCGCCAGCTCAAGCAGAACGCGATCGACACCTCGGGCCTCGGCCACTACGGCCGCAAGGCGATCCTCGCGCCGCCGATCGGCACGACGCTCGACGCGATGTCGGCTGCGACCGAGCCCGGCGTCGGCGCGTACCGCCACGAGCGCGTCTCGTACGTGCCCGAGTGGCGCAAGTACGTCCCCGAGATCGCCGCGCTCGGCTCCGCGGTCGGCGGTCCGGGCTTCACCGACGACGGCCTCGTCGAGGTGCACGGCGACATCGTCGCGGCATCGCTCGATTCGCTGCTCGCGCCCGAGGAGAACCCGGCGCAGACGACCGACAAGATCCCGAGCTCGTACGTCGGCGTCGGCAGCGCGCTCGCGAGCTGGGGGCCCGACGAGTACGTGCGCGCGAAGGCGGCCGGCATCGAGGCGCCCTACGTCGACGAGGACGAGGGGGCGCAGTTCATGTCGGGGGTCACGAGCGTCGATCCGATCGCGTTCCCGACGCAGGCGCCGAAGTCGCGCGTGCGCCTCGCCGACTTCCTCACCGACTCGCTCGCCGACTTCGACAAGCCGTACGTGAAGAAGCTCAAGACCGAGGAGCGCGCGGCGCAGCTGCTGTCGAAGACGCAGGAGTTCCTGCAGGGGCTGCAGGACGCGGAGCGGATCGGGCCGTTCGACATCACCGAGGGGAGCGCGCCGGCGCGGGGGGTGTTCGTGCTCAACCTGCGGATTGAGCCGCTAGATTCGATGGATGAGATCGTGCTGCGCGCGACGATCGGGGCGGGGGCGGTGGTGAGCGTGGGGGGGCTGAAGCAGCAGTAGGACCTGTGTCCGGGCGTACTCGGGAAGCTCGAAGCCCTTCGTCAGGTGGCCCGGCCTGCATGCGCACAACGCTCATCCCTTTGGGTGCGCGACGGACGTCGCGCAGGGCGGGGACGGGCCGACAGGCGGGCGACCGCCGGGATCTCCCCAGTCGTTCAGCGCCGAATGCCGGGCATCACGGAGAGACTCGAGAGCGTGAGCCCGAACGCCTGAATCGACGCGTCCGCGTACAGGTACGCGCCGAACTTCACCGGACCCGCATGCACGAAGCCAGGGTAGATGTTGGCGATGAGGTTCGG
>CAIXWQ010000978.1 GCA_903923175.1 uncultured delta proteobacterium | reverse complement strand
GCTGCACCATCTTGCGTTTGAACGATTCAGAGTAAGTTGATTCCACGGAGAGCCGATCCTCTCCGCCCCCGACTCACTCCTCGCTACCGCTCACGCGGCGGCTGCGAGGTGACAACTTCTCTGACACGGGGGGGCGTGGCGTAACGCTCACGAGCCTGGCGGACGCGCTCGGCACCACGGAACGCAGCCTGCAGCGACAGCTCGAGATGCACGGGAGCTTCCACGGGCTCGTCGGCGCCGTTCAGCGCGAGCTGGCGACGAACCTGCTCCGCACGCGTCCGGAGCTGAGCATCAAGGAGGTGGCTCATCGCGTCGGGTTCGCGAACGCGCGGGCGTTCGCGCGCGCCTATCGGCGTTGGACTGGACGCGCGCCGTCCGCGGAATCGGACGGAAGACCGGACCCTTCTGGGTAGGCGGCCGCGAGCTCGTCCTCGGCTTCTATTCGGGGGAACCGTGGCGGCGCCCGCGAGTCGAGGACGACGCCGCGCCGAGACACGGGGCCGCGCCTCGAGCGAACCAGAAGGGTCGAGGGCCGATAAGTGGCGGTGGCGATGCCTGCAAGATGCCAGCTGCGCCGAAACTCCTTGGCTCCGCGCGTCACCCCCGCCGCGCGCCCTCCGGCGTGAGCGCGCCGTGATCCTGCGAGCCGTCTCGCGAGGTGCGTGACGTCGCCGACGCGGCCGCCGCGACCAGCGTCGACGCGATCGCCACGACGACCGCGGCCACCAACAGCCGCGACCCGCGCTCAGACTCGGGTTTCGCCGTTTTGACGTAGCCCGGCGCGCGCCGGCTCGGAGCCCGTGTCGAGCCAGCGTGCAGCGGCAGCGCGCCGTGCGGCGCGGGCGGAGCGGCGCGGGGAGAGGGGGAGTGGGCGCGCTCGGGTAGTCGATCGTGCCATCGTGCTCGGCCGGTTCAAGGACTGCGCCGCCTCCGGAGGTTGGTCGAGGTTGCTCGCGTGTCGCCGGCTTGCGGCGCTACGCGCCGTGCTTCGCATCCTTGAGCCGTCCTGCGCGCGACGGCCTGGAAGTTCGTCGTTCCGAGCGAGCACCGCGGCGGTGCGGCTCGGAGCGAAAGGAGCTTCCGATGCTGCACATCTATCCGGTCGTCCTCGAGGTTCTCACGGCTCTGCGTCCGCTGCTCGCGCAGATCGAGCGTCGCGATCGCGACCTTGGTCGCCAGCTGCGTCGCGCGTCGTCGAGCGTCGCGCTCAACCTCGCCGAAGGCATGTACTCCCGCGGCGCGCTGCGCACGGCGCGCTACCACAACGCGCTCGGCTCGATGCGCGAGAGCGTCGCGTGCCTCGATGTCGCGCGCGCCTTCGGGTACGTCGGCGAGGTCGACGCGGAGCTGCTCGCCGAGGTCGACCAGGTCATCGGCACGCTGGTGCGGCTCGTCGAGGGGCCGCGGTAGGCAGCACGGTCGGGCGGCGCGGGCGCACATCACGCCCGCGCCCCCTCCCGCTCGACGCTCCTCGCTCGCCCCGCCCACGCACGCGCCGCGACCCGCTGCCGCTGCACGCTGGCGTTCCCCGCCCGCACGCAAGCGCGCGCGACGACTTCGGCTGTTCGAAGTGCTCGGCCCCTGCTATCGAGGCGTTACCACACGTTCACGAAAGCAGAGGCCGAGCCGATGCACGGTCGCAAATTGCGATCACTTTGGGAAGACAGCTTCGGGCCCGCGCTGACGCGTCCGGGCCTCGCCAACGCACTCGTCGTGTTGAGCGGCTGGGTGCTCACGCAGGGCACGCACGGCGTCACGGCGGCGCTGATCGCGACCGACGTCGCGCGGCGTCGACACTGGGAGGCGTTCCATCGCTTCTTCTCGCGCGGCACCTGGAGCGCCGACGAGCTCGGCCGCTGGCTGTTCCGGCGGATCGTCGCGCACCTCGGTGACGGACCGATGCTCGTCGTGATCGACGACACCTTGGCGCCCAAGAAGGGCCCGCACGTCTTCGGCATCGGCAGCCACCTCGACGCGGTGCGCTCGACCAAGCGTCATCGCATCTTCACCTTCGGCCACTGCTGGGTGGTGCTCGCGGTGGTCGTGCGCGTGCCGTTCTCCAAGCGAGCCTGGGCGTTGCCGCTGCTCTTCCGCCTCGCGCGCAATCTGAAGGAGTGCGAGAAGCACCGCGCGCCGTACAAGAAGAAGACCGAGCTCGCGCGCGAGATGATCGACGTGCTGCTGAAGTGGACCGGCGCGCGTCCGGTCGAGATCACCGCCGACTCGGCCTACTGCAACTTCACCGTCAGCCGCGAGCTGCCACCGCACGTGACGCTGGTGGGCGCGATGCGCCCCGACGCCGTGCTCACCGCGCTGCCGCGACCAGCGGAGGGCTCCAAAGCTGGACGACCGCGAAAGCGTGGAGCCGTTCTGCCCAAGCCCGAGAAGCTCGCAAAGGACACGCGCCACCCGTGGCAGACCGCGATCGCCATGCTCTACGGACGGCGCACGAGCGTCCGCTACAAGACGCTCGTCGGCCAGTGGTATCGAGCGATCGGCACGCGCGAGCTGCGCATCGTCATCGTCGAATGCACCACGGGCCGGCTGCCGATCCGCGTCTTCTTCTCGACCGACCCGAGCTTCGACGTCGTGCGTGTGCTCGAGACCTACGCGCTGCGCTGGGGCATCGAGGTCTTCTTCCGCGACGCCAAGCAGCTGCTCGGCTTCGCCGACTCCTCGGCACGCAAGGAGGCTGCCGTGCGTCGCGTCGCTCCGCTCGTCGGGCTGCTCTACACGACGCTCGTCGTCTGGATGATCGAGGGCGTCCACGCGACCGCGATCGCGCTCCCGCCGATCCGACCCTGGTACCGACACAAGCGCGGGCTCGCCTTCGCCGACGTCCTGCGTGCGGCCCAGAGCGCGATCGCGAACATCGATGTTCTTGATCCGGACAGCGATTCCGGGCACTTACATAAACAGGTGAAGCGTCGCACGCCGGCCCAGCAGCGAGCGTTGCGACGAGCGGCGTGACGGCGAAACCCGAGTC
>CAIXWQ010000977.1 GCA_903923175.1 uncultured delta proteobacterium | reverse complement strand
CGACGCTCCCGTCGGCGCTCGAGCGCGCGGGCTACGACCGGGACTTCGACCTCCTCGCGCACGCCCCCGCGCGCGCGGCGACGTGCGCGACCGACGCGCCGCGCGCGGCGCCCGAGGCCTTGCGCGCGCTCGCCCGTCTCGCCGTGCGCGAGGACGGCAGCGTGCGCACGACCGCCTCGCTCCAGGGCTACCTGCTCGGGTGACCGCGTCTTGCGTCTCGTGGCGTGGCGTCGCGTCGCGCGTCGCGCGTCGCGCGGCGAATCGATCACTGCAACGTCACGCCGACCCCGCTGACCGCCGGCCAGCGGCGCATGTAGACCGCCACGGCGTGCGTCGCGCCCGCGTGAAGCCGCGGCGCGCCGTCGAGCAGCGCGATCCCGAGGCGGAGCGAGGGCTGTCCGGCCAGGCGCGCGAGGGCGTCGCGCGGGAGCCAGCCCGAGGCGGCCGCGCCGTCGTACGAGCACTTCACGCCGACGTACGTCGAGACGGGCGGATACGTCGCGATCGAGACGTCGACGCGGGCGCCGCGCGCGCCGGACCAGTCGAGGTGCGCCCCGCTCGCCTGCAACGCGCAGCGCTGATCGGCCGCGTTCGTGGCCGTGCAGCCGTCGACGGCGAGCACGCTCATCGCTTCGGGGACGGTCACGAGCTCGTCCAGCGTGGGGAAATCCGCGCCCCCGGCGGCCTTCAGCCGGATCTGCTCCCCCTCCGTGAACAGGCCTTGCTGGATGATCCGCCCCATCCCCGCGGTGAGCGGGATCGCGAGCTCGCCGCCGAGCGACGGGCTCGACGCGGAGACGGCGCCCGGATCGTAGGCCGGCGAGAACTTCGACGTGCCGGCTCCAGGCGTGCACGTCGACACGACGCAGCCCGCGACGAGCTCGCGCTGGCAGACGACGTCGCCGGGCGCGCCGGCGAAGACGGCCTGGACCACGCGCTCGTAGGCGCTGCTCATGTGGGCGTAGAACGCCGTGTCGGCGCTCAGCTCGGCGCTGCTCGGTGCGGTCGGGCCGGGGGCGTCCTGCGCGCGCTCGGTCGAGCCGCCGCAGGCGCTCGACAGCGAGACGACCCCGACGAGGACGGACGAGAGCAGGACGTACGGGAGGCGCATGGGGGGCTCCGGGCGGCGCCGAAGGGGCGCCGCTCGCGGATGAATCGCGCGACGCGCGGCGCCCGATCACGAAATCGACCCGCCCCTCCCGCGACGCGGCGCATCGTTCGACCCGGGCCCGCGCGGGCGCGCCGTCCCCGAACCCCGCAGCGGTTCCCCGGGCGCGGCTCTGTGACCCAAGGCCGCCCCCGCCGACCTGTGCTACCCCCCTCCGCATGCGTCCGACGCTCGCGATCGCCTCTGCGCTGCTCGTGCTCATCGCCGCCGGCTGCGGGAGCCAGGGGAACGGCGACCTCGATCACCTCACGGCGAACCCGAAGTCGTTCGGCACGCCGATCGCGCAGGGGAACGACCCCGCGCACCGCCTCCCCTCCGGCGCCTCGCTCGTCGCCAAGGGGGTCGTGGTCGTCGCCGTCGACACCTACGACGAGACGCAGGACGGCAAGAGCATCGGCAACGTGTACGTGCAGGATCCGGTGCAGCCGACGCCGTGGTCGGGGATGACGCTCTACCAGGTCTCGCTCAACCCGCCGGACCTCGCGCTCAACCCGGGGCAGGGGGTCGATCTCGTCGGCCCGTACCAGCCGTTCGCCGGGCCGGCCTCGGGCGTCTTCCCGAACGGCATCATGCTGCCGGAGGTCGTGAAGGGCTCGCTCACGCTCTCGTACGAAGGCGAGTCGCCGGTGCCGGTCGACATCACGATGGCCGACGTCGCCGACCCCGTCGCGGCGATGAAGTACGTGGGCATGCTCGTGCGCCTCAAGACCGTGACCGTCGGCACCTACGCGGCCGGCAAGCGTCAGCAGGCGCCGATAAACGGCAACTCGAACTTCAACATCCAGGGGCAGTTCATGCCGATCCAGCCCGACTTCGGCGGGACGGTCGCCGCCGGCACGACGCTCAAGTCGGTGACCGGGCTGATGAACTACTTCTACTCGCTCAACCTCTGCCCGCGCTCGAGCGCAGACATCGAGAAGTGACGCGCTCCGCCGGGTCTCGCGTCGCCCCTTGGATGGCGGCGACGCTGCTGCTCGGCGCCTGCGGGCCGGGCGCGCGCGCTCCGAAGCCGCTCACGACGTCGACGCCGGGCGTGCCCGAGCGCGGCGTCGAGGTCCACGAGGCGGGCGGGCGTCCGCGGCTCGTGGTCGTCCGCCGCGACGGAGATCCGCGCGCCGCGCTCGCGATCGAGATCCGCGTCCCCGACGCCTACGACGACGCCTCTGCGCGCGTGGCGGCGCTGTCCGCGCTCGTCTCCGCGCGCCTCGGCGACGCGGGGCTCTCGTCGGTCGAGGCGCTGGCCGGCGCGCGCGTCGCGCGGGTGCGCGGGCTCGTCCGCGAGACGTCGGCGGCGCTCGCCGAGATCGTCGACGCGAAGCTGCGCGCGCCCATCGTCGACGGGGATCCGGCGCTGCCCGCCGTCGCCGCCGCCCTCGACGCGTTCGCCGCGCGCCCGGTGGTCGACCCCTCGCTCGCGCGCGCCGAGCGCTGCCTCGATCGGCCGATGCGCCCGGCGAGCTTCGCCAAGATCCCGCGCGAGAAGCTCGCCGCCACGGTCGAAGCCTGGCGCGCCGCCGCCCTGCGCGCGGACGGCGTCGTGCTCGGCGTCGTCGCGACCGGCCTCGGGCTCGACGCGTTCGCCGAGCGCTGGAGCGCGCTCGAGCCGCTGCGCCCGCCGGCCGGCCTGCCGCCCGTGATCGCGCCCGCGAAGGCGAAGGAGGAAGCCGCGACCGTGGGCCACGCCGGCGAGGGGGGCTTGCTGGTCGTCGACGGCGCCGGCCGCGGCGCGGTCCCTTCGGCGCTCGCCGCGCTGGCCGATCGCACCGGCGCGCTCGCGCTTCGGCTGGAGGCCGCCTACGACTGGCGACTGCGCGGCGTGGCGGGCGTGTCGTGGCCGGAGGGGGGCTGCGTCGTCGTGGAGGTCGAGCCCGGCCCTTCGTCGAGCCGACGCGGCGCGCGCGTCGGCGAGGGGAAGGAGTGGAACCTCGAGCGCTTCACCACGCACGCGGCCTACGCGCTCGAGGTCGCGCGCCAGGAGAGCGAGCTCGCGCTGGACGCGGCGCACGTCGAGCCCGCCGAGGCCGCGCGGCTCGCCATCGGTCGCGGCGGCGATCCGCGCGAGGCCGCCGATCGCGCCGCGTGGTGGGGCTGGTCGTCGCCCGCCGCGAACGCGGGGAGCGCCGCGGACGCCCCGGACGCCAGTCGCGCCCGCACCGCATCGAGCGTGCTCTCGCTGCCGCTCGCGGCGATCGCCAAGGGGCCTCAGCTCGACGTGGACGCGACGGTCGCCGCGGCGCGCGCCAAGTTCGTCGCGTCGCTCGATCGCGCACGGATCGCCTGGGCGCGCGGCGAGCTCGAGACCCGAGGCCGCGTCGAGGCCGGTCAGGGCGAGGTCTGGATCGCGCTCGGCTCGCCGTGCGGCGTCGGCTGGGAGACCACGCTCGACGCCGGGCTCGCGCGCGTCGCCATCCAGTCGCTGGCGGCCTCGGTCGCGCCGCGCGGCACCGCCGATGGCGTCGAGATCGAGCCGTGGGCCTCGACGCTCGGTCTCGGCCTCGTCGCGCACGCCGCGCCGCGCGCCGGCGAGACGCCCAAGGCCCTCGCGGTGCGCGTCGGCGATCTCGTCGGTCGCGCGTTCCTCAGCGGCTTCCCCCCGAGCGAGCAGGTCGCGATCGCCCGCGGCGAGGCGGTGTCGCTCCTGTCGGACCCCTCGGCGCCGGGCCCGCTGCTGCGCCCTGCGCTCGCCGCGCTCGTCCCCGAGCACCCGAGCTTCATCGACGCGCTCGGCGCGCTCGAGCCGGTCGCCAAGATCGGCGGCGAGGGGGTCGAGCTGCGCCTCTCGACGCTCCGCGGTGGCCCGCTGCGCCTCGCGGTGCTCGCCAACGCCGCTGGCGCCGACGCCGATCAGATCGACGCCGCCACGCGGGCCGCCGAACGCTGGGTGCCGCGCCTCCCCGGCGAGACGCGCGCCTGCCCCGCGGTCGATCCGGGCGCCGCGCCGAAGGGGGCCATGCACGTGGTGCACGTGGCGTCGGGCACCGGCATCGCCATCACGCTGCCGGTCGACGACGCCGATCGCGACGCGGCCGCCACGCTGGCCGCGGTCCTCGATGGCCCGGGCGGGCGCCTCGAGGGCGTCGTCTCCGCCCAGGCGCTCGCGACCGCGTACGAAGCGCGGCTGGTCCGCGGCGCCGGGCGCAGCGCCCTCGCCATCGTGGTGCTCGCGCCCGCCGGCAACCTCGACGCGGTCGTCGCCGCGGTGCGGTCGCTGCTCGAGCGGCTGCGCACGACGGGGCCCGACGAGGCCGACTGGATGCGCGCTGAAGCGCGGCGCGCACAGGCGTCTGTGCAGCGCCGGCTCGATCCGCGCGGGCGGCTGGTCGATCTCTTCCTCGGCGAGGCGAGCCCGCCTGCCGCCGTCGAGCTCGCCCGGCTGCGCGCGGTCGCGGCGCGCGTGCTCGCCGAGGACCACCTGCAGCTCGTCGTCGCGCGACTGCCGAAGTAGCGCTGGCGCAAGGTCGCGCCGCGCGCTCTCGCCTTAACTCGCTCCGCCCGCGACCGTAGACTGTTGGGCAATGTCCGATCCGCTCGCGCGTGCGCTCGCCGCCCGCGTCCCCGCGTCGTTCTCGGAGCTGCACCCCTACGTCCCCGACCTCGCCTCCTTTCCGGTGCGGCTCGACGCGAACGAGGCCCCCGCGCTGCTCCCCACGCTGCGCGACGACGAGCGCGCCGTCTGGCTCGCCGCGCTCGGCGCCGTGGAGCCCGCGCGCTACCCGGACGTGCGCGCGCGCGCGTTGAGGCACGCGCTCGCGACGCGCCTCGGCGTCGGCGACGACGAGCTCACGATCGGCTGCGGCTCCGACGAGATCATCCAGATCCTCCTCGCGACGTTCGCGCGCCCCGCGAACGGCCGCGCGCCGGTGGTGCTCGTCCCCTCGCCCTCGTTCGTCATGTACCGCGTCTCGGCGCGGGTGCACGGCTACGACGTCGTCGACGTGCCGCTCGACTCCGCGTGGGATCTCGATCTCGACGCGATGCTCGCCGCGCTGCGCGAGCACCGGCCGGCCGTCGTGTTCCTCGCGACGCCGAACAACCCGACCTCCGGCGTCTTCGCGCGCGATCGCGTGGAGGCCATCATCGAGGAGGCCGCGCGCCTCGAGCCGCCCGCGATCGTGGTGGTCGACGAGGCCTACCTGCCGTTCCGCCTCGGCCCGCAGGACCCGTGGCAGGGCGCGACCGGCCTCGATCTGCGCGCGGGAAACCCGCACGTCGTCGTGATGCGGACGCTCTCGAAGATCGGGCTCGCCGCGCTGCGCGTGGGCTGGCTGGTCGGCGATCCGCGGCTGATCGGCGAGCTCGAGAAGGCCCGGCTACCCTACGATCTCCCCGCGTATTCGCAGGCCGCGGCCGTCGTCGCGCTCGGCCCGCTCGCCGGCGCGATCGAGCGGCATGTCGCCACGATCGTCGAGGAGCGCGCACGGCTGGTCGCCGCGCTTCGCGCGATGTCCGCGGCCGCGCCGCTCGACGTCGGCCGCCCCGATGGCAACTTCGTCTGGCTCGGCCTCGGGCGCGACTCCGCGCCCGTCGTCCGAGGGCTCAAAGAGCGTGGCGTGCTCGTCCGAAGCTTCGCGGCGTTCCCCACCCGCCTGCGCGTGAGCGTCGGCACCGGCGCCGAGTGCGCGCGGTTCCTCGAGGCCTTCGCCGAGGTGCGCGCGTGAGCGCCGCCTTCACGCCGAGCGCCTCCACGGCGCCGACCGACGCGCGCGGCGAGCTCATCGCGGCGCTGCCCGAGCTGCTCGCGCTGCTCGCCCACGACCTCAAGAACCCGCTCGCCGCGGTGCTCGCGAACCTCGCGTTCCTGGACAGCTCGGTCGAGCCCGACCCCGACCTGCGCGACGCGCTGGTCGACGCGCGCCTCGCGAGCGAGCTGCTGCAGCGCCTGGTGAGCAACCTCGAGCTTATCGGGCGCGAGCTCGGCGAGGGGGCGTCGGGCCGGCCGCTCGAGTTCTCGCTGCGCGCCCTCCTCGACGAGATCTGCGCCGGCGAGCGCGAGCACGCCGAGGGGCGCCACCTGATGATCGTCGTGCGCGAGGCGCCCGGCGCCGAGGGGGCGTTCGCGCGCACCGATCGCGACCGCGCCTCGCGCGCGCTCGGCAACCTGCTCGCGAACGCGGTGCAGCACGCGCCGAGCGGCAGCGAGATCACCATCGACTGCGCGTGCCTCGGCACGCGGTGGTTCGAGATCGCCGTCTCCGACGACGGGCCGATCGTCCCCGAGGCGATGCGCGCGCAGGCCGTCGCGCCGGCCGGCCAGGGGACGGCGAAGAGCGGCCGCTACGGGCGCGGCCTCGGGCTGCTCATCGCCGCGCTGGCGGCGCGGCACGCGCGCGGTGAGCTCGAGATCGGCCAGCGCGGCGGGCGCAGCGCGCTCGTCCTGCGCCTGCCGCTCGCCGAAGCGGGACAGTGAGTCGCGCGCGCCCGGCCGTCCTGAGGTAGAACGGTCGTCATGGCCGAGCCGACGCCGACCGCCCCCCAGACCGCGCGCCCGCCCTCGACGATCCTCGTGGTCGACGATGAGAAGAACATCCGGCGCACGCTGCAGATGGTGCTCGAAGGCGAGGGGTACGCCACGCTCGAGGCCGAGACGGCCGAGCAGGCGCTCGCGATCCTCAGCGCCCCCGACCGCCCCGTCGATCTCGCCATCTTCGACGTCAAGCTGCCGAAGATGAGCGGCCTCGAGGCGCTCGAGAAGATGCGCGCCGACGACGCGCTCAAGACGACGCCGGTCATCGTCATCAGCGGTCACGCGACGGTGCACGACGCGGTCAACGCCATCAAGCTCGGCGCCGCCGACTTCTTCGAGAAGCCGCTCGCCCGCGAGCGCGTGCTCGTCTCGGTGCGCAACGTGCTCGCCCGCGAGGCGCTCTCTCGCGAGGTCACCGGCCTGCGCGCGATCGTGTCGCGCAAGCACGAGATGATCGGCGCCTCGACCCCGATGAGGAAGCTCTTCGCGGAGATCGAGAAGGTCGCGCCGACCAAGGCCGGCGTGCTCATCACCGGCGAGAGCGGCACCGGCAAGGAGCTGATCTCGCGCGCCATCCACATGCTCAGCCCCCGCAAGGAGGCGCCGTTCATCAAGGTCAACTGCGCGGCCATCCCGCGCGAGCTGATCGAGAGCGAGCTGTTCGGCCACGAGAAGGGCTCGTTCACCGGCGCGCAGGCGCGCAAGCGCGGCTTCTTCGAGCAGGCCCACGGCGGCACGCTCTTCATGGACGAGATCGGCGACATGGATCTCACCGCGCAGGCCAAGGTGCTGCGCGCCCTCCAGCAGGGGGAGATCTCGCGCGTCGGCAGCGAGCACGTCATCCACGTCGACGTGCGCGTGCTCGCCGCGACCAACAAGGATCTCGAGGCAGAGGTGCGGGCCGGCCGCTTCCGCGAAGACCTCTACTTCCGCCTCGCCGTGTTCCCCGTGAAGTCGCCGCCGCTGCGCGATCGCGTCGAGGACATCCCGCTGCTCGCGCACTCGTTCCTCGAGGCCTTCTGCGTCGAGAACGGCATGAAGCCGAAGCCGATCGACGAGCCCGTCATGCGCGCCCTCATCGCGCGCAAGTGGCCCGGCAACGTCCGCGAGCTCAAGAACGTCGTCGAGCGGATGGCGATCCTCTCGAACGAGCGGATCACGATCGCCGATCTCCCCGAGGATCCCCACGCGAACCCCTTCGAAGAGGAGGACGCCGCGGGCGACGACGGCGCCGACGAGGGCGACGTCCTCGGCCCCGCCGGCGGCACCCCGCGCCCCGCCCAGGTCGGCGCCGCCGGGGCGCGCCTCACGCTGCGCGATCACCGCGATCGCGCAGAGCGCGGCTACATCGTCGAGACGCTTCGCGAGCTCGAGTGGAACATCTCGCGCGCCGCCATCGTGCTCGGCGTAGAGCGCACGAACCTGCACAAGAAGATCCGCTCGTACGGCATCAAGCGCGGCGAGGGGTGAGCTTCGGGAGCCCCGGGTTTTCGAACCCCGGTTGAAACCTCATCATTCGTCAAATTCGGGCCGGCCACCTTCCTTCACTCGGTCGCGAGCATCGAAGGCGGCCTCGACGATCATCAGGGGATCTAGGCCGAGGCGAAGCGTCTTCCATCCGGGCCGACCGTTCTTGGCGATGTGGCCTCCGAGCGCGGCGATTGCGAGGAAGACCTCGAGGACGGTGGGCGACTTCGGGAGCGGCTTGCGCGCGATGGTTCGCAACGCGG
>CAIXWQ010000976.1 GCA_903923175.1 uncultured delta proteobacterium | reverse complement strand
CGACGCGGCGCGCGCTCTGGGTGAACGGCGCGCTCGCCGGCCCGGCGGCCGGATGGGCCGAGGGCGACGCGGCGCGGATCACGCGGGCGCTCACGCGAGCGTCTCCTCGTCGACCCTCGCGCGCAGCTCCAAGAGCCCCTCGGCGAGCGCACGGGCGCGCGTGGCGCGGTCGGCCGCTCCGGAGGGTCCGGCGAGCTCGCCGGGCGCGCTGGCGAGACCGGCACGCACGAGCCCCAGCGCCTCGACGGCGATCTGGAGCCCGCGCGCCCAGCCTTCAGCTCGGGCGCTGCTCGACGGAGAGCGGGACCCGGCGGGCGTCGGTCCAGAGCGCGTCGAAGTCATAGAAGCTGCGGGCCTCTTCGAGGAAGACGTGGGCGATCACGTCGCCGAAGTCGAGCACGACCCACTGGCCGGGCGTGCGCCCCTCGACCGCGGACGGCTTGACCTTCGGCGTGAGCTTGACGCCCGCCTCTTCGATGCCGTCGGCGATCGAGACGACGTGGCGCTCCGCGCGTCCGCTCATCAGCACGAGGTAGTCCGCGTAGTCGACGCGGCCGTCCACGTCGACGATCTGGACGTTGACCGCCTTCTTGTCGAGCGCGGCGGTCGCGATGGCGAGCGCGAGGAGCTTGGCCGCCTCGTTCACCTCGCCGGCGAGGCGCGGCTCGGGCTTCCTGCGCGCCGAGACGGGCGCGCCGCGGTTCGCCTCGTGGACCGCGAGGCGCTTGCCCTCCCCCTTGCGGGGGCCGGTGCCGCGCGCGTGCGACTTGTCGACGCCCTTCTTCTTGGCAGGCGCGCGCTTCGCCGTCGAGGTCGCCCCCGCGGCGGACGCGCGCTTCGCCCCGACCTTCGCCCCGACCTTCGCCCCGACCTTCGCGCCCGCCTTCGCGCCCGCCTTCGGGCGGCCGACGGTGTGGCTCGAGCCGATCTTCGGTCGCGCGGGCTTGGCCGCACTGCTCGTCTTTGCACTCTTCTTGATCGTCGCCAAAACTCGAATCCTCCGCAGCGCGCGTCCTAGCGCACGTCCGCGGGCCAGCATAGCCGCTCCGGGGCGATTGAGGCGGGCGGCGTTCTCGGCGGCGTTCTCGGCGCCGGTCGCGGGTTTCGACGATCAGCCGCGCACTTCCCCTTCACCGTAGACGATCCACTTGCGCGTCGTGAGCTCCTCGAGCCCCATCGGCCCGTAGGCGTGGAGCTTCGAGGTGGCGATCCCGAGCTCGGCGCCGAGGCCGAGCTCGCCGCCGTCGTTGAACCGGGTGGACGCGTTGACCATGACGCACGAGGCGTCGACCTCGCGCAGCCAGCGCTGCGCGTTCGAGTAGCTCGGCGTCAGGATCGACTCGGTGTGGTTGCTGCCGTAACGCGCGACGTGGGCGAGCGCCTCGTCGAAGCCGTCGACGACCTTCACGGCGAGGATCTTGGCGAGGAACTCCTGGCCGAAGTCGTCGTCCGCGGCGGCCTTCGCGCCCGGCATGTACTCGCGCGCGCGCGGCTCGGCGCGCACCTCGACCCCCTCGGTCGCGAGCACGGCGTCGAGCGCCGGGAGCACGCCGTTCGCGGCCTCGCGGTGCACGAGCAGGCACTCGAGCGCGTTGCACACGCCCGGGCGGCGCGCCTTGCCGTCGATGACGAGCGCGAGCGCCCGCGCGACGTCGGCCCCCTCGTCGACGAAGAGGTGGCAGACGCCCTGGTAGTGCGCGATCACCGGCACGCGCGCGTGCTCCGCGACGAACTTCACGAGCCCCGGCCCGCCGCGCGGGATGACGACGTCGATGAGCCCCGAGAGCCCGAGGAGCGCCTTGGTCGCCTCGCGATCGCCCGCGGGGACGATGACGACCGCGTCGGCTGGGAGCCCGACCTCGCGCAGCGCCTCGTGGAAGCAGATCGCCAGCGCCTCGTTGGAGTGCGCCGCCTCGGAGCCGCCGCGCAGCAGCGCCGCGTTGCCCGATTTGAGCGCGAGCGCCGCCGCGTCGATGGTCACGTTCGGGCGGGCCTCGTAGATCATCGCGACCACGCCGAGCGGCACGCGCATGCGGCCGACCTGGATGCCGCTCGGGCGGCGCGTGAGGCCGTCGATGCGCCCCACGGGATCGGGGAGCGCGACGATCTCCTCGACGGCGCGCGCGATGCCGGCGATGCGCGCCTCGGTGAGCGTGAGCCGATCGATCATCGCCGGCGCGGTGCCGGCGCGCTCGGCGGCGGCGACGTCGCGGGCGTTGGCCTCGAGCACCGCGGCCGCGCGGGCGCGCAGACGGGCGGCGACGGCGCGGAGGGCTTGGTCCTTCTGCGCGGAGGTCGCGGCGCGCAGGACGTGCGAGGCGTCGCGCGCGCGCTGGGCGAGGAGGCGAACACGGTCGGCGGCGGGGTTCTGCTCGGTCACGGGGGGAATGTAGCATCGCCGCGGCGTGGAACTCCGGTGCGCGCGACGTGGCGAGGCGCGCGCGTCCGGGCGATCCGCGCCGCGTCGCTCGCGTACGTCTCCTCGGACGCCGCGAGCGCGAGCGGCGGCGCCAAGCAGGTAGATGCTACCGTCGAGGCATGCGCCGACTCGCCTCCGCCTTCGCGCTCGCCCTCTTCGCGTCGTACGTGGGCTGCGGCAGCGACGGCGGCTCGACGCCGCTCGCCGGTGACGGTGGCGTCGACGTCAGCGCGGGCGACGACGTCGGCGTCGCGACCGATGGCGCGCGCGGCGGCGACGGCGATGCTCCCGGCTACGACGCCGGCCCTCCGCCGAGCTGTCCGGCGCCCCCCGCGGGGGCGTCGACGGCCGCGCTCGACGCACACGCCGCGGTCGAAGCTGCGCGCGTCGGCGCCGGCTCGCCGTGCGCGACGATGGTCACGGAGCTGAACCTGAGCGCCGCGAAGCACTGCGCGTACTACGCGGCCAACACGAAGCAGCCGACCTGCATCGCGAACCCGCACGTCGAGGTCTCCTCCTGCGCGAGCTTCTTCGCGGCCGCCTACGATCAGCGGATGAAGGCCGCCGGGTACGCCGGGAGCCCGAGCTCGGAGGACATGCACTTCCTCGGCGCGGGCAAGGCCGCCGTGCAGGGTTGGCTCGACACCATCTATCACCGATATCCCATCCTCGATCCGTGGACTCGGGACTTCGGATACGGCAACGCGACGGGGTGCGACACCATGGATTTCGGCGCCGGCGCGGCGACCCCGAGCAGCACCGTCGCGGTCTACCCGTACGACGGCCAGACGGGCGTCCCCACCAGCTTCGGCGGCGCCGAGACCCCCGCGCCACCCATGCCGCCCGGCGGCTGGCCGGCGGGATACCCGATCAGCGTGTTCTACAAAGGCACGCTCGCGAAATGGACGGTCACGCAGGACGGCGCGACCACTGCGCTGCCGACGCAGTCGCCGGCGAAGCTCGGCTACCAGGGGAACGCGACGTTCTTCTACACCGACAAGCCCCTCTCGCCGAAGACGAAGTACCTGGTTCACGTCGAGGGGAACAACGGCGCCGCGTTCAGCCGCGACTGGAGCTTCACCACCCAGTGAGGGTCCCGGACGACGCGCTGCCGTGGGCGCGCGACCGGACGTTCCGTGACGAGCGCGATCGTTGTAGCGTCGCTGCATGCGAATCGCCGCCAGCGGGGCCCTGTTGTTGATCGCGTGCGGCGGCGCTCCCGGCGCCCCTCCGAGCGCGGCGGCGGCGTCGACGGCCTCGCCCTCCGCTGCGAGCGCCACGTCGGCGCCCTCGTCGACAGCGCCCTCGTCACCCGCGTCACCTTCGTCGCCCTCGGGAATCGGCGCGACGGCCCCGAAGAAGGGGACCTCGATGCGCGCCCTCGCCGTGATGAAGATGGAGGGCGATCTCTCGACCGACGCGCTCGCCGCCGCGATCGACGCGCGCGGCGCCGCGCTCGCCGCGTGCGTGGCCGACGTGCGGCGCACCGATCGGGTGGTCGGGAGCTTGAACCTCCAAGTGACGGTCGCGGGGCCGGACGTGGCGACGCTGGATCTGCAGAGTCCCGTGAACGAGGTGGCGAAGAAGTGCGTGCTCGGCGCGCTGATGGGGCTGCGAGTCTCGCCTGGGACGGGGCGCGCGATGGTGCTGCTCAGCATCGAGGAGTGAGCGGCGGCGCGCGTGGACGCGACGTGATGCGCGGGCGCGAGGGAGCAGGAACACGAGCGGCAGTGCCCCTCTGTGCCATTCACGACGATGGGGCCCTGTAGCGCTGCACGCGCCCTGCGTGACCGCACACGGATTCCCGCACGGCACGCGGGATGCCCTGGGCGCTCGGATGCGCCTCGCGGTCGCCATCCTCGCCGTGCTCCTCGGAAACGCGTGCGGAAACGACGAGCCGCCCGCGACCTCCGGCCCGATCGACGACGCCGCGGCGGACGTGGGCGACGCGGCCACTCCGACGCTCGATGCCGAAGACGCACCGGATGGCGCCTGCGCGTGCACGAAGGGGCACTCGACCGGGCAGCACACGACGAGCCTCGCGTGCTTCTTCGGCGCCGCGCCCCCGAAGCTCGACGCCGCGTTCTCGCCATGCGGCGGCTACGACGTGCAAGCCGTCCGGCAGGACTACGCCGGGTGCAACCGGGTCGTGGTGCAGACCGGCGGATACTACCAGGGGACGACCTACGTCTTCGAGCGCACGACCGGCACGCTGCTCTCCGCGCGCTGGGGCGACGACACGAGCAACGCCTGCGGCGCGGGGGTCGACGACACGGCCGCTTGTGGCAGCACGGCCGACTCCTGCTTCGTGTACTGCCGCGACAGCCGCGAGCCGCCGCCGGCGGCGACCTGTACGGGTGCGGGCGCCGACGCGGGGGTCGACGCTCCGAGCGAAGGCGGGTGAGCGCGCGGCGCGTGGGCGCCGAGGAGCTCCCGCCTCGCGGCCGGCATTCGGTCTCCACGCGCCGGCGGCCGGCGCACGCGCTCAGATTCCGGCCCCGAGCGGGGGCCAGAGCGCGTTCCACGTCACCATGCCGCCGGCGCAGTTGGCGACCCGCTCGACCCCGGCGTTCGCGAGGATCTGCGTGCCCAGCGCCGAGCGCCGGCCGGTCTGGCAGACCACGATCACCGGCTTGTCCCTCGGCACCTCGCCCACCCTGACCCGGAGCTCGTCGAGCGGGATGAGCTGCGCCCCATCGATGTGACCCAGGTTCGCGTCGAACTCGGCCGGCGTTCGCACGTCGAGCACGTGCACGTCGCGGCGATGTCGAGCCACCCACTCGGGGTCGATCTCGGGGAGCCCCGCGTACGTCACGATCACCGGCCCCCACGTCGGCGTCTGCGGGGCCACGCCGTCCGCGGGCTGACCGCCGCGCAGGTTGGCCGGCAGGGCCACCTCCATCTGCTTCGGGTGCGGGAGTGCCAGGTTCGCCATGTAGCCGACGAAGTCCTCCTCCCGCGCGCCGCCGCCGATTCGCGGGTTGAACTGGCGCTCCTCGCCTATCGTGCTCGAGGTGCGTCCCTGGTAGTCGTGCCCGGGATACAGCGCGCACTCGTCCGGGAGCGTGAGCAGCCGCTCGCGGATCGATCGGAACAGGCGGTGCGCGTCGCCGTTCTGGAAATCGGTACGCCCGGCGCCGCGCACCAGCAGCGCATCGCCGGTGAACACCATCCCCTGGTCGGCGCTCACGAACGACACGCACCCGTCGGTGTGTCCCGGCGTCGCGCGCACCTCGAGCGCCTGCGCGCCGAAGCGGATCGTCGCGCCATCGACGAGCGGCAGATCGGCGTTCTTCACCCCGCAGACGGCCGAGGTGCCGATCCGGCTCCCGAGCGCGACCTTCATCAACCAGGCGCCGGTGACGTGGTCTGCGTGGAGGTGCGTGTCGAGCGTGCAGAGCAGCTGCAGCCCAAGCTCGCGCACCAGCGCCGCATCGCGGACATGCTGCTCGAACACCGAGTCGATGAGCACCGCCTCGCGCGTCCGCTCGTCGGCCAGCAGGTAGGTGTACGTGCTCGAGGTGAGATCGAACAGCTGGCGCAGGATCAAGAGGCCCTCCTACCGGAAGAGGTGTGTCGGTCCGCGACGCGCCGCCCGGGCGCGTCGACGGCGAGCCGAGCCTGGAGCGACGACGGGGCCGCGAGGCAAGCGCCCAGCGGCACGTCGCCGACCTCCCTCGCATGATGCCGCGGTCGGCGAGATCTTCCGCGACCACGTCCTGCCCGACGCAGCCGGCGTCCGATTGCAGCCTGACGCGAGCCGGGCGTCCGCCCGCGCCCGGCGCGAGGGCCCCGCACGACGACCGTGCGCCGGGGCCCCGAGCGAACCGCGCCGTCGGAGCGCGGTCGCGCACTCAGCCCTTCTTCACGAACTCGCTCTTCAGCGCCATCGCGCCGAAGCCATCGATCCTGCAGTCGATGTTGTGGTCGCCGTCGACGAGGCGGATGTTCTTCACCCGTGTGCCGACCTTCAAGGCCGACGCGGCGCCCTTCACCTTCAGGTCCTTCACCAGGGTGACCGAGTCCCCGTCGGCGAGCTGGACGCCGTACGCGTCGCGGACGACGAGCCCCCCCTCTTCGCTCGCCTCGGCCACGACCGTCGCCGACCACTCGTGCGCGCAGTCGGGGCACACGAACGAGGCGCGGTCTTCGTACGTGAAGGTCGACTTGCACTGGGGACAGGGGGGGAGATCGCTCACTCGCTCCGTATACCCGCAAACGCTCGAGTCGCGCAGGACTCCGCCGCCCGCGTCGTCCTTGCGCCGATCCTCGGCGCTGATTCTCGGCCGAGCGGGCCCCGCCGGACGCAGCCTCACCGCCGCTTCGGCGTCGGCGGGCACGCGTCCAGGTACCCCGCCGCGCACGCCTGCCCGTAGAGCTTGGCCGCCTTCCGCGCGTCCCTGGTGACGCCCGCGCCCTCGTCGTAGGCGCGGCCGAGGCGATAGCACCCCTCCGCGTCCGGCGCGTCGGGGCCGCACGAAAGCTCGAACGCCGACACCGCGTTCACGAGGCTGCGCGAAACCCCCACTCCCTCCGCGTACGCGAGCCCCAGGCGCGTGCAGGCGGAAGCGTCGTGCAGGTCATGGCAGTGGTACGCGTGGTTGTCGAAGCTCTGCGCCTCGAGCTTCGCGGCGCGCGCGGGATCCCGCGGCACGCCGTCGCGCCCCCCTCGCCCTTGCGCACCCGCCACGACATGCACCAGCAGCCGCCGCACGCCCCCTTCGCGCCGAACAGCGCCTCGAACGCGGGCCAGAGCTCCGGCGAGAGCTCCCGCGTCGTGATCGGCGCGCGCGCGGCGACGCCCTCCTTCGTGCGCGAAGGCGCCGCGGCACGACGCGGCGCCGCGCGCCCTCGCGCCTTCACGGCGCGCACCCCGGCACCTTCGCGAGCGCGTCCGTCGCCTGCTTGCACGCGCCGACCATCGCGCCGCGTCCGGCGTCGGTCTCGCCGGCCTTGCGCCACCCCTCGGCCATCACCCGCGCGCGGGCGTCGACCTCCTTCGGATCGTGCTGCGTCGACAGGCACGCGCGGTAGCGCGCGAGGTACGCGTCGCACTCGGCGATCCCGACCACGGGAAAGCCCGGAGACTCGGGAGTCGAGGCCGCGGCGCTCGCGGCGCCCGTGCTCGGAGGCGCCGCGACGACCGTGCTCGCGGGCGGCGGCGCGGCGGGCGCTCGCGCGGGCGTCACCGGGGCCGCGGACGCGCAGCCGGCACCGAGCCCGACGATCAGGAGCAGCCGCCGCGCGCTGGTCATCTCGCGAGCGTACCCGACCGCGCCGACCGCGGGCGCCGCCCGGTGCGCAGCTCGCGCTGGCGTCCACGCGGCCGCCATTTGTAGAGTTGCGCCGATGCTCGGGGTCGACTTCGCGGGAGACGAGCGGTTCCGCATCGTCCGCGTGCTCGGCTCGGGCGGCATGGGGGTCGTCTACGAAGCGCAGGACACGCGCGAGCACGCGCGCGTCGCGCTCAAGACGATGCGCGCCGCGAACCCCGGCGCGCTGCTCCGCTTCAAGACGGAGTTCCGCGCGCTCGCCGATCTCGCGCACCCGAAC
This sequence comes from uncultured delta proteobacterium, assembly GCA_903923175.1. Lineage (GTDB taxonomy): Bacteria > Myxococcota_A > Polyangia > Polyangiales > JADJMO01 > CAIXWQ01. The sequence continues at coordinate 3,195 of CAIXWQ010000976.1, read as the reverse complement.
CTCGCGACGCTCCACGAGCTGCACCTCGACGGCGAGGTGCCGTTCTTCACGATGGAGCTCGTCCGCGGCGTCGACTTCCTCACGTACGTGCGCGGCGAGGACGCGCGCGCCGAGGCGCAGCCGTTCGCCAGCACCGACTCCGCGATGCCCGTGAGCTCTGCGCCGCGGGCGATGGAGAACCTCGCCCCCACCCTCCGCGCGGCGGCCCGTGAGCACTCGCTCGACGTCGGGCGGCTGCGCGCGGCGCTCCGGCAGCTCGCGCTCGGCGTGCAGACGCTCCACGACGCCGGCAAGCTCCACCGCGATCTGAAGCCGTCGAACGTGCTCGTCACGCGCGAGGGGCGCGTGGTCATCCTCGATTTCGGGCTCGTCGCCGATATCGGGCGCATCGGCTCGGACGCCACCGAGCAGGACATGATCGCGGGGACGGCCGAGTACATGTCGCCGGAGCAGGCGGCGTGCGCGCAGCTCGGCGAGCCGGCCGACTGGTACGCCGTCGGCACGATGCTCTACGAGGCGCTCGCCGAGCGGCTCCCGTACACCGGCCCGCGCATCAAGATCCTCGCCAGCAAGCAGACCGACGATCCGCCACCGCCGACCGTCGTGCGCGAAGAGGTCCCCGACGATCTCGACCAGCTCGCGATGGAGCTCCTGCGCCGCGATCCGAGCGAGCGCCTGCGCGGCGGGCGCGTGCTCGAGCGGCTCGGCGTGGTGCGCACGACCGCCCCCGCGACGGTGACCACCACGCCGTCCGGCGCCACGACCGGCCCCTTCGTCGGTCGCGCGCCGCAGGTCGCCGCGCTGCACGAGGCGTTCGAGCGCGTCCTCGGCGGCCAGCCCACGACCGTGCACGTGCGCGGGCCGTCCGGCATGGGCAAGAGCTCGCTGGTGCGCCGCTCGATCGACGAGATGGTCTCGGCGCAGGGCGGCGGCGTCGTGGTGCTCAGCGGGCGCTGCTACGAGCAGGAGTCGGTCCCGTACAAGGCGGTCGACAGCGTCATAGACTCGCTCTCGCGCTACCTGCGGTCGCTCAAGAAGGGCCGCGTCGGCGAGGTCTTGCCGACCAACATCCACGCGCTCGAGCGCCTGTTCCCGGTGCTCCGCCGCGTCGAGGCGATCGCCACCGCCCCGCGCCGCGGCGTCGAGAACCCCGACCCGCACGAGATCCGCCGGCGCGCCTTCGGCGCCCTGCGCGAGATGCTGACCCGCATCGCCGAGCGCACGCCGCTCGTGGTCTGGATCGACGACCTGCAGTGGGGCGACGTCGACTCCGGGATGCTCCTCGGCGAGCTCTTGCGCCCGCCCGATCCGCCGCCGCTGCTCTTCGTCGTGAGCTACCGGAGCGAGGCCGACGTCGACGTCGGCTGCCTCGCGGCCCTGCGTCGCGTGGCCGAGGGCGCGGGCGACGCGCACACGCGCATGATCGACGTCGACGCACTCTCGGTCGACGACGCGCGGCGCCTCGCCACCACCCTGCTCGGCGCGGGGCACACGCACCTGCTCGGCGCGGTCGACTCGATCGCCGCGGAGTCGGCGGGCAACCCGTTCCTGCTCGCCGAGCTCGTGCGCTTCCACCAGTCGGGCGTCGGGCTGCGGCGCTCGCGCTCGGGGAACATCCACCTCGAGGACGTGCTCGACGCGCGCCTGGAGCAGTGCGGCGAGGCGGCGCGCCTGCTGCTCGAGATCGTCGCGGTCGCCGGGCGCCCCATCTCGCTCGACGTCGCGATCGCGGCCACGGAGCTGGAGCCCGCGGCCGCGCGCGGCGCGCTCGCGCAGCTGCGCGCCGCCCAGCTCGTGCGCACGGCCCGCGTGCGCGATCACGACGGCCTCGACACGTACCACGACCGCGTGCGCGAGACGGTGCCGCGCATCCTCGCGGAGGGGGCGCTCGCGACGCGGCACGCGCGGCTCGTGGCGGCGACCGAGGCCTCGCGCGACCCCGATCCCGAGGCGCTCGCCACCCACTGCATCGCGGCCGGCGACGCGACGCGCGCCGGCGAGCACGCGCTGAAGGCGGGCGATCAGGCGGTCGCGACCCTCGCGTTCGATCGCGCGGCCGAGTGGTTTTTGCGATCGATCGAGTGGCGCAAGCTCGAGGCGGGCGCCGATCGCGACGTGCGTCGCAAGCTCGCCGACGCGCTCGCCACCGCCGGCCGCGGCGCCGAGGCCGGGCGGGAGTACCTGCGCGCCGCCGAGGGGATGCTCCGCAACGAGGGGGCCGAGCTGCGCCAGCGTGCGGCCGCGGAGTTCCTCACCGCCGGCCGCATGGACGAGGGGATCCCCGTCGTGCGCCTGCTCCTGCGCTCGATCGGCTCGAGCTACCCGGCCTCGCAGGCGCTCGCGGTGTTCCTGTTCCTCGCCTCGGTCTTGATCGTGCGCGTGCGCGGCTACGGCTTCCGGGTGCGCGCGGCGTCCGAGCTCTCGGCCGACGAGCTGCACCGCCTCGACACGTTCGTCACCCTCGGCAAGGGGCTGACGATGACCGACAACCTGCGCGGCCGCTATTTCCTCAACCGCTTCTTGATCGGCGCGCTCCGCGCCGGCGAGCCCGAGCGGATCGCCACCGCGCTGGTGCTCGAGAGCGCGCACGTCAGCGCGTTCGGCGCCGGCGCGACCGAGCGGGTGCACTGGCTCGAGCGGTACCTGGATCAGCTACCCAAGAGCGTCATGACGCCGCAGCTCGTCGCGCTGCGCGCGTTCGCCTCGGGCTGGGCGCGCTGCTTCCTCGGGCGCTGGAGCGAGGCGATCGCGTTCCTCGACGACGCGAGCGAGCGGCTGCGCGAGCTCGGCGGCGGCCGGCTGTGGGAGCGCAACACCACGAACGTCTGGATCGTCTCGTCGCTCTGGCACCTGGGCCGCGTGCGCGACCTCTCGCTGCGCATCGCCGCCTTCCGCGAGGACGCCGCGCGCCGCGGCGACGTGTACATGAGCGCGTTCCTGCACATCGGCGCGGGGGTGAGCGGCGTGCGGCTCGCCGCCGACGAGCCCGAGCGCGCCCTCGCCGACGCGGAGTCGGTCTTCGAGCGCTGGCCGCAGGTCGCCAACGACGTGCAGCGCTTCTTCGCGCTCACCGCCTGCGTGCAGGCCGAGCTCTACCTCGGCGACGGCGAGGCGGCGTTCGCGCGCTGCGCCGAGGCCTGGCCGCGCCTGCGCCGCGCGCTGCTGTTCCGCGTGCAGGCCATCCGCATCACGGTG
>CAIXWQ010000975.1 GCA_903923175.1 uncultured delta proteobacterium | reverse complement strand
TCGCGCCCGAGCGCTCGGTCGCGACATCCGCCGGCTCGGCCGCGCCCCCCGCGGTCGCGAGCGTGAGCACGAGCCCGCCCGATGCGCAGGCGCGCGAGCGCTGGGAGCAGGACATCCGGCCGATCTTCGTCCGTCGCTGCAGCGGCTGCCACCTGCCGCGCGGCGGCGCCGGCGTCGACCTCTCGAGCTACGAGTCCTGGAGCCTCCGTCGCACGAAGCTGCGCGAGCGCGTCGTCGACAAGCGCGAGATGCCCCCCTACGGCGCGCCGATGCCCGAGGACGAGCGCGCCTCGATCGCGGGCTGGACGGCGCAGCGCTGAGCCCCACGCCCGCGCGGGAGCTGCGCGCCGCGCCAGGGCCACGCTGGCCTGCGCATTGCTGCGACGACCCGGCAGGAGGTGGTCGATGGCCCACGGCCCGCCCACTCAGCCGGCCCCCGCTCCGGACCGCGAACACACGCCGACCCTGCCGCCGAGCGCGAGCCTCGTCCCCGAGCGCCGCTCGACCGCGCCGCTGTTCGACGACGTGCCGACGACGACGGTGAGCACGGTCCCTCCGCCCGTGCGGCTGTCTCGCGCGCCCGCTGCGCCCTCGGCGCCTAACGTGCGGGAGACGCTCCTCGCGCTGGGCGAGCTCGTCGACGATCGGTACGAGATCACCGAGCTCCTGGGACAGGGTGGGATGGGGCGCGTGTACGCGGCGAACGATCTCGTGCTCGGGCGCGTGGTCGCCGTGAAGGTCGCGGTCGATCCGAGCCTCGACGAGCAGCTGGAGCGCGAGGCGCGCGCGCTCGCGCCGCTGCGACACCCGAGCCTCGCCGCCGTGCACGGCACCGGGCGCCACGCCGGCCGCGCCTACCTGGTGACCGAACGCCTGACCGGGATCACGCTGCAGCATCGGCTCGACGAGCTCTCGCGGCGCGATCTCCCGATGCCGCTCGCCGAGGCCCTCGATCTGCTCGGCGCGATCGCCGAGGGGCTCTCGGTGCTCCACCGCGCCGGGCTCGCGCACCTCGACCTGAAGCCCGCGAACGTCATGATCTGCGGCGATCGCGTGGTGCTCATCGACTTCGGCCTGGCGCGCCCCGAGCTGCACTACCGGCCCGGCGAGCGCCCGCGAGGCTCGCCCGAGTACGTCGCCCCGGAGGTCGTGCGCGGCGAGCTCGAGCCGGAGGCCGGGCCGCTGGTGGACCTCTACGCCTTCGGGATCATCGCCTTCGAGATGCTCACCGGGCGCACGCCCTTCACGGCCGACACGATCGCCGCCACGCTGCACCGACACGTCGAAGAGGAGGCGCCGTACGTGCGCATGCTCCGGCCCGAGGTGCCGGTGTCGCTCTCCGAGCTGATCGCGGAGCTGCTCGAGAAGGAGCCGCACGACCGGCCGCCCAGCGCCGAGGCGACGCTCTGGCGCCTCGCGGAGATCCGCGGCCACGAGCTCTCTGGACGCGTCACCCGGGTGCTCGTGATCGACGACGACGCCGTCGCGGGCGACGTGCTCAAGCGCAGCCTCGAGCGCTCGATGCCGCAGCTGCGCGTGGTCGCGATGGCCGATCCCACGGCCGCCCTCGCCCACCTCGACGAGCTCCACCCTGGGATCGTCGCGGTCGACCTGAACATGCCGGAGATCAACGGCGTCGAGTTCGTCATGTCGATCCTGGCGATGCCGGCCGAGCGACGCCCGGTGGTGGTGGCGATGAGCGCGGAGGCGCAGCCGAGCGACGTCGCGCTCCTACGTCGCCTCGGCGTGCAGGAGTTCGTGCCCAAGGACCGCCGCTTCCTCACGACGATGTGCGACGTGATCGGCGATCTGCGCCGCGCGGCGCCCGCTCCGTAGCCGCCGCGCGGCTCACTCCAGCGCGCCCGGCGGCAGGTCGAGCTGCAGCTCGACGCGCGTCGGCAGCGTCAGGCCGCAGCGCGCGAAGACGGGCAGCAGCTCGCCGAGGTACTCGCGCACGACCTCCGCGAGCGTGTCGTCCTCCTGCCAGCAGCGCCCGAAGCCACGCTCGCACAGCGGCCGCAGCGTCACCCGCAGCCAGCCCGGCACGTGCGCCTGCGCGGCGTGCCGGCCGATCGGCGACTCGCAGCACTCGCGCAGCATCGCCAGCGCGACGCCGTCGTGCCCCTCTTCGTCGATGAGCAGGGCGTGCGCCTTCGGCAGCCACGAGGCGAGCCGCTCCTCGGTCCTCCGGAGCACCAGGCGCCCTGGCCGGTCGTGCAGCAGCTGCGCGACGACGGTCTCGGGCCACGACATCGGCGCGATCACGTGCGCGGCGCGCTTGCCGACCTTGGCGAAGAGATCGCCCGCACCGAGCTCCTCGTACGCCGCAGCGATGACCTCGAAGTGCAGGAGCTCCTGCGCGGCGTGCTCCGCGAGCACCTGCTTGGCGGAGAGCGTCTCGGCGTAGCGAATGCCGCCGCCGAGCGTCTGCGCGGTCACCAGCTCGCGCATCCCCAGCAGCTCCAGCAGCGCCGCGACGACGACGCGCTCACCCCGACCGTGCGGTGCGAACGGCTCGGACATGCGACGAACGTAGCAGCCCGCGGCGTCGCACGCCGGCCCGCGCCGCTCCGTCGCGAGTCGCGCGCAGGGCGTGCGCGAGCGAGGGCGATCGTTCGCCCGACGGCGCGCGAGCTCCCCTTGCGCACCGCCGCGCGCGCCGCACGTTGGTACGGGCGAAGCCAGGCCACGTCCGCGCCGTGCGCGCGTGCCGCACGCCTCGCCTCGGAGCCGTCATGCACGCCCTACGTCCTGCCGCGGTCGCGGGCCTCTTCTACCCAGCCGCCCCGGCGCCGCTCAACGCGCAGATCGAGCGTTACCTGGCCGACGCGGCCCGCGCCGTCGCGGCGGACGCGGCCGTCCCCAAGGCGGTGATCGTGCCGCACGCCGGGTACGTCTACTCGGGTCGGGTGGCCGCGGCCGCCTACGCGCGCCTCGCCCCCGCGCGCGGCCGGATCGACCGCGTCGTGCTGCTCGGGCCGGCCCACCGCGTCCACCTGCACGGGCTCGCGCTCCCCGACTGCGCCGCGTTCCAGACGCCGCTCGGCCCGGTCGAGGTCGACCCGCAGGCCGCCGAGCTCGTGCCGTGGATCCCCGCGAGCGCGATCGCGCACGCCGGCGAGCACTCGCTCGAGGTCCACCTGCCGTTCCTGCTCGCCGTGCTCGGCCGCTTCCGGCTCGTGCCGCTCGTCGTCGGGGGCGCGTCCACGCAAGAAGTCGCGAACGCGCTCGAGGCGCTCTGGGGCGACGAGCGCACGCTCATCGTCGTGAGCTCCGATCTCTCGCACTACCTGCCGTACGCCGAAGGGCGCGTGGAGGACGAGGCCACCGCGCGGCGGATCATCGCCCTCGACGTCGGCATCGACCACGAGCACGCGTGCGGCGCGACGCCGGTCAACGGCCTGCTCGAGGTCGCGCGCCGCAAGGGGCTCGTCGTCGAGCAGCTCGACCTCAAGAGCTCCGGCGACACCGCCGGCACGCGCGACGAGGTCGTCGGCTACGGAGCGTTCGCCTTCGTCGAGCCGGCTGCGTGGAGCCCGACCGCGGCGGTGTCCCGTGGCTGATCCGCGCGGCCCGGTGCTCTTGCGCCTCGCGCGCAGCGCCATCGTCGAGGCGCTGGGCGGCCGACGCGTCGAGCCGCCGCAGGCCGCGTGGCTCGACCAGGCGGGCGCGTGCTTCGTCACGTTGCACCGCGCGGGCGAGCTCCACGGTTGCATCGGCAGCCTCGTCGCGTACCGCCCGCTCGCCGACGACGTGCGCGAGAACGCCGTCGCCGCCGCGCTCGAGGATCCACGCGCGACGCCGCTCTCGCTCGCGGGGGTCGCGGAGCTCGCCATCGAGGTCTCGCTCCTCTCGGCGCTCGAGCCGCTGCCCGTCCGCGACGAGCTCGACGCCATCGAGAAGCTGCGCCCGTTCGTCGACGGCGTCGTGCTCCGCTGGGGTTTCCGCAGAGGCACGCTCCTGCCGCAGGTCTGGGAGAGCGTCCCCGATCCGAAGGAGTTCCTGGCGATGCTGAAGCGCAAGGCCGGGCTCGACCCGATGTTCTGGGCCGACGACGTCCGCCTGGAGCGCTACACCGTGGAGAAGTTCTCCGAAGACGCCCCGGTCGACGAAGGGCCGATCGGCTACGGGCCCGCCGCCGCCGCGTCGCCCCCACCACTCGAACGCAAGCCGCACCGCCCATGACCCTCCCGAGCCGCCCCGAGTCCCCCGGAATCGCCGACGAGTCGCACCCCGGCCGGTGGTGGCATCGACTCGACGACGGCCGCGTGCGCTGCGACCTCTGCCCGCGCGACTGCACGCTTCACGAGGGGCAGCGCGGACTCTGCTTCGTTCGCAAGAACGAGGGGGGCCGGATGGTGCTCACCACGTACGGCCGCTCCTCCGGTTTCTGCATCGATCCGATCGAGAAGAAGCCGCTGAACCACTTCTACCCCGGCTCCAGCGTGCTCTCGTTCGGCACGGCGGGGTGCAACCTCGCCTGCAAATTCTGCCAGAACTGGGACATCTCGAAGTCGCGCGAGATGGACCGCCTGCAGAGCGTCGCCTCGCCGGACGGCATCGCGCGCGCGGCCGTCGAGCACGGGTGCAAGTCGGTGGCGTTCACCTACAACGATCCGGTCATCTTCGCGGAGTACGCGATGGACGCCGCGGACGCGTGCCACGCGCACGGCGTGAAGACGGTCGCCGTCACGGCGGGCTACGTGCACGAGGCAGCGCGGCGAGAGCTCTTCGCGAAGATCGACGCCGCCAACGTCGACCTCAAGGGCTTCACCGAGGATTTCTACCACGAGCTCTGCGCAGGCCACCTGCAGCCGGTGCTCGACACGCTCCGCTATCTCGTGCGCGAGACGAACGTGTGGACCGAAATCACCACGCTCCTGATCCCGGGGCGCAACGACTCGGAGGCGGAGCTGCGCGCGCTCTCACGCTGGGTTCGCAGCGAGCTCGGCGCGCACGTCCCGCTCCACTTCTCGGCATTCCATCCGGACTACCGGATGCGCGATCTGCCGCCGACGCCCCCGGTGACGCTCCAGCGCGCGCGTCAAATCGCTCGCGAGGAGGGGCTCGCCTACGTCTACACAGGCAACGTGCACGACCCCGAGGGGGGTACGACGCTCTGCCCCGGCTGCTCCGCGGAAGTGATCGTGCGCGATTGGTACGACCTCCTCGCGTACCGGCTCGACGCGCAAGGGAGGTGCAGCTCCTGCGGGCACGCGATTTCTGGTCACTTCGATTCGGCGCCCGGACGCTTCGGTCGCCAGCGCCTGCCGATCGCCATCTCGTCTTAACTCGTCTTAATGCGCAGCGATCGCGACGTTCGCGCAGGTGAGGCGAGGTGCGGTCCAACCTTTGCTCCGCCGCTGCTTCATGGGCGCGACGACCGCATCGGGCACTTCTCCCCTTGTTGGCGCTTCGCTCCTCACGAACCAAGTGGGAGGCGCGGCCGAAGCTCACGAACCGGAGGGAGCATCGGCCATCCGGTTGCGATCGAGCTCCGCGCCCGAAGGGGGCGCGGAGATGCCGCAGGCGCGCGACGAGCACCACGAGCTACACGAGCAGGCGGCGCACGAAGAGGCGCACCTCGACGATCACGAGCTGCCACACGACGAGCTCGCGCACGACGAGGCGCACGGCGTCGCACACGGTGAGCTCCCCGAGCTCCACCTGAGGTTGCACGCGCCGGCGACGAACCGCACGGTGTCCGAGAAGCTGCGCGAGGTCGCCGATCTGCTCGAGCAGCAGGCGGCGAGCCCGCATCGCGTGGAGGGCTATCGAGCCGCGGCGCTGACCATCGACGCGCTCGACGAGCCGCTCCTTGCCCGCCTCGAACGCGGCGGTCGCGCGGCGATCGAGGTGCTCCCCGGGGTCGGCGCGAGCCTCGCGTCGGCGATCGACGAGATGCTCCGCACCGGTCGCCTCGCCGTGCTGGAGCGCTTGCGCGGGGCCGCGGCGCCCGAGCGGTTGTTCTGCGCCATCCCCGGCGTCGGGCCGACGCTGGCGCGACGCATCCACGACCGCCTCCACATCGACACCCTCGAAGGGCTCGAGCTCGCCGCCCACGACGGCACGCTCGAGGCGGTCGCCGGCATGGGCCCGCGCCGCGTGCGCGCGTTGCAGATGACGCTCGCCGCCCTGCTCGCCCGCGTGCGCGAGGCGCCCGAGCCGGCGGCGGCGGTCGAGCCGACCGTGGGCACGCTGCTCGACGTCGACGCCGAGTACCGGCGGCGCGCCGAGCGCGGCGACCTCCCGCGCATCGCGCCGAAGCGCTTCAATCCGGACGGCCGTGCGTGGCTGCCGATCCTCCACACCGAGCGCGGCGGCTGGCACTTCACCGCCTGCTACTCGAACACGGCGCGGGCGCACCAGCTCGGCAAGACGCACGACTGGGTGCTGCTCTACTTCCACGACGAGCGTCACCCCGAGCGCCAGCGCACGGTGGTCACCGAGGCGCGTGGGATGCTGTCGGGCTATCGTGTCATCCGGGGCCGCGAGGACGAATGCGAGCGCCTGCACTCGCAGACGCCGCTCGCCCGGCAGGCCCGCCGATACTGAGCCCTCGCCCCGAGACGCAGAGGCGTTGCGATCGGCGCCAGCGCCGGGAATGAAGGTTCCTGGTCGCGGGTTCGGAGATCAGCAACGCATCTTCCTCCCTCCAAGCCCTCGCGGAGCAGTCGGCCGCGAGGGCTCGGTCTTTTTTGTCGACGGGCTGGAGGTCGCCGGGCGAGCGCCTCACGCTCGGGGTCTCGGGACCGCTCGGCGGCGCTCGGAGCCCGGCGCTGAAGGCGGCGCGGCTCGCCCGCTTGGCGGCGCAGGGCTCGAGCCAGCGGCGCCCGGCGCGCGCGATGCGGGCCGCACCGTGCCCTCGTTCACGCGGCGATTCGATTCCGCTCCACCGACGCGGCGAGGGCGCCCGCCCGCAGGATCGACACGAAGCGGCGCTGGAGCGCGGGACCCGTTGTGAACAGACAGCGCACAAGGGTAAGTTCGGATATGCGGCACACGCTGCGCCGCGTGCCCGCTCGAATCACCGACATTTCCCGACGAGGAAGCCGACTCGTGGCGACGAAGGCCGACCACTTTCCCCAGCGCGTGGAGGTCGTGCCGGGCGAAGCCCGGAGCTACCGCCTGGAATGCTCGTGCGGCCACGTCGCCAGAGGCGCGACGCGAGAGGCCGTCGGCTCGGCGTACGATGCGCACGTGCTGCCCCAGCTCACGAGTGCGGGCGATGGGGCGCGGGCGTGAACCCGAGCGTCCCGCGCGATGACGTTCCGATGGCGCCGAGCGGCTCTTCCGGCAGGCGATGGGGGCGAGCGTGCAGCGCGCGGACCGAGGCCGTCGCGCTCGCTGTCGCTGCGACCGCAGGCGGCTGCGTCTCGAACGCAGCGATCCACCAGGAATTCTCGGTAGGCCCTGTGGGGAACGATCCCACGACCAACGGATTAAAAGTCCGCTGCTCTACCAACTGAGCTAAGGGCCCATCCCAGACGCGACCGCCTTCGCTGCCGCCTCTGCGCCCGGAGGTTCTAGCGCAACCGCGCCGCCTCGGCGAGCGCCTGGCGAAGCACGGCGTCGAACATGGCCGGGGTGAGCCTGCCCGTCTGCGTGTTTTGCTGGCTCACGTGGTAGCTGCCGAGCAACACGCGGTCGCCGACGACGGCGAGCGATCCGTGGCCGAACTCGGGGCGAGGCGTCGGGATCGCGACGCCGCGTCGCGCGAGGTGATCGAGGCTGGCCCGCCAGGCGATGCCGCCGAGCGGCACGAGCACGCGGGCGGCGGGCAGAAACGCGAGCTCGCGATCGAGGAACGGCGCGCAACGCGCGATCTCCTCGGGGAGCGGCTTGTTCGCCGGGGGCGCGCAGCGGACGGGCGCCACGATGTACGCCCCACGCAGCGAGAGGCCGTCGTCGCGCGAGACGCTCGTCGGCTGGTTGGCGAGGCCGACGCGATGGAGCGCGGCGAAGAGGAAGTCGCCGGAGCGATCGCCGGTGAAGATGCGCCCGGTGCGGTTCGCGCCGTGCGCGCCGGGGGCGAGGCCGACCAGAACGATAGCGGCGTCGGGGTCGCCGAAGCCAGTGATCGGCCGACCCCAGTACGTCTCGTCGCGGTACGCGCGGCGCTTCTCGCGCGCGACCTGCTCGCGCCACGCGACCAGGCGCGGGCACGCGTGACACGCGACGATCTCGGCGTGGAGCAGCGGAAGCGTCGCGGGCTTCGCGCGGCTGCGGAGCGGGCGGCGGGTGGTCATGGCTCGCCGAGCCCGCGGTCGCGCTTCGGCGGCGGCAGATCGTCGATGCGCGCCAGGAGCGCGACGCCCAGCACCGGCGCGTCGGCGCCGATCTCGAGCTCGACCTCTGCGCCCGCGTGAGCTCGAAGCGCGTCGTCGAGCTCCACGACGCCGCCGGCGTCACCGACCGCGCCCGTCTTCGTGAGCCCGAGCACGGAGACGCGCAGCGCGCCGTGGGTTGGCCCGATCACCACGAGTCGATGCGCCGCTCCGCGGGGCACGACGAAGCGAAGGCGCACCGAGGCCCGCGCCATCGGCGGCCGCACGAACCACGGCGGTGCGGCGCCGGCGC
>CAIXWQ010000974.1 GCA_903923175.1 uncultured delta proteobacterium | reverse complement strand
GGCCTGCGCGACGCTACGGCTGATCTTGCTTTGCTCCTCGGGTGGCACGACCACGAGCCGGAAGCCATCACGCTGGCAATAGGTTCGGAGCAGGCCGCGGGCAGCCTCGATCGGATCACGTACGACGAGCTCCGGCGGGAGCGGGTCGGCCGGGACCGACTCGGCCTCGATCGACTGCGAGCGGCGGACGTCGATCGTTTGGGTGGCCGGGTCGTAGCGGAAGGTCGGTAGGTTGGGCAGGAGCGCGAGGAGTGCTTCGTCGGTCGGCGGGGAGAGGACGGCCTCGCCGAAGCTGCTGACGATCCGGTCGCGGACCTCTTCGAGCCGGATCGGCGGCCGGCACTTGTTGAGCACGTAGCGCGCGGCCTGCTCGAGCGAGACGGGCGCCTCGTAAAGCTCCTGCTCGTCGGTGAGCCGGAGATCGTTCGCGAGCTGGATGGCCAAGCCGAGCGGATCGAGCGCGTACTCGGGAAGGTACGACTGAAGGACGTTGCGCGCGGCCTCGGGGCGCTGCGGTGGCCACTGGGCGGTCTCGCGCGCGGCCTTCAGGAAGGCCTCGATTGCGTCTTCGGCAAACATTGGCCGCGCGACGACGTCGTTCGGCTCTTCGTCGAGCACGCCGTAACAGGCGACTCGGGTCGGCTCGAGATCGGCCAGCGCGCGCAGCAGGCCGGCCACTGCGAAGCCCTCGTTCACCGGCCAACGCTCGCAGAGGCGGCGGGCGGCCTCGTCGATGCGCAGCAGCCCGCCGGCGGAGAGAAGGACCGCTTCGACGTGGTCGACGATCGGATCGATCGCGCGTCGGTCGATGGAGAGGACCGCCCGCTGCTTCTGCTGCGAGATCGTCGGCTGCGGGATCCCGAGCTCGTCTTGCAGCTCGATCTGCGTCGCGGGCTTCCCCTGGATGCCGTAGGTGCGCTCGAGGATGGTGCGCTGGTGCCCCTGCAGCGGGCTGGTGGCGACGTCCCACATCGCGTCGAGCGTCTGCAGCTCCTCGAGACCGGCGCCCGCCTGGCTGAAGCGCTGCATGGCCTGGACGATCAGGGCGACCGCCTTGGGCGTGATGCCCGCGATCGGGCGGAGGTCGTCGCGGGTCGCGTCGGCGAGGCGACCGACCGTGGTGTGTCCGGCGCGCTCGAGCGCCTCGGTGAGCTTGCCGAGCTGGAGCTGCTGGACCGGCGTCTCGTCGCCGACGAGGGTCGGGAAGAGGCGCGCGCGTTCGTGCTTCGGCGCCTTGTCGGCACCGACCCCGGCCTCGAGCAGCGCGCGCCGCAGCTCGCGGATCTCTTCGCGCTTCTTGTTGCCGATGCCGGGTAGATTGCCGATGCGCGGCTCGTCGAGCGCGACGAGCTGACCTTGCGTGACGATGCTTGCGCGCCGAAGTACCGCGAGCGCGGTCCCCGAGAGGCTCGTGGCGGAGAGCGGTGCCTCGCCGGTCGTCGAGAGCTTGGGCGCCGCCGCCGGCGGCTCCGAGACGTTGGGCTTCGCGCCGAGCGCGTTGAGCAGCGCGGCTCGCATCGCCGTGGCGGAGGGGAAGCGCGCGGTCGGGTTGGGGGCGAGGGCCTTGCGGAAGAAGTCGGCCAAGGCGGGCCGATCGAAGTCCGCCGGATCCACGTGCGGCTGATCGCCGGGGTAGGGGACGCTGCCGTCGAACGCGTGGCGCCCCACGTAGAGCTCGAACAGGCAGAGCGCGGCGGCGTAGCGATCGGCCACCGGCGACCAGCGCCCGAGCGCGGGATCCCGATAGAGGGCGGTGCCGATGAGGGTCGAATCGGTGGGCTCGCCGGCGAGCGAGAAGTCGATCACCGTGAGGCCGTCGGGACCGACGATGAGGTTGTCGGGCTTGAGGTCCTTGTGGACGATCTCGAGCTTCTCGAGGTGGTCGAGCGCCGAAAGGAGGTTCTCGGACCACTGCCGTCGCTCTTCGGGGGAGACCGGGCCTTCCTTCAGCCTGGCGCCGAGAGGTTTCCCTTTCACGCGCTCGAGGATGAGCGCGTGCCGACCCGGAACCATCTTGGTCGGGTCCTTGGCCTTGACGATGTTGGGGTGGTTGAGGCCTGGCGTGTTGAGCGCGCGGTACTCGGCGCCGAGCGCCGCTTCGGCGCGCGGATCGGGGCGCGCCACCTTGAGCGCGCGCGTCTCCCCGAGCATCAGGTTGCGAACGGCGTAGACCGTCCCGAGGCCACCCTCGCCGATCTTCTCTTTGACCTCGTAGTCGTCGCCGAGCCGCGTGCCGGCCGGGAGGTTCTCCGGATCGAGGGCGGGCGCGGGCGCGCCTGCCGCGGGCTTGCCGGTGATGGAGGTCTCGACTTCGAGGATCGCCTCGCGGAGCGTCTTGAAGCGGCTGACCGACGACTGCTCGAGCATCTTCGCGACGGCTTGGTCGAGCGAGAGCTTGAAGCCCGCGCGGATGTCGCGGAGCCGGGTGAACTGGAAGTTCCGACGGAGCAGCTCTTCGGTCGTGTCGAAGAGCGGGCGCCCCGCGAGCATGTACCCGAGCAACGCGCCGAGGCTGAACTGATCGCCCCGACCCCGGACGAGGTCGGCTCGCCGGTACTTGGACGCCCCGTCCCCCTGCCGAGAGAGCGCCGCATCAAGCCGCAGCAATTCGTGCCGGTCGTGCTCCCTCCACCGCGCCTCGGCTACCTGGTGGATAAGTCTGCCGAGACGTCTGGCCGGGTCCGAAACCGCCGCAAGGCAGCAACGTCACGATGAGCGACGACATTCAGGTCGTGGCGTGCACGGCCGATGACATCGAGGCGACCTACTGCG
>CAIXWQ010000973.1 GCA_903923175.1 uncultured delta proteobacterium | reverse complement strand
GTCGCGCGCGCGAGGGCGAGGGGGGCGCTCGGCGTGCGCGCACGCGCCTGCGCGAGCGCCGCCGCCACCGAGAGGAGCGTGGCGGCGCCGAGCCCCGACCACGCGAGCGCCGAGCCGCGCAGCGTCGCGAAGATCGCGGCGACCGCGAGCCAGCCGAGGAACGCGAGGATCGCGAGCCCGGGGGTCCCGGGCCTGACGCGCGCGCGGCGCGAGAGGCGCGACGCCAGCAGGCTGCGGGCCAGCAGACCGGCGGGGATCGCGATCGCCGCGGGCCAGCGCCGCTCCTGCGCGGCGTGCTCGACCACGAGCCCGAGTCGGGTGGCCCAGATCGAGACGCCGAGGTCGAGCAACGCGACGAGCGCCGCCTCCACCAGGAACAGCCGCGGCCGTCGGAGCTCGAGCCCGGCGACGGCGCCGACGCTGAACGCCGCGCCGTTCAGCGCGGTGAAGGCCAACAGGATCGCCAGCAGCGGCAGCGCCCAGCGCGCCGTCGCCGCCCCGGCGCTCGTGGCCCCGAGGCGGACGGACACCGTGAGCGCGAAGAGCACGATCGCAGCCTGCAGCAGCCGCACGCCGGCCCGCAGGATCCACGGAGGCAGCCCCTCCTCGCCGCGGATCGTCGCGAGATCGGTCGCCAGCAGCGCGAGCGGCGCCAGCACCGCGCCGAGCGGCGCGCCCGCGGCGAGCAGCGCGCCGGCGAACAGCGCCGCGACCAGGCCGACGAGCGCCTCCAAGCTCAGCCTCGCCCCGGCGAAAAACGCTCGACTTCGCCGCCGCGGCGGCTTACGTGGGCGCCGCCGGACGGCCGAACGGCGGCGGCTCCCGCAGCGAAGCCCCAGCAGTCCGACATCGTCCGCACGCACCCGCGCATGGCCAGCCTCCTCGAGATCGATCCCGTCCACCCGGAGCCCCGCAAGGTCCAGCGCGCCGTCGCCGCGCTCGAGGCCGGCGAGGTCATCGCCTATCCGACGGACACCGTCTACGGCCTCGGATGCGACCTGTTCAACAAGCGCGCGATCGAGCGGCTGTATCAGATCAAGGGGATGAGCTCCGGCAAGCCGCTGGCTTTCATCTGCCACGATCTCGCCGACATCGCCCGCTACGCGCTCGTCGACAACCAGCAGTACCGCCTGCTCAAGCGCCACCTCCCCGGGCCCTACACGTTCATCCTGGAGGCGACGCGGGAGGTGCCGAAGCTGGTGCTCATGAAGCGCAAGCAGGTCGGCATCCGGGTGCCGAACCACGCCGTGATCGTCGCGATCACGCAAGCGCTCGGCCGGCCGGTGATCTCGACCACCGCAGGCCCGCAGGGGGGCGAGGCGTACGTCGACCCGTTCGAGATCGCCGACGCGTACCCCCAGCTCTCGCTCGTGCTCGACGCCGGCGCAGGCGGGGTGATGCCGACCACCATCGTCGACATCACCGGCGGCCAGGTCGTGGTGACGCGCGAGGGCGCAGGCGATCCCGATCTGTTCCGCGGCGGCGGCGACTAGGCACGGCGTCGCGAGCGCGATGCCCGCGCTCCTTCGGGCCCGCTACGGTCCGCCCGCCGGGCACAGGCTCGGGTTCTGCGTCTGGAAGTCGCCGTAGAGCGCGAGGATCTGCGCCTGCTTCGCCGCGGTGGCGTAGGTCTTGTCCGCCCCGCCGAAGACGCCGATCGCGGCGTTGTCGCTCGTGAGCGCGGTGCAGCTCCCCGACAGGGCGGCGAAGAACATGTCGATGACCACGCGCGGCTCGAAGAACGGGAATTTCCCGACGTTCGCGAGGTCGTTGCCGGTCGAGCTCTTCGGCACGCCGAAGGCGGAGTGCGCCGTCAGGATGTAGTAGTCGACGACGGTCGGCGTCGAGCTCGGGCAGAACGAGTGGAGGTCCGCCGTCACCCCGGCGATGGCGGCCGACGAGGGCGCGTAGCCGGCGTTCGCGATCGCCATGGCGAGCCGCGCCCGCATCATCGACGTGTAGGTGACGTCGGCGCACGGGTGGAAGTTCGAGGTGTGCACCGGCGCGAGGCCGTACTGGTAGCTGTAGCGAGCGAGCGGATCGGTCCAGCAGGTCGCCGCGGTGTCGTACGAGTTCTCGGCGCAGCGGTCGTTGAAGAACGCCACCTTCGCGCCGCCGCCCTCGAAGATCATCAGCGAGAGCATGCCGGCGAGCGAGATCTTGGCGCCGCAGGCCTGCAGCGACTTCACCCGGTCGTCGATGTACGCGAACGTCGTGTCGCGCAGCGACGCGTAGGCCGCGCCGTTGTCGCGATCGAAGTACTTCTGGAAGAACGCGAACTCGCAGCGCTCGCCCGGAGGGTAGGGGACGCCCGCCGCGTCGGCCGTGGCGTCGCTCGGGCCGACGTCGCCCGCGCCGGTGTCGATGACGAACGCCGCGTCGTCGCCGCCCTCGATGGACGCGCCCGTGTCGTCGCCGCCGTCGGGGGCGAGCCCAATGGAGCCGGAGGCCGAGTCGGCGGCGGAGCAGCCCGCCAGCGCCGCGCAAGAAGCCACGAACCAGAAGCGAAGCGTCACGATGGAATCCTTAGCACGCGAAAGGGAGATCGCACCTCATTCGGTACCCCGAGCCCCGCGCGCCGCGTCAGCCAAACGCGGCCACGCTGGCGCGGTGGGGCCCCCGCGCGAAATCGTTGACCGCCGGCCTCGGCGCGGCGTCGAATGCGCCGATGTCGCTCACCCCCGACGCGCTTCGGACGGTCCCTCTCTTCGCGGACCTCGCGGACGATCACCTGCAGGCCCTCTCGGCCGTGTTCACTTCGGTCGAGCTCGCGGAGGGCGACGTCCTCTTTCGCGAGGGGGACGACCCGACGCACTTCCTCCTGCTCGCCAAGGGTGAGGTGACGATCGCCTACGCCGGCGAGCCGCGCTTCCGGCTCGTCCCGATCGCGCCCATCGGCGAGCTCGGCACGCTCGCCGGAGTGGCCCGCCGCACCAGCGCGGTCGCGAGCGCGAAGAGCACGATCTGGCGCGTCGAGCGCGCGGCGCTCCTGCGCTTCTTCGAGCAGCGCGGCGACGTCGCGTTCCGCTTCTACCACGCGCTTCTCGGCATCGTGGCCGACAAGATCCGCCGCGACGAGCTGCGCATGCAGGCGATGCGCGACAACCTCGTCTTCACGCAGAAGGCGATGAAGGCGCTCCGCGATCAGGTGCTCGAGGCCGAGGAGACGCCGCTCTCGGTCGACGTCTGCGATCAGCTCGAGGAGCTCATCGAGCACAACCGCCGCGGGCACTACCGCGTCGCGCCCAAGCACTCGCTGGCGACGCGCGTCCGCCGCGACGACGGCACGCTCGTCTCCGTCTCGGAGATGTCGCTCGACGAGATCCACCTCGCGCCGGGCGCGCTGCCGGGCCTCGTCGCGGGGAGCGATTGGAGCGGCGTCCTCGTGCTCCCGAACGCCGAGGTCCCGGTGAGCGGACGCATCGATCGCGCCGACGACGCGGGCGTCGCGGTGCGCCTCGACCCGATGATCCAGGAGTACACGCGCGCGCTCGGCGATCACCTCACCCGCGTGCAGATGCTCGACTTCGTGGTCTGAGCGAGCGCGAGCGGCACGCTCAGCCGGCGGCGCGCTTCGACCAGCGGAGGCGCGCGCGCGCGCGTTCGCCCTCGCGCGTGCGCTGGGGCGCGCGAGCCGGCAGCTCGGCGAGCAGCCGCGCGGTGATCGCGGCGACGTCGTCGACCGCGCGATCGAACGCCGCCAGCGTCGCGGGCGACGGCTTGGTCGCGCCGCTCACCTTGCGGACGTACTGCAGCGCGGCCGCGCGGATTTCGTCGGCCGTCGTCGGCGGCGCGAAGTTGTGGAGCACGCGGATGTTGCGGCACATGCGCTCGATCCTCCCGCGCTCAGCGTAGCGCGTCGATCGCCGCCTGCAGGCGCGGGATCCCCTCTGCCGCCCACGCGCCATACCAGCAGAGATCGCGGCCGTTCACGTGCACGATCCGGTCGGCGAGCGCGCCGTGCGGCTTGCTCGCGGGCAGGTCGAGCGCGCGGAACACGGCGGCGTCCGCCTCGCTGAACGGGTGCGGCTCGTCCGGCAGCAGCACCGCCGAGGGCGCGCGCGCGACGACCTCGTCGAACGTCACACGCGGGTAGCGCGTGTCGCGCTCGGCGACCTGCTCGGGCGTCAGCGCCGGGCGCTGGCCGAGGTCCGCGGCGAGCGGGTAGCGCCGGGCGCGATCGGCGAAGACGTTGCGGGCGCCGGCGAGCGCGAGCGCGTTGCTGATGTACGTGTCGCCGTGGATGGTCATCAGCGGATCCATCCATATCGGGCAGAACACCGGGAGCGGCCCGTCCGCCGCGCGAAGCTGCTGCGCTCGGGAGACCGCGAGGTGGCAGGCGCGCACCAGCTCGACCGCGCGAGGCTCGCGCTGCACGCCGAGCAGCCGGGCGTAGCGCGCGACGAGGGCCACGCCGTCCTCGACGCGCTTGGGGAAGACCACGAACACCGGCACGCCCCGCTGCGCCACCGCCTCGAGCACGCCGCGCGCGTTCTCTTCCTGGTTCGCGATCACGAGGTCGGGCGCGAGGTCCAAGATCGCCTCGGCCTTCGCGTCCTTGGTCCCGCCGACGCGCGGCACGCCGTCGATCTCGCCGGCGGGCTCGACGCAGTAGTCCGTGCGCCCGACCAGGCGCTCGACACCGGCGAGGCGCGCGATCGTCAGCGTGTCGCTCGGCACCAGCGAGACGATGCGCCGCGGCGGGTGGTGGAAGACGAGCTCGCGCCCGCGGTCGTCGCGCGTCTTCAGGAACATCAGCCCGCGATCGCCTCGCCGCCGTCGACGTTGATGGTGTTGCCGTTCATCCAGTAGAGGCCCGGCTGGCAGAGCACTGGGAGGGCGCGCGCGACATCCTCGACGGTCGTCAGCCGGTGCGACGGGTTCTTGCGCAGCGCGGCCGCGATCATCGAATCGTTGCCCGGGATCTTGCGCAGCGCCGGCGTGTCGGTGACCCCGGCGCACAGCGCGTTCACGGTGATGCCGCGCGGCCCCATCTCGTAGGCGAGCACCCGGACGTGGCTCTCGAGCGCCGCCTTCGCGGCCGAGACGACGCCGTATTTCGGCCAGACCGACCAGGAGCCGGTCGAGGTCATCGCGAACACGCGCCCGTGCGGGTGGAACAGCCCGCGGCGATAGGTGTCCTGCGTCCAGTACACGAGCGAGTTCGCCATCACGTCGAGCGTCATCTCGATCTGGCGCTGAGAGGCCTCTTCGTTCGGCGCCTTCTCGCCGGGCGCCCCGTCGGCCACGAACGGCAGCAGCGTGCCGAACGCGAGCGAGTGCATCAGCACGCGGATCGACTCGCCCTTGCCGCGCTCCTCGAGGCGGCGCTTCACGTCGTCGAGCACGTCACGGCGCTTCAGCTCGTCGGCCGCGTTCACGTTGTAGAACCAGGCCTCGCGGCCGTAGCCGCGCACCTTCGCCTGGATCTCCTCGACGTGCGGCATCGTGGAGCGGCGATCGAGGTGGACGCCGACGACGTTCATGCCCGCGCGGGCGAGGGCGAGCGAGCACGCCTCGCCGAAGCCGCTGGACGCGCCGAGGACGAGGGCGAAGCCGTCGAGGGTCGGCTGAAACGCGTCGCGGGGGTCGTGGGATGCGTGACCGGTGGAGCTCATTGGGCGCCGTCGTAGCGCACCTGCGACGGACCTTTCAACCGCGCTCGATCCGCCGCGGTGGTGCGTAGACTACGACGCGGCGACGCTGGTCCACGCCGCGCGCGCGCGCGTCAGCCGCGCGGTCGCGACCCGCGGCACGTGGGTGGGGCGGCCCCGTGCACGCGCCTCGCACCGCGGCGTCCGCGTCGGGCGTCGAGCGCGCGTCCGAGAGCGCGAGGGCCATCGGTCCGTGCCCATCGGGCGCCGCGCCGTCGAGATCGCACGGCCCGCCGCGTTGCAGCCGCGCATCGTCGCGAGCCCCTCGCGCTCGGCGGGGCAGCGGCTCGGCGTCGTCGTGCGCGCGCAACGTCTCGAGGCCGAAGGTGGCCCAGCAGCGTCGATAGCAGCGCCCCTGCGAGCGCGAAGCGCGCGTGGACCGGGCCATCGCCGCGGGGAAGTGGCCTGCGACGCGCTGCGGCGCGATCAACCGTCGTGCGAGTCGCGTCGACCTCGCGATACCCTGCCGCGGTGACTCACGACTACGACCTGATCGTTCTCGGTGGTGGGCCGGCGGGGGAGAAGGGGGCGGCGCAGGCCGCCTACTTCGGCAAGAAGGTGGCGCTCGTCGAGCGCGCCACGGAGCCTGGTGGCGCCTGCGTGCACACGGGGACGCTCCCGTCGAAGACGCTGCGCGAGGCCGCGCTGGTGCTCTCCGGCTACCGGAACCGCGACCTGTACGGCATCCACATCGACCTCGATCGCGACAAGGCGACGCCCAAACTACTGTCGCGCAAGGAGGCGGTGCGGCGCCAGGAGGTCGATCGCATCCGCTGGAACCTCGATCGGCACTCGGTGACCACGCTCCACGGCGTCGGCCGCTTCCTGGACGCGCACACCGTCGAGGTCGAGGGCCGCGGCGCGCCGCCGCTGCGGATCACGGGCGAATTCGTGCTCATCGCCACCGGCAGCGAGCCCCATCGCCCCGCCGAGATCCCCTTCGACGACCCCGCGATCGACGACAGCGACACCATCCTCGGCATCGATAGGCTCCCCGAGCGCATGACGGTGCTCGGCGCTGGCGTGATCGGCTGCGAGTACGCGTGCATGTTCGCGGCGTTGGGCACCGCCGTCACGCTCGTCGATGCGCGCCCCGAGCTGCTCTCCTTCCTCGACGCGGAGTTCTCGGAGCGCCTGCGCCAGGCGATGAACGCGCTCGGCGTCGAGACGCGCCTCGGCGTGAGCCACACCAAGGTCGAGCGGGTCGGCGAGGCCGTGCGCACGACGCTCTCCGACGGCTCGAGCATCGACGCCGACCGGCTCTTGTTCGCGGCGGGGCGGGCGGGCCGGACGCGTGAGCTCGGGCTCGAGGCAATCGGCCTCGCCGCCGACAAGCGCGGGACGCTCACCGTCGACCCCGCGACCTTCCGCACCTCGGTCCCCAACGTGTACGCGGCCGGCGACGTGATCGGCTTCCCCGCGCTCGCCTCGACCTCGATGGAGCAGGCCCGCGTCGCGGTCGTCCACGCCTTCGACCTCGCCTACAAGCGCAACGTCGGCACGCTCTTGCCCTACGGCATCTACACGATCCCCGAGGTCTCCTTCGCCGGCACCAGCGAAGAAGACGCCATCGCGAAGGGGGTCGACGTCGTCGTCGGCCGCGCGTTCTTCCGCGACAACGCCCGCGGGAAGATCACCGGCGACCGAGAGGGGCTGATCAAGCTCGTGTTCGAGCGCGCGACCCGCAAGCTCGTCGGCGTGCACTGCCTCGGCGAGCGCGCGGCCGAGCTCGTCCACATCGGCCTCGCGATCATGACCCTGGGAGGCAGCGTGGAGACCCTGATCGAGATGGTCTTCAACTACCCGACGCTCGCGG